>CAXUEB010000256.1:0-7778 GCA_964249775.1 uncultured Spirosoma sp.
CTACACGCGACGTTGATTCAACTTAACAGCAAAAAGCAACTCACCCAACGACCGCCCTCGGTCGATCAGGTCACCGATTTCGTGAAGCAAGCCAAAGCGCTGCCCGCGACGTTAGAGTATTGAAACAAGGTGCAGGGAGTAAAGGAGGTAAGGTCTAAAGTAGGGGTGACGGCCCACTTACACCTTACTCCCTTCACTCCCTGTACCTTACGCCTTTTTCACGGCTGAATAATTAGCCCTACTGCCGCGTAGTTGATCCAGGTAAAATTGTAAATGGATTCGACGTTAGCCCCGCCTTCGACGACCCGGTAACCGGCTTTCAGACCGACGCCGTTGGCGACCCGATAAGCAATTCCCGCGAAAATGTCTTCCGCCCGACCAAACCGGGACCCCAGCGCGTCACCTTCCAGCAACAGCGTCCACCGCGTTGCCGGTCGGTAAGCCACGTAGAAATTCAGGAGCGGCACAAACCCAACGTTATCAAAATTGGTATCCCGTTGTTGGTCGGTTAGCCGAACGTTCGCGTCGCGGATTTTACCGGTCAGGCCAAGACCAACGCGCCAGCGTTCCCGCGCCACGAAATCATAGCGGTAGGTGAGTCGGTACGAGTTGAACTGGTAAAAGGCCGTAACGGGCTGTCCCGCCGGAAACACGGCGTTGTTGTAGTTGATGGTTTGCCCGAAACTGCCGTCGTAGCGCACGGTCAGGGGCGCGTATAAAGCCGAAATCGTGTGCCGGTTGGCAAGGGTGTAGCCCAGCCGGGCGCGAAAAAAGAGTTTGGGTTTAGCCGTCAGTTCGCGGGCGAGGTCAAACCGGGTGCCGCCCGTGTTGGGAATCCGCACCACGTTGTAACTCGTACCGAGCACGCCACCCGACTCGCTATCTAAACGGAGTTGAGCGCGGGCGGGCCGGGTTGTCGTGAACAGCGCAATCAGATGAAAAACGAATACAAACTTCATAGGGGTGGCCGGTCTGATTGAAGCAGAAACGATCCCTGCCCGGAATGGTTTTAGCGGCCCGGTTCGCTCAGGTAACGCGTCAGCCGTTCGCCCAACTCCGTTGTCGTCAGATTAGTAAATAACTCGCCGTTGAAGGCTAAAGCCAGTCGGCCGCTTTCCTCCGAAACGGCAATAACGGCCGCGTCGGTGGCTTCGCTCATACCTAAGGCGGCCCGGTGCCGGAAACCCAGCGCAGCCGGCAGGTCGTCGTCGTCCGAAACCGGCAGGATGCAGCGGGCCGCCCGGATTCGGTCGTCGCCGATAATGACGGCCCCGTCGTGCAGCGGGCTGTACTGGTTGAAAATGGCCAGCAGCAACGGCTTGGTCACCAGCGCGTCCACTACATCGCCCGACTGGGTAAACTTGGTTAGGTCGTCATTGCGCTCAATCACCATCAACCCGCCCGAAAATTCGGCGCTCAACGTTTTACAAGCATCCAGGATAGGTTTTAGTGGCGTGTTCGGCTCGGCATGAATGGGCCGGCGCAGCAGCCAACGCCGAACCCACGGGCTGTTGGTGAGGTTGGTCGATTTACCAATTAAGAGTAAAAACCGGCGGATTTCCTGTTGAAAGATAATGATTAGGGCCAGCGCGCCGACGCTGATGAAGTACTCCAAAATAGTCGTCAGAAGGTTTAGCCCCAGCGCCTTAACGACCAAGTAAACGAAGTACACCAGCAGATAACCGATAAACACCCGGCTGGCCACGCTGCCCCGAACGAGGTTATAAATCTGGTAGATGAGTACGGCCACTAAGCCAATGTCGAGCAGGTCGAGCCAACCCACCTCCAGGAAACCCAAACGAAACAGCAGAAACATACGGAGCAGAATGGTGGATAGCGGGTCGTCGATTTAACTACGACCCGCTTTCAATGGATACCGTTTGCCCTTCAATGGCCAAATCGGTATGGGGAAAAATAGAACGAGCCTCGTCTACGAAGCCGCCGAACTCTTTGTAGCGCGATGAGAAATGACCAATCAGCAGTCGACCAACCCCGGCCTGGGCCGCGATGGTAGCCGCTTGTTTGGCCGTCGAATGGTAAACCTCGGCCGCCCGTTGCGCATTGTCTTCCAGAAACGTCGCTTCGTGGTACAGCAGATCGACGCCCCGCAGCAGCGGCACTAACGCTTCCACGTAACGGGTATCGGAGCAGAACGCGTAGGCGCGGGGTTTGGGGCCGGGTTCGGTGAAGTCGGCGGCCCGGTACAGCACCTGGCCGTCGGCATCCAGCACGTCCTGCCCGTCTTTGAGTTGCCGGAGGTAATGAACCGGCACATCAGCCGGCAGTTTGTCGCGCAGCAGATGGAGTTTGGCCGGTTTTTCGCGAAACAAATACCCCGTGCAATCGATCCGGTGTTGAAGCGGAATCGACTCGACTGTCACCGTCGGATGATCGAGGATCAGCGTTGGCTGATCGGGGTCAACGACCTGAAAATGCAGGTTGTAGCCCAGCCGCGAGTTCGATACCCGAAAGATGGTCGTCAACACCTCGTCTAATCCGCGTGGCCCGAACAGGTACAAGTCTTCCGTGCGCCCGCCCAGGTTCAGCGTCGAGAGCAGCGGGGCTAAGCCGAAATAATGGTCGCCGTGGAGGTGGCTGATAAAGATATAACGCAGCCGACCGGGCCGAATTTTTTGCTCGATCAGCCGAAACTGCGTACCCTCACCACAATCAATCAGGGCGTAGTCAGTGCCGATGGTGAGCAACTGCGCCGTTGGATGGAGCCGAAGCGTGGGCGTGGCCGAGCCAGCCCCCAGTATAGTCAGCGTAAACGGCGGGTACGAAGGGCGGTGGTGTTCCGACTCCTGGTCTTTATTCATCGCGGCCGTTGCTGGCAACCCCTGCATTGTACTCATCGTCGTCTTCGCTGCGAAAATCGTTTTCTAATTCGTTCATAAACACCGCGTCAATGGCTTCCTCCACCGTGGGCAGGATGGTTAGGTCGCTGATGTTCGCCGTGTCCAAAAATTCAATCAGGTCATCATCCTTAGTGACCAAAATCAGTAACCCCACTTCGTTGGTGCATTGCCGATTTACCTTGCGGATGGTGCTGACGCCGGCCGGATCAATCGACGCAACGGCGGCCATGTCCACAATAATGTTGCTGTAGCCTTCGCGGAACAACCCGCGGCTCAGCGTTTCAAGCTCGGTCGGGACGTCGCCCTCCAGCGCCGGTTCGGCCAGGCGAACCAAGGCGTATTGTTCGTTTTTTTCAATCGTAAACTTCATAGATCTGTAAAACGGTAAACGGCAAGGTAAGTTGAATTATTGGGACGACAAGCGGGCGATTTATACCAAACGGACCAGCGGGCTGCCATCGTATTAACGGGTTCCGAGCGTTGATTACTGAGCCAGCGCCCGCCGAACGTTCGCTTCCATGCGGACCAGCGGGTCGGCGGCCGGGTCGGGCTGGAACGGCTGACCCGTGACGGTTTCGTACAGCTCAACGTAGCGGTTCGAAATCTGGTTAACCCATTCGTCGGACATCGCGGGCACAGTCTGCCCGGTCTTTCCCTGAAACCCGTTGGCAATCAACCACTCCCGAACGAACTCTTTGGATAATTGCTTTTGCGGTAGGCCCGCCTGGAGGTTGGCGTCGTAGCCGTCGGCGTAGAAGTAGCGCGATGAGTCGGGCGTGTGGACCTCGTCGATCAGGTAAAGTTGCCCGTCGCGTTTGCCAAACTCGTATTTGGTATCGACCAGAATCAGCCCCCGTTCGGCGGCCATGGCCGTACCGCGGGCAAACAAAGCCAGCGCGTACGTTTCTAACTGCGCGTAGTCCGCTTCACTAACTAAGCCTCGGCTAATGATTTCTGCGCGAGTGATGTCTTCATCGTGCCCTTCGTAGGCTTTGGTCGAGGGCGTAATAATCGGCTCAGCAAAGCGGTCGTTCTCGCGCAGGCCGTCGGGCAAGGCAACTCCGCAGAGCGTCCGGTGCCCGTCGCGGTACTGCCGCCAGGCGTGGCCGACTAAGTAGCCCCGCACGACCATCTCGACCGCAAACGGTTCGCACCGGAGGCCAAGGCTCACGTTGGGGTCCGGCACATCCAACAGCCAGTTGGGCACGATGTCGGCCGTTGCCCGCAAAAAGTGTTCGGCCGTTTGGTTTAAGACCTGCCCTTTGTGGGCAATGGGCCGGGGCAAGACCACGTCGAAGGCCGAAATCCGGTCCGACGCGATCATGACCAACTTGTCTTCGAACGAGTACACGTCGCGGACTTTGCCCCGGTAAAAACCGGTTTGGCCGGGGAAGTTAAAGTTAGTTTCCTGAATGGGCACAGAGAAGGGGGTTATAATAGTTGAACCTGTTTCGGGTCTTGTTACCTGTGGAATTTTGTCATTCCGACGAAGGAGGAATAACAAAAATTGACACTTTCCTGCGCATTGCATAAATCATAAACAGGTTCGCTTTTTTATTCATCAACGGTTAAGTCAGGTCGCAATGTCGATCACTCGAACGTCCTGCCCCTCCGTCATTTCGTTGACAACCATCAGATATTCTTGAATGGCCTCCCGAATGTTTTCAATTGCTTTTAGTTCGGTGTGCCCCTGCGACCAGCAGCCCGGTAGACCTGGGCAAGAAACGTTGGACCCTTCTTCGGATGCGTGAAGTACAATGCGGTACAACCTATACGTTTTTCGTTAACGTCTTTCCAAGACGATGGCCGACGCGCCACCTCCACCGTTGCAGATACCCACGGCTCCGTAGCGCCCGGCTCTCTGTTGCAACACATTGGTCAAGGTCGTCACGATGCGCGCACCCGACGCCCCCAGCGGATGCCCCAGCGACACGGCTCCGCCCAGCACGTTCAGTTTATCCTGCGGTACTTCCAGCAACTCGCTGAACGCCAGCGGCACCACGGCGAAGGCTTCGTTAACCTCGAAAAAATCAACGTCGGCCGTCGTCAAGCCGGCGCGTTCAAGGGCCAGCGGCACGGCTTTGGTCGGGGCCGTCGTGAACCACTGCGGTTCCTGTTCAGCGTCGGCGTAGGACACGATCCGGGCCAGCGGCTTAAGCCCCAGTTCGTCGGCCTTCCGTTGGCTCATCACCACTAAGGCCGACGCCCCGTCGCTGATGGGCGACGAACTGGCGGCCGTTACGGTGCCATCCGCCGAGAAAGCCGGTTTCAAGGTCGGAATCTTGTCGTAGATCACGTTCTTGTATTCTTCATCTTCGCCTACCATCACGCTACCTTTGCGACCCGTTACCTCGATCGGTACGATCTCCGCCCCAAACTGCCCGTTGCCCGTGCTCGCTTCGGCCCGGCGGTACGACTGCACCGTGTACGTGTCCTGAGCCGCGCGGCTGATACCGTAGGTTTGGGCGGTTTGATCGGCAAAAACGCCCATCGCGCACTGATCGTAGGCGTCGACCAGCCCGTCGCGGGCCAGGCCATCGACCAGTTCAGCGTTGCCGTACTTGTAGCCAAACCGCGCTTTAGGCACGTAGTAGGGCGCATTGGACATGCTTTCCATGCCACCCGCCACCACCACATCGGCCAGACCCAATTGAATCGACTGGGCCGCCAGCATAATTGCTTTGGCCCCCGATGCGCACACTTTGTTGATGGTCGTGCAAGGAACGTGGGCGGGCAAACCAGCTTTCACAGCAGCCTGCTTGGCCGGGGCCTGGCCGACGTTAGCCGACACTACATTGCCCATGTACACTTCCTCGACCTGATCGGCCGCTACTCCGGCCCGACTGAGTGCCCCCCGAATGGCCGCGGCCCCCAGATCGACGGCCGACAGCGTGGATAAAACGCCCCCGAACGAGCCAATCGGGGTTCGGACGGCGGAAACAATAACGACTTCGTTCATGATGCGGGTCAAAATCCGGTCAATAGTTTGTTGTTGACGTAAATGTAATCCGGGCGTCTGCCGCTAACCAAACGGACCTTGTGTGGCGGTTACCAGCGGTTACCACCCGTTACGGGTTTGCTGTCCGGCCGGCGGGCCGCGCGGGTGAGCGCGTAAGGCAGATCGTCCTGTTGCATGGCGTCGAGCAGTTGCAAGGCTTGTTCCCCGCTGATATTCAGCCCGCGGAACCGGCGCAGTAACTCATCGTGCCGCTCGGAGCGCTCCACCTGCTCGCCCCCGGTTGGCTCCGGCTTAGACACTCGTTTCGGTTGACGACTTGTCGACGGCGCTACCTTCGGCGCGAGTGGTCTGCCCGAATAACGTTGTTTAACTGACTCAAAATTGTAGCGGGCCGGTTCATTATCAGGGTCTTCGAGTAAAGCCTGTTCAAATAACCGCAGGGCCGTTGCGCTGTCGCGTTCGAGGCAGGCAAGCACGCCCAACTGCGTGGCGGCCACCGTTCGTAAGTCGGGCCGGTCCGATTCCAGCAGCGCCCGGTACTGCGGTTTGGCCCGGTCGTACTGCCCCAGTCGGAACTGCGTATGCCCCAGGTTGAGCCGCACGGCCGGGTCCAACGGCGTTGCGCTGCGGTTCAAGGCCTCGTAATAGACCAGCGCCTGCGCGTACTGTCCGGCTCGGTAAGCCCGTTCGGCTTGTAAACGAGCCTGATTATTGCGCGCAATCTGGTTTAGGAAGAGCGAGTTCGTCACCCAAAGCCAGACCATCAGCAGTACATAAAACGCGGAAGCGTGGAGCATCAGAAAGACAACGGAAAATAAAACCAAAAATACGATGAATCCGCGAAAGACGCTCACAGCCGGAACGTCCGGACGGTAATCAGCAAATCGAATACGAACAAGGCCAAGGCGGCCAGTAAGAAATAGTAGTATTTGTTGGTCAAAACGGCTACCCGATTGCGGTCGATGGTTCGCCCTGGCAGCGCGCGCAGCACATCAGCCAGTTGGTCAACGTACCGGTCGTTGGCATCGGCTTCGAGGTACGATCCCCGCCCGTCGCGGGCCAACCCCTGCAAAAACGGCCGGTTCAGCCGACTGCGTACGATTTGCCCGGCGTCGTCTCGAATAAAATCCCGCCCGTTCCGAATCGACGCGCCCGCTTCCGTGCCGACGCCCACCGTAATCAGCGGAATACCAAACTGCCGCAGCCGGGCCAGCTCTGCCCGGTCGCAGGAACCGGCCGTTTCGCCGTCGCTGAACAAGACTAAGGCTTTGGTGCTTTGCCGGGTTGTCGGGTCGGCTAATAATTTTTGCCGACCCAGCACGATGGCGGCACACAGGTCCGTTCCGCCCGAAGGCGACACGTCCGTGCGAAGGTCGCGCACGAACCGCTTCAGGGCGTCGTGATCGGCCGTTAGGGGCGAAAGCACGAACGATTCGGGCGCGGCTACAATCAAACCAAAGCGGTCGGTCGGTAAGGTGTCGCAGAGTTGCTGCACCGCAAACTTTACCCGCTCCAAGCGCGTCGGCACCACATCGGCCGCGTCCATCGACCGCGACCCGTCAACGAGTAGATACACGTCTCGCCCCAGCGTTACCACGTCGCCCTCGGCTTCGCCGAACGACGGCCCCAGCAAGGCAATCAACAGCAGAGTTAGGTAGCTGCTGCGCAGAAAAAACTTAGGCACGACGCCCCAGGCCGACGTATTAAGTTGGCGCGCCAGCCGGAAGGTACGTCGCATGTACAAGCCGTACAACAGCACAAAGCCGCCGACAAACACAAATTCGGTGGTTGAAAATTGGTAAAGCCAGGTCATGGAATCGGGCAGATTGGGCGCGGCCGGCGTTTGCCGAGACCGGCGCAATCGGCCAAGAGGGGCGAAATTAATGGTTCCGGCCGGAAAGGCTCCAAAAAGATTTTTCCCGAACGGCGCTTGCCCAAGTCAACTCAGCGCGCTATATTTG
>CAXUEB010000257.1:0-7760 GCA_964249775.1 uncultured Spirosoma sp.
CTACCTCGCCGACCGCAACGGCCAGAACCCGCAACGCCTGACGGTTCACCCCGAAGCCGAAACTGATCCCATGTTTTCGCCCGACGGTCAATGGATTGCTTTTTCGGGTAACTACAACGGCAACAACGACATTTACGTGGTGTCGGTCAACGGCCGGTACGCCGACGCGGGGCTTCCGCGCCGGGTTACGTTTCACCCCAACGCCGACATCGTGCGCGGCTGGACGCCCGACAGCAAACAAATCGTGTTTGCTTCGAATCGGCAGGCCAATTCGGCCCGCTACAACCAGCTCTTCACGGTCGCGCTTACGGGCGGCTTGCCCGAGCGGCTGCCCATGCCGATGGCCGAGCACGGCCAGTATTCACCGGACGGCACTACGCTGGCCTACACGCCCATCAAAGACCCGTTCGGCACCTGGAAACGCTACCGGGGCGGGCAAACAACGCCCATTTGGTTGTACGACGTAAAGACCCGCGAAACCCTCGCCATTCCGCACGAGCACGCGTCCGCCACGCGGCCAGTCTGGGTTGGCAAAACCGTGTATTTTCTGTCGGACCGCAACCGAACGATGAACGTCTTTGCTTACGAGACGGGCACGAAACAGGTCCGGCAGGTAACCAACCACACCGATTTTGACGTTCGAGCGTTGGCCGCCAACGGCAACGAGTTGGTGTACGAACAGGCCGGCCGACTCCACCGGCTCGATTTGACAACGGGCAAAGCCCAGCCGCTACGTATTCGAATCGCGCCCGATTTACTGGCCCTGCGCCCGCAGTTTAAACCAGCCGTCAAGTTCATTCACGCGAGCGGCATCTCGCCGGCGGGCGTCCGGGCCGTGTTTGAAGCGCGGGGTGAGATTATGACGGTGCCACTCGAAAAAGGCGACATTCGCAACCTGACCCAAACGCCCGGCGTGCACGAACGCTCGCCAGCCTGGTCGCCCGATGGTCGGCGAATCGCTTACTTCTCCGACGCCGGTGGTGAGTACAACTTAGTGATTGCCGACCAGTTGGATGGGCAGAAGAAAACCGTCATTGACTGGAACGACCCGTCGTTTTATTACGAACCGCGCTGGTCGCCGGACAGCAAAAAGCTGGTTTTTACGGACAAGCGGCTTCGGGTGTACTACCTCGATGTTGCGACGCAGAAGCGGGTCTTTATCGACGAAGATACCTACGACCATCCCGAACGATCGCTTAACCCAGTTTGGTCGCCCGACAGCCGCTGGATTGCTTACACCAAACGCTTAGACAACCAACTCCGGGCGGTATTCCTGTACAGTTTGGCCACCGGCAAAAGCAAGCAGATCACCGACGGCATGAGCGACGCGGTATCGGCTTGTTTCAGCCGCAACGGAAAGCACCTGTACTTCGCGGCCAGTACGAACTACGGGTACAATTCGGGCTGGTTGGACATGACCTCGATCGAACGGCCCGTGAAGCGAAGCCTGTACGTGGTCGTACTGAAAAAAGGCGACCCGTCGCCCCTCGCTCCGCAAAGTGATGAAGAGAAACCGCGCGATGAGCTACCGGCCGACAGTACGCAGAAGGCCGTTAAAGCGATAAAGGTTGCGATGGCCAGCAAACCCGTCAGCGCAACGTTTGTCATTGATCTCGACCAGATTGACCAGCGCATTCTGGCCTTGCCCGCCCCCGAACGCGATTACTCGGACCTGCAAACGGCCGCCGACGACAAGCTGTTTTTCCTCGAACGGGCCGCCGACGGCAGTGGCAACATCCTTAGTTCATTCGACTGGAAGGCGCGCAAGGTTGAGGAGTTCATGAAAAAGGTCACGACCTACGCCGTCAGCGCCGACGGCAGTAAGTTGCTCTACGCCCAGTCGGAAAACAAGTTTGGCATCGTCGATACCAAAGCGAAGCCCACGGCTGAAGCCGGCAAGTTGGATTTAACCAAGCTCGAAACCTACGTGGACCCGCGGGCCGAGTGGGCGCAGATTTTCAACGAAGCCTGGCGGATTGAGCGCGACTTCTTCTACGTCAAAAACATGCACGGAGCCGACTGGCCCGCCATTCGCAGGAAGTACGAACCATTCCTGGCGCACGTGGGGCACCGCGCCGATCTGAATTACCTGCTGGCCGAGATGATCGGCGAAATGGTCGTCGGCCACAACAACATCCGCGGGGGCGACATGGCCACCACCGACGCTACGCCTATTGGTCTGCTGGGAGCCGATTACCGCATCGAGAACGGTCGCTACCGATTCACCCAAATTTACAGCGGTTTGAACTGGAACCCCGACCTGCGGGCACCGCTCACTGAGCCGGGTGCGGCCGGCGTTCCGGGAGTCGTTAATCCGGGCGATTACTTGCTGGCCGTGAACGGTAAACCGCTGACAAGCACCGACGACGTGTATAGTTTTTTTGAAAACGCGGCCGACCGACAAACGTTATTGACAGTCAACAGCAAGCCGACGATGGACGGCGCGCGGACGGTGACGGTTATGCCGATCAAGAGCGAAAACGCCCTGCGCAACCGGGCCTGGGTTGAAGCAAACCGCAAATGGGTCGATAAGCAAACCAACGGTCAGGTCGCTTACGTGTATCTGCCCAATACCGGCGAGGGCGGCTATACGTACTTTAATCGCTATTATTTTTCGCAGTTGGACAAGAAAGCCGTTATTCTGGACGAGCGATTCAACGGGGGCGGCTCGGTCGCTGACTATATTTTAGATAATATTAACCGACCCGTGATGAGCTACTGGGCGACGCGCGAAGGCAAGCTGTTTACCTCACCAGCCGCGTCGATCTTCGGGCCAAGCGTGATGATTACAAACGAATACGCCGGCTCCGGGGGAGATGCTTTGCCGCAGTTCTATCGGCGTCGGAACCTCGGCCAGATCGTTGGTAAACGCACTTGGGGTGGTTTAGTGGGCATCTACGATTACCCGGTGCTGATAGACGGCGGTCAGATTACGGCCCCGCGCTTAGGGGTGGTTAGTCCCGACGGCAAATGGGAAGTCGAAAACGAAGGCGTCGCGCCGGACATTGACGTGGAAATGACACCCAAGACTACGGCGGCCGGGGCCGACCCACAGTTGGACAAAGCGATTGAGGTAATTATGCAGGCCCTCAAGAACGCAACTGCTAAGCCCATTGTCGCCCGCCCGGCCGATCCAAACCGGGTAGATTGAAGCGTTTAGACCGTTTGGCCAACCGACAAACCCAATCCCGCCAGTATGTCGCGGGTTTTGGCGTAGCTGGTGTGGTGCAGACAGTGCATCCCCAGCGACCGGGCAACCTGCACGAACATCGCCCGGTCGTCGACGTAAACAACTTGCCCCGCTTCGACCTGCGCTACGTCGAGCGCCAGTTGGAATAAATCGACGTCCGGCTTACGCAGGTGCACGTAGCAGGACGACACAAAGGCGTCGATAAATTGGTTTAGGCCAAACTGTCGGATGCGGTACTCGTTGATTTCGCGCGCTTCGTTATTGACGGCGATCAGTTTGAGGCCGTGTTTTTGTTTCAACTGACGCACCAGTTCAATCATGTCGGGGTACGGTTCCGACTGCTCCAGGATGAAGCGCGTGAAATCGGCCGGCGAAAACGGTCGGCTTTCGTAGAAGACAATCCGCTTCAGGTAATCATCTAAGCTGAGTTTACCCGACTCGTAGGTATCGAACGTCAGGTGATGCCGCTCATTAAGCTGGTCCAGATCAAGCGCAAACAGGTCGGCGGCCCGTCGCCGGGCGTTGCGGTCCCAGCCATTGGTGAGCAGAACGCCACCAATGTCCAAGAACAGGGCGCGAATGGGTTGCGAGGTTGTCATACGGTATGACAACCCCATAGTCGGACAGGTGTTTAGCGTTTCGTTGACAAGAACCGTTACCAGCTTACCACGAACGGTGCAGCTCGGCGGGTTCCCTTATTTTGAAACAAATAACTAATGTATTAGTTGTGAAACTAAGTAGTTAGTCATACCTTTCGCAGACGATTCATTACCCAGTCAAAACCATGCCGATTCGCGAACTCACCAAGGCCGAAGAAGAAATCATGCGTGTGCTTTGGCAGCTTCAAAAAGGCTTCGTCAAAGACGTTTTGGCCGAACTACCCGAGCCGAAACCCGCTTACAACACGGTCTCGACCATTATCCGAATCTTAGAAAAGAAAGAATTAGTTGGCTACACCGCTTACGGGAAAACGCACGAGTACTACCCACTTATTACGGAGGAAGAATACCGCCGGTTCCAGACGGAGCAACTGATGACCAACTACTTCGACGGTTCGCTTAAGAAGTTGGTATCGTTTTTCGTGCAAGAGAAAAATCTCAGCCTGAAGGAAACCGATGAAATTATCAAGCTCCTAAACCAAAACAAAGACCAATGAACGCCCTCGACTTCCTCCTGAAAGCTAACCTCTACGGGCTGCTGTTCGTAGGCTGCTACCACCTGTTGCTACGTCGGCACACGTTTTTCGGCCTCAACCGGGCTTATCTACTGGTGTCAGCGGTGCTATCGTTGGGGTTACCGTTGGCGAGCTTACCCACGGATACGGCCGAGACGTTAGCTGTACCGGCGGGTGTGCTTACGTTCCCTACGGCTACCCTTGCGGCCGAACCGGTTGCCAGTAACTCCTCACTCTTTGAACCGGACTGGGAGCAGATGGCTCTATTGGCTTACGGCTTGGTTGCTGCGGCTTTGCTGACGCGGCTATGGCTGCGCACCTTTCGCCTGCTCAGGCTCATTCATCGGTCACCCCGGCAGGTACGCGCTAATCACGTGCTGGTGCAGCCGAACGACCCAGCCACCCCAACGTTTTCGTTTTTACAGTACGTAGTTTTGAATCCCGCGGATGCTACCAATACCCTCATCATCCGGCACGAGTTGGTGCACATCGAGCAGGGCCACAGCGTCGATGTACTGGGATTAGCGGTGCTGCGGGCGATGTTTTGGGCCTGCCCTACCTTATGGCTAATCGACCGGGCACTACGGCAAGTCCACGAGTTTCTGGCCGATCGAGTTGCGTCGGTCCAAGACGCGCTTCCGTCGACCGGCTATGCTCAATTTTTAATCGAATACACGTTCGGCGTTCGACCCGACGCCTTAACAAACGGCTTTTTTAGTCCATCACTGCTCAAACAACGCATTCGGATGCTGCATCAACGCGCGACGAGCCGCTGGGCGTTGGGCAAGTACGCGCTGATACTGCCCCTCGCGCTGGGTTTGCTGGCCATGACGACGGCGCGAAAAGAGATTACGGCTGTGATGACGCCGACGACCGATAACACAATTATGGTGTCGGGCCGCGTAGTTAGCGCATCTGACGGCAAGCCGTTACTGGGCGCAACTGTTACCGCGAAAGGCACCAACCAAGGTGCAAAAACCAATTCGGAAGGACAATACCGCATTACTGTACCGGCTGATGGATTACTGGTGTTCAGTTTTATCGGATTCACGACCCAAGAAGTAAGAATTAGCGAGCGAACGCTAATCAACGTCAGCTTAGCCCGACTTACTACGAAACTGAACGACGTGGTTGTCGTAGCCTACGAACCGGATTCGGCAGGTTATGTGCTTCGGATAACAACAGCGGCCAAACCTACCGACGCAATCAGTCGTACAAGCAGTGTTTTTACGTCGGTTGAGCAGCAACCGGAGTTTCCAGGAGGTATGGCTGCTTTAAGCCATTACTTAAGCAAAAACCTGCGCTATCCAAGTGATGCCCAGCAAAATAAGGTTCAGGGCAACGTCTTTGTGCAGTTCGTTGTGTCAGACCAAGGTCAAATTCAGCAGTTACGCGTCTTGAAAGGCATTGGTACCGGCTGCGACGAAGAGGCCGTTCGAGTCGTCAGTCAGATGCCGCAGTGGAATCCCGGTCGGCAAAATGGTAAACTGGTAGCCGTACAGTACGTACTGCCGATTGAATTCGTTTTAGAAACTCGGGAAGGCAAACGAGTGGGGCAGGCCGAACCCACTTTCAAACCCCTCGGCAGCCCAACCGGTGACTTTCCAACGATCCGCTCCACCAACTTTCCCCATCAGCCCCAACTTAGAGCAATTACGATACGGGGAACCGGTCCGCTCGGTAATTTGAGTGGCGACCCGCTTTATATCATCGACGGTAAAGAGACACCGGCCGATAGCGCCAAGTCGTTAATCAGCCCCGACAAGATTGAGAGTGTCACGGTCCTTAAAGAGGAAGCATCGACGGTTCGCTACGGTGAAAAAGGTAAGAATGGTGTCGTCATTATAACTACAAAGAAGCCATGAACGCCCTCCCTTATTTCCTGACCGCCGGCCTGTACCTCGCCTTGTTCATTGGGTGCTACTGGCTGCTCCTGCGCCGAAACACATTTTTCGGGCTGAACCGGGCTTACCTGCTTGGTTCGGTCGTGCTGTCGTTGGTACTACCGCTGTTCGACTTGTCGGCGTGGTGGCCCACCGAGACGCGAAATTCGGTGGGCGTAATGACCTTACCGACGTTCGAGGTCGGTGGCGACCCTGCCGCGTATTCGCCCGACTGGACCAGCGCATATACGTTCTGGCTGCTCTATGGTCTGGGTGTGGCGTTCATGCTTGGGCGGTTGGTGCTCAACCTGCGTTCTATTCTCCGGTTGATCGGGTCTGGAACGCGTGAGCACCGACCAGACTACACGCTCGTTCGTCTGCCGGACGACGGCTCGGCGGTGGGTCAGACGCCGTCGTTCTCGTTCGGGCGGTATTTGGTATTGAACCCTGTCGACGCCCAAACCGAACCCAACGCGCTGTTACGCCACGAAGAAGCGCACATCCGTCAGCACCACACCGCCGACGTGCTGTTTATCGAATTGGTACGGGCTGCGTTTTGGTTCAACCCGGTGCTGGGGCTGTATAAACGAGCCTTGCAGGAAGTTCACGAATTTCTGGCCGATTGGACTGCCCTACAAACGTCTGACCAGCCGACTTATCGCCCGGAGTATGCCCGGCAGTTGGTGGCGTATGCACTCAACGTACCGGCAACCGCCCTTACAACGCCTTTTGTTTCCATGTCAACTCTAAAACAACGAATCTCCATGCTCCAGAAACCCGCTTCCAACCGCCGGGCCTTGCTCGGTTACGCCCTCGTCCTACCCTTGGCTGGCCTGCTGACGCTCTGCACCCAACCCGACCGCGATCAGCCGGTTAATGAGACTGAACGCGCGCGAGCCATTGTTGACCGCGCCAATGCTCGTAAACCCGCCGATGTGAACGGTGAGATTTTTACCGTCGTTGAGAACCAGCCGGAATTTCCGGGTGGCATGGAAGGGTTAGGTCAATTTATTGGTAAAAACTTGCATTACCCCACAGCCGCTGAACGAGCGAAGGTGCAAGGCCGTGTGTTCCTCAACTTCGTCGTCACTAAAGACGGTAGTATCACCGACATAAACTTGTTGAAAGGAATCGGTTACGGAGCCGACGAGGAAGCGATGCGTGTAGTAGCACAGATGCCGCACTGGAAACCCGGTATGCAAAACGGTCAAGCCGTGAACGTGCGATATAATTTGCCGATTAACTTTCAATTAGAGTAAATCAAGTTAACTGAAGTCCCTATTAAAGGCGGCCAGCACATAGTGCTTCTGCGTCAGACGATCCATCTCGTTTGAGCCAGACATACACAAGGAATACGTAGAAGTCGATAAGTACTCGTACGAAGGCGGATTTGATAAAGAAGCGAAACCGGTATCTATTTCCGTGAAGTACCCAAGCAAAGTGGCGCAATAAGGTCAAGCTCGTTAAGTCCGCCGAAGGGTGTGGAAAAAACCCCCGTAAAAAAAACCCGGGT
>CAXUEB010000258.1:0-7740 GCA_964249775.1 uncultured Spirosoma sp.
CCTTGTCTTTGTTTGTAACGGGGATTCTTTTTGTTGATCACGTACAGCTTCCCTTTCCGACGGATCACGATGCAGTCTTCGCTGCGCTTCTTGATGGACGCTTTAACTTTCATGTCAGTTGACGTTAATTGTGATTTACAAATTGTGAAAAGCAAGTCACGAATTCATCTTTCGCCGTTCACTATTCGCATTCCACCATTCACTTACTTGTACCGATACACAATTCGCGCCTTGCTTAAATCGTAAGGCGACATCTCTAACTTTACGCGATCTCCGGGTAAAATTTTGATGTAGTTCATCCGCATCTTACCAGAAATATGAGCGATCACCTCGTGCTTGTTGGCCAATTCGACCCGAAACATTGCGTTCGATAATGCCTCCAAAATTACGCCGTCCTGTTCTATTGAATTCTGCTTTGCCATGTTCGCTTTATGCGGCCATCAGTTCTTGGGGTTCAACCATCAGGCGCGTGTGGGCGGTAACCGCTTCGATGTAATCAAAGGTGGTTAAAATCTCAGCTTTGCCTTTCCGTACGGCCACTGTGTGTTCAAAATGCGCCGAGGGTTTACGGTCAACGGTCCGGATTGTCCAGCCATCTTTGTCCTGCATAATGCCTTTCTTGCCGAAATTAATCATCGGCTCAATGGCCAAAATCATACCCTCGCGCAGTCGCGGTCCCTGCCCTCGTTTGCCATAGTTTGGTACTTCGGGCGCTTCATGTAGATCCTGACCGACGCCGTGACCAACCAGCTCACGAACAACCGAATAACCGAATTTCTCCGTATACGCTTGGATCGCGTAACCAATGTCGCCGATTCGATTGCCGTCAATTGCCTTCTCGACGCCCACGTAAACCGACTCTTTTGTTCGGGTCAGCAACCGACGTACGGCCAAACTCACTTCACCGACCGGATACGTATAGGCGCTGTCACTATGATAACCGTTCAACTTTACGCCACAATCAACCGAGATTATATCGCCATCGCGCAGTTCGTAGCGGCTGGGAAAGCCATGTACCACTACGTCGTTAACGGAAATACACAGCGAAGCCGGAAACTTATTGAAACCTAAAAACGACGGATATCCACCGTTATCCTTAATAAACGTTTCGGCGACCGTATCAAGTTCCTTCGTTGTGACACCGGGCCGAATCAACTTGGCCACTTCGGCATGCGCTTTTCCAAGTACTTGGGCACTCTCCTTGATCAGGGCGATTTCTTCGTCGCTCCTGAGGTAGATCATCTTGTCTTTCTTATCCGAACCGGCCATTGTGCTTAAGCGGCTACCGTCTCGTTTGTCCGACCTTGTACCCGACCCGACTTCATCAGTCCTTCGTACCGGCGCATCAGTAGGTAGCTTTCCACTTGTTGCAAGGTATCAAGCACGACGCCCACCATAATTAGCAGCGACGTACCGCCGAAGAACTGCGCAAAACCGCTGGTCATTCCTAATAAGTTAGCAATGGCCGGCAGAATCGCAACAATGGCCAGCATAATCGCGCCCGGCAGGGTGATGCGATCAAGTACGGTACCAATATATTCGGACGTTTGAATGCCCGGTTTCACGCCCGGAATGAATCCGCCACTGCGCTTCATATCATCCGCAATCTGCGTTGGATTAACCGAGATAGCCGTGTAGAAGAACGTGAACACAATGATTAGCAGGGCAAACAGAATGTTATACTGCCAGCTTGTGTAGCTGTTAAACGCGTTCGCCACGCCAGCCGCAAAGTCGCTCCGTTCGGCAAACAACTGGGCTATGTAGCCTGGAATAAACATCAGAGCTTGCGCGAAGATGATCGGCATTACGCCGGCCGCGTTCAACTTCAAAGGCAGATATTGCCGCTGACCACCAACGACTTTGTTGCCAATCACTTGCTTCGCGTATTGAATCGGAATCCGACGAACGGCCTGCGTTAAAACAACAGCACCCATCACCACAAAGTACAGAGCAACCAATTCTAATACGAAAAGTAGAATCCCGGCTGAACCGCGCGATTGCTGCTCGCCAATAATGGCACCCGGCAGCCGCGACACTATCCCGATCATGATAATCATTGAGATACCGTTACCAATCCCTTTATCGGTGATTCGCTCGCCCAACCACATGCAAAAGATGGTACCGGAAGTCAGAATGAATAACGACGAGATGGTAAACAAACCTCGATCAATTAGGAGCGCTTCCGCCGGAATCGTCGTGTTCACGTACGTAATAGCCTGCACAGCCGTTACGCCAATCGTCAGCACCCGCGTGATTTGATTTAGTCGCTTTCGACCCGACTCGCCTTCCTTCTGCATCTTCTGAAAGTAAGGCAAAGCCAGCGTAAGCAACTGAATGGCAATCGATGCCGAAATGTAAGGCATGATACCCAAGGCAAAAATCGACGCTTTGCTGAATGCACCGCCTAAGAAGGTATCCAGCAAACCGAGCAACCCGGACGTATTAACGTTTAAGTTTTTCGGATCAACGCCCGGTAGCACAATGGCTGAACCGAGCCGAAACGCCGTAATAAACAACAGCGTGTTGAGGATTCGACTCCGCAACTCGTCAATTGCAAAAATATTCTTAAACGTGGTGATGAGTCGGTTCATAAAAAAGGAACGGCTGTTGCCGCGCTCAAACAATTATGCTGCTTCCTCTTTGGCTGCTTTGGTCGGCACGATGGCCTTACCACCCACCTTTTCAATGGCTTCTTTCGCGCTCGTTGAAAAGGCGTGCGCGTGAATCTCAACGGCGGTTGTCAATTCGCCCCGGCTCAGCACTTTCACCAAGTCTTTCTTGCTAACCAGACCATGCTGGAGCATGAAGTCCATGTCAACCACTGTTACCTGAGTTTGATCAACTAAAGCCTGAATGGAATCGAGATTGAGGGGTTTGTACTCAACGCGGTTAATGTTTTTGAAGCCAAACTTTGGCACCCGACGTTGCAGCGGCATCTGACCACCTTCAAAGTGCATTTTTTGGCTGTAGCCCGAGCGCGACTGCGCCCCCTTATGACCCCGCGTGGACGTACCGCCCATACCGGAGCCTTGCCCGCGTCCGACTCGCTTGCGCTCTCTGACGGAACCTTTTGCCGGTTTAAGGTTGCTTAAATTCATGACTGTTTGATTAAAACGATGATTCTTTTGGTCTTCCAGCACGGCCGTAACGAACGGTCATGGCGGGCGGAAAGCCAAAAGAATCGCAAAGATACTTAAATTTCTTCAACCTTCACCAAGTGCCCCACCTTATTAATGGCACCCTTCATGGCGTCGTTCAATTCAACTTCAACGCTGCGGTTGATTTTGCCCAAGCCCAACGACTTGATGGCGTTTTTCTGGGTTAGCGGCCGGTCAATGGTGCTTCTGACCTGCGTGATGCGTACTCGTGCCATGTCTGTTGCTCCTGTTTGATTAACCGTTAAACACTTTAGCCACACTTATCTGCCGCTGAAACGCGACCTGATGCGGTAAGCGCATTTTTAGCAGGGCATCGAGCGTCGCTTTTACCACGTTATGCGGGTTCGATGATCCTTTTGACTTTGCCAAGATGTCGTGCACGCCGGCCGATTCCAAAACGGCGCGCATGGCACCACCGGCAATCAGACCCGTACCCGGAGCGGCCGGTTTCAACAAGACAAAGCCTCCGCTGAATTTACCTTCCATCTCGTGCGGTACCGTGCGCTTCAACAAGGGAATCTGCACTAAGTTTTTCTTGGCGTCTTCTACGCCTTTGGCAATGGCGTCGGTTACTTCGTTGGCTTTGCCCAATCCATAACCAACAACCCCATTTCCATCGCCGACGACGACGATAGCCGAAAAGCTGAACCGGCGACCACCTTTCACCACCTTGGCAACGCGGTTAATGGCAACCACCTTTTCTTTGAGGTCGGCTTCGTTAAATTTTGTCGGTCTTGCTGCGTTTGTGTTCATCGCGAGTATCGCTTAGAAGGTAAGGCCACCCTCGCGGGCTGCGTCGGCCAGTGCTTTTACTTTTCCGTGGTACAGGTAACCATTGCGGTCGAATACGACGGCGTTGATGTTCTGCGCTTTGGCTTTTTCGGCTAACCGCTGCCCGACTTTTTTCGCCGTATCAACCGTGTTGCCTTCAACTTCGCTTTTCAACTCCACTGATGAAGCCGCGGCCAACGTGTGACCTGTTACGTCGTCAATGAGTTGGGCATAAATTGCTTTATTAGAGCGAAAAACGGACAGACGAGGCCGCTCGGCTGTACCCGATACTTTTGCCCGAATACCAAACTTGATCCGCTGTCTTCTTTCTTGTTTGTTCAGTGCCATGTTATTTGATTCCGACCAAATAGGCGAATTGAAATTGTTTGTCTGTTCGTTTGCTTGTCTGCTTGGTGTTGTTTCGGCTATGATAGGCGAACAAAGGAACAGATAAGCGCACAAACTACTTCTTCGACGAAGACTTACCAGCTTTCCGGCGAACTTGCTCGCCAACGAAGCGAATACCTTTGCCTTTATACGGCTCGACTTTGCGCAGCGAACGAATTTTGGCCGCTACGTCACCGAGCAGTTGCTTGTCCGAACCTTCCAGAAAAACCTTGGGGTTTTGACCTTTCTCCGTTACGGTTGTTACCTTAATCTCCGACGGAACCGCGACATACACGTTGTGCGAGTAGCCGAGTTGCAGTTCGAGAACATTGTTTGCAACCGATGCTTTATAACCAACGCCGATCACTTCCAGATTGAGTTTGAAGCCTTCGCTAACGCCCATCGCCATGTTGTTGACCAACGAACGGTACAAACCGTGCAAGGCTTTGTGACGCTTCTGCTCCGTGGGGCGCGACACTTGAATTTGCCCATCTTCAACGGCAACCGAGATGTCTCGGTCAACCGTCTGCGTCAGTGTCCCTTTAGGCCCTTTCACCGTCACGACGTTTTGGTCGTCGATCGACAACGTAACGTTGCTGGGTAGGGCGATAGGTTTCTTACCAATGCGTGACATCTCTATAATTCGGTTTAATATACGTAGCACAATACCTCGCCACCCACGTTGAGCGTCTTGGCTTCCTTATCCGTCATTACGCCTTTCGAGGTTGACAGAATAGCAACGCCCAGACCGTTGAAAATTCGGGGCAGATTGTCGGCACCTCGGTACTGACGTAGACCCGGCCGGCTAATGCGCTGCAAATCAACAATCGCTGATTGCTTTGTCGTCGGGTTGTACTTCAGGGCAATTTTAATGATGCCTTGTGGCGTGCTATCGTCAAACTTATAGTTCTGGATATACCCCTTTTCGTACAACACCTTCGTAATCTCTTTCTTTATGTTGGAAGCAGGAATTTCCACAACCCGGTGCTTAGCCCGGATAGCGTTTCTGACGCGGGTCAGGTAATCTGCTATTGGATCTGTATTCATTCTTTGCGTTGCGTTACTTGCAAACTCCTGTTTCCGAATGAGTTCGCAAAATTACGGAAACTGAATTACAACTGAAAGTGGCGGCTGGACTTACCAGCTTGCCTTGGTTACGCCCGGAATCTTACCCGCCGATGCCATCTCCCGGAACGTGACCCGCGAGATACCAAACTTGCGCATGTAGCCCCGTGGGCGACCCGTCAGTTTGCAGCGGTTGTGCAGGCGAACGGGTGATGCATTCTTAGGCAGTTTGTCGAGGCCGACGTAATCACCGGCGGCTTTCAGGGCGGCCCGCTTCGCAGCGTATTTAAGCACCATTGCCTCGCGTTTCCGCTCCCGTGCTTTGATTGATTCTTTTGCCATGTCGGTTGGTTATTATTTGCCGCTCTTCGCGAACGGCATACCCATTGCTTTCAACAGTTCGTAGCTTTCGTTGTCAGTCGTAGCCGTGGTCACAAACGTGATGTCCATGCCCGAAATGCGCGCGACTTTGTCGATGCTGATCTCCGGGAAGATGATCTGCTCCTGCACGCCGAACGTATAGTTGCCGCGTCCATCGAACCCTTTATCACTAATGCCTTTGAAGTCGCGAACGCGGGGCAGCGACACCGTTGTCAGCCGATCCAGGAATTCGTACATCCGCTCACCGCGCAGCGTTACCTTCGCGCCAATGGGCATCTTCTCCCGCAGCTTGAAGTTTGAAACCGCTTTTTTCGACAAGGTCTGCACAGCCTTCTGCCCGGTGATCGTCGTCAGTTCATCGACACCCACGTCCACCAACTTCTTATCGGCGACGGCGGCTCCAATGCCTTTGTTGATGACAATTTTGCTCAGGCGCGGCACTTGCATAACCGACTTATACTGAAACTTGTCTTTCAACTGAGGTACGACCTCGTTTACGTATTTTTCTTTAAGTCTTGGCGTTGCCATGTTCTGGAGACTTTTTCGTGTTACTGATCGCGACGAATGGCCGGATCCGGAATGAAGTTGCCCGTCTTCTTCGAGAAGCGTTGCAGCTTACCCTTTTCGTTTACCTTGCGACCCGTGCGCGTTGGTTCGCCGGTAGCCGGATCAACCAATTTCAGGTTGCTGATGTGAATCGATCCTTCTGTCTTTTCCAGACGCCCTTGCGGGTTGGAAGCCGTCGGCTTCATGTGCTTCGTAATCATGGCGACGCCCTCAACGCGAGCACGGTCTTTCTCCACGATAACTTCTTTCACAACTCCGCGCTGACCTTTCGAGTTTCCACCGATCACGAGCACCGTATCGCCCGTCTTGACGTGGAATTTATGTTTCGGCAGCGTGATTTTCTTTTCCATCTTACAATACCTCCGGTGCTAACGATACGATCTTCATAAACTGCTTCTCGCGCAATTCGCGGGCAACGGGTCCGAAGATTCGGGTGCCCCGCGGCTCATCGTTATTATTGAGCAGTACGGCCGCGTTGTCTTCAAAGCGAATATACGAACCGTCTTTCCGGCGTACTTCTTTCTTGGTGCGAACGACAACGGCTTTCGATACCGTACCTTTTTTCATGTTGCTGGACGACAGCGCCTGCTTTACCGTTACGACAATCTTGTCACCGACCGACGCATACCGTTTGCCCGTACCGCCCAGGACGCGGATAACGAGCACTTCTTTCGCGCCACTGTTATCGGCTACGCCTAATCTTGATTCTTGCTGTACCATGGCTTACTTAGCTTTTTCGATGATTTCGACCAAACGCCAACGCTTGTTCTTGCTCAACGGACGGGTTTCCATAACCCGAACCGTATCACCAATGTTGCAATCGTTGTTTTCGTCGTGAACCGTCAGTTTCTTCGTCTTATTCTGAAACTTACCGTAGAGCGGGTGCTTCACCTTGCGGTCAACAGCCACGGTGATGGTCTTCTGCATTTTGTTGCTCGTCACCCGCCCAATGCGCTCTTTGCGTGCGTTCCGCTTTGGTGCTTCATCCGTAGCACCCGTCGTTGCGGGGGCTACCGGGACGGCTGCCTGCGGTTGTTCTGTTGCTACAACCGCCGGGGTTTGCTCTTCCGCCTGCGGTGCTGGTGCTTGTTGCTCTTCCATCGTCGTGTCGTATTAGGCTTGCCGCGATTTAGCTGTCAGTTCCGTGTGCAAACGAGCGATGCGTTTGCGGCTTTCCCGAATGCGCATGGGATTCTCGATGGGAGATACCGCATGGGCAAATCGTAGCTTCAGCAGACGGTCCTCTTCGGCACCAATCTCAAACCGTAGGTTTTCAACCGACAATCCTGTTAAATCTTCCTTTTTCATCTTGTTTGTCGCTTAAAGCTCTATTCGTCGTCGCTTTGCTCCTGATAGTCGCGCCGAACCACGAACTTGGTCCGAACCGGCAGTTTCTGAGCCGCCAGCCGCA
>CAXUEB010000259.1:0-7729 GCA_964249775.1 uncultured Spirosoma sp.
GCGGGTGGGTGGTCGCCGACCCAGCGCGGCCGCTATCTGTTCCAACAGCGAACGGTACGGAATGGTGCCCGCGTTGAGAATGAACCGCTCGGCGCTCACGTCCGACTGCATGAGCCGGTAGAGCGCCCCGGCCACGTCGAGCACGTCGACGTAATTGGCCAAACCCACCGGGTAGAACGGTTTCTCGTCGTACACGTATTGAATCAGTTGCAGGCTGCTGCGACTCCAGTCGCCCGCGCCGAGCACCACGCTGGGATTAATCAACACGGCGTTCAGGCCCTCGGCGACGCCCCGCCAGACTTCCAGTTCGGCGCGGTATTTGGTTTTGGCGTAGGCGGAATTGGCGGGCGACTCTTCCCACTTCTGCGCTTCGGTGATAACAATCCGGCCGTCGGGTTCCAAAACGGCCTGGCCCGGCTCCCCTGCCCTAACCACCGGTCGACCCAGCGCGGCTACGGAACTGACGTACCCCAACTTCCGCACGCCCGCCTTCAAACACACATTGACCACGTTGGCCGTGCCTTCGACATTGACCTTCTCCATTCGCTGCCGATCGTTCGGCACGAACGAAACAAGCGCTGCCGCGTGAATTACGTCGCTTCCTCGCTGAATGGCCGCTTCGAGCGACGGAATATCGAGCACGTCGCCCTCGTGCCAAGTAATGCGGTCGGCCACGTCGGTCAACATACCGTAGTTAGTTTTCGTCGGGGTTCCACTTGGCCGGTGCAGGGCCGCAACGGGATGACCCGCGGCTAAATACTGCCGGGCAATGTGGGAGCCGATGAAGCCGGTCGCGCCGGTTATAAAAACGGGAGCGGCCGACGCGTCGGTAATGGGTAAGACTGGTGTCATGCCTACGGAATCAACTGGTCGGGTGCCGGAATTGGGCAAGCCGTCGACGGGGTGGGTGACGGCAAAGATAACGAAATCCGGTCGGGTCCCGGCGCAGGCCGCGTGGGCGGAGCACCGCGCGTTCGGTCGGGCCGGGCTGCGGTCAGTTGCGTTTCCAAGGTTTGCCGCACGGGCGGCAACTAAAAAAGAGCCAACCGGAGTTACGCAGGCAACGTCAATCCTGCTTACCTTCGTTTTCGCTTATTCGTTTCGACGGGTACGAAACCGCCGACACCACGCATTATGACCGACACGCAAAAGCCAATTGGTATTTATTACGAACACCCCGAGTGGTTTAAACCTTTATTCGCCGAACTCGACCGCCGGGGCATTGCTTACGAAAAGATCGACGCGGCCCATCACCTCTACGACCCGTCGGCGGAAGAAAGCCCCTACGCCTTGGTCGTCAACCGGATGAGTTCATCGGCGTACCTGCGCGGCAACGGGCAAGGCATTTTCCACACGGCGGGCTATCTGACGCACTTGGAGCGCATCGGGCGCTCCGGCCGGTCCGCCGGTGCGGCACCGGTGCGGGTTATCAACGGCACCGTCGCCACGAGCATCGAAACCAACAAAGCGCGGCAGTTGTCCCTGCTGGCCGACCTGGGTTTACGTTTCCCTAAATCGTTCGTCGTCAATCACGCGTCGCAGGTGCTGCGGGCGGCCGAACAATTGCGGTTTCCGCTTGTGGTGAAGGTCAACATCGGCGGGGCCGGGGCCGGCATTGTCCGGTTCGACACGCCCGACGGTCTACGGGCGGCCGTGGAAGCCGATCAGATTGACCTCGGCATCGATCAGACGGCCTTAGTGCAGGAGTTCGTACAACCCCGCGGGGGCCACATCGTCCGCGTTGAAACGCTGAACGGCCAGTTTCTGTACGCCATGAAGGTGTTCACGACCGGCCAAAGCTTTAACCTTTGCCCCGCCGAAATCTGCGCGATTCCCGAACAACCCCAGGCCGACTTCTGCCTAACCGAAGCGCCGAAGCGGGGAATCCAACCGGGCCGCCGGGCGGTCGAAGCGTACACGCCCCCGGCCGACATTATCGCCGACGTAGAACGCATTGCCAAAGCCGCTCAGATGGACGTGGGTGGTGTTGAATATTTGATTGACGACCGCACGGGTGAAATTCTTTATTACGATATCAACGCCCTGTCGAACTTCGTCGCTGACGCGGTGAACGTCGTCGGATTCGATCCGTACGCCCGCTTTGTGGATTACTTAGAAACGCAATTGGAACTTGTACCGGCTTAAACCTAAACGGTTTCCAAAAACCGTTTAGGTTCAGATACAGCACCTATGAAATTTGGTTATTGGATGCCCGTCTTCGGCGGGTGGCTGCGCAACGTCGAAGACGAAAACATGCGGGCTGACTGGGCCTACGTAAAAAAGCTGGCGCAACGCAGCGAGGAGCTGGGCTATGCCCTGACGCTTATTGCCGAACTGAACCTGAACGACATCAAGGGCGAAGCCGCGCCCTCGCTCGATGCGTGGTCGACGGCGGCCGCGCTGGCGGCCGTTACCGAGCGCCTTGAGTTGATGGTGGCCGTGCGGCCGACGTTTCACCAGCCCGCGCTGCTGGCCAAGCAAGCCGCCAATATCGACCACATTAGCGGGGGCCGACTAACGCTTAACGTCGTGTCGTCGTGGTGGCAGGACGAGGCCAAGAAGTACGGCGTTCACTTCGAGCAGCACGACGACCGCTACGCCCGCACCGCCGAGTGGCTGCACGTGGTCGATAACCTTTGGAAAGAGGATCATTTTACGTTCGAGGGTAAGTATTACCGGGTCGATGACAGCATCCTCCAACCCAAACCGCTGTCGCAGCCGCGCCCGTTTATCTACGCCGGGGGCGAGTCGGAAGCGGCTAAGAATCTGATTGCCGAGCGCTGCGACGGCTACGTCATGCACGGCGACAACCCCGCAGCCATCGAACGGCGCGACCGACTCGGTTTGCCGCCGATGAAGTTTGGGGTGGCGGCCTACGCCATCGTGCGCCAAACCGAGCAAGAGGTGAACGCCGAAATCGCCCGCATCACGGACGTGAACGGTTTCGCGGCCGGTTACAAGAATTACCAGCAGTGGCTGGCTGGTACGCAGTTGGAAAAGCAGCCGTCGCTGGAAGATTACTCGGTCTCGAACCGGGGCCTGCGGGCGGGCCTGACCGGAACGCCCGACCAGATTGCCGAACGGGTCGCGGCTTTCGAGGCCGTGGGCGTCGACTTCCTGCTGATGCAGTGCAGCCCGCAACTCGAAGAAATGGAACGCTTCTCGGAAGCCGTCATCCGGGTGCTGACGTAGTGCTACTGATTTTATGCTGACCCAACGGCCGCTCACGCTTTCCTCCAAACTGCCCCGCGTCGGCACGACCATCTTCACCGTGATGTCGAAGCTGGCGGCCGACGTGGGCGCGTTGAACCTGTCGCAGGGGTTTCCCAACTTTCCGGCCGACCCGGCGCTGACGGAGTTGGTCACGAAGGCGATGCGCGCCGGGCACAACCAATACGCGCCAATGGCGGGCGTGCTGGCCCTGCGCGAAGCCATTGCCCAGAAAACTGCCGACTGCTACGGCGTTGATTACCACCCCGAACTTGGAATTACGGTTACGTCGGGCGCGACCGAAGCCCTGTACGCGGCCGTTTCGGCGGTCGTGCAGCCCGGAGACGAAGTCATTGTGTTTGAGCCGGCTTACGACAGCTACGTGCCGGCGATTGAACTGAACGGCGGGGTTCCGGTTTACGTGCCGCTAACGCCACCGGATTACGCCGTCGACTGGTCGGTCGTGCGGAAGAAAATTACCGACCGCACCCGGTTGATTATTGTCAACACGCCCCACAACCCCACTGGCCACGTCTGGCGACGGAACGACTTAGACGAACTGGCCGCGCTGATCCGCGACCGCGACATGTTTGTGGTCAGCGACGAGGTGTACGAACATATTGTGTTTGACCGTAGCGATGAACCGGGCCGTACGCACCATTCGCTGATGACGCACCCCGACCTGCGCGAACGCACGTTCGTAATCGGTTCGTTCGGCAAAACCTTTCACATCACGGGTTGGAAAATCGGTTACTGTCTCGCGCCCGAAGCCCTGACGACGGAGTTTCGCAAGATTCACCAGTATTTGACGTTCAGCACCGTGACGCCCATGCAGTACGCCCTCGCCGAGTACTTGCAAGACCCCGCGCGGTACCGGGCGCTGCCCGACTTCTACCAGCGAAAACGCGACTTGTTCCTGCAAGCCCTTGCCGGGTCGCGCTTCCATTTTAGGCCAACCGAAGGCACCTTTTTCCAAAACGTTTCCTACGCCGACATCACCGACGAGCCGGCCTACGACCTGGCCGTCCGGTGGACCAAACAGATTGGCGTAGCGTCCATCCCCGTTTCCTCTTTTTACCACGATCAGACCGATCACCGCGTTCTACGCTTCTGCTTTGCCAAAGACGACGACACGCTGCTCCGCGCCGGCGAACGGCTGAGCCAGTTATAGAACGGCCGCCGACGCTGGTCTTCTCCCCGGATTGCTGACCGGAACAAACTCGTTCGGGCAATCAAATTCTTCATCAATTGACTTTTTGTGCCCACGAAATTACCCACGTTGTTGGGCTGGAACGCTTTTGGCCGATAGGTTGAGGTTTTTGGCCTAAAACCGAAAGCCCGGCCGCGGATCTGTTACCAATTTTGTTTTGCACCATTGAACCTTCTCTTTTTAACCAGTTTGTCTAATCAACTTCCTCTTTTTTTAACCAGATCATTGAAGCAAAAGCCATGAAAAAATTTGCCTTCCTCGTCCACCTGCGTTCCAGTTACCGCCGTGACCTCCAACACTTGGCCGCTCCTCTCGGCTGGGTTCCCGATTCCGTGTACCGGTATGCCCTGCGCAACCGGCCCCTGCCGCCTTTTCTGTGGAGCGACGTTACGCTGACGCCCGGTGCTACCCAACCCGAAGGTCACATTATTATGCTGCCCTACTCGGGTCGGCAACTGCTGGAACAGCAAAAGCTGATGATGCCCCGCGTCGAACAAGCCATTGAACTGGCGGCTTCGACCGGAGCCGAAATTGTAGGGTTGGGCGCGCTCACGTCGCCGATTACGCTGGGGGGTAAGCTGCTGACGGCTAACCCGCACGTTTCAATCACCAACGGCAACGCCTTTACGGCCTACATTACCTGGAAAAAAGTAGCGCAGTTAATTCGGCAAAGCGCGGCTGCCCGGCCCGTCGTGGCGCTGGTGGGCGCAACGGGCAGCGTGGGGAGTTTGGTCAGTAGCCTACTGGCGACGCATCAGCCGGAAGCCGATTACCTGCTGGTGGCCCGCAACGAACGCCGGCTCAACAACCTGGCGGCCGACATGGCGGCCCTGAATTGGCGGGTTAAGCCGGTTGTCTCCCAGCAGATGACCGACGTAAAGCAGGCCGACATTGTGGTGCTGCTGACGAGCGCGGCCGACGCCCTGCTGCACAGCGAGCATCTCAAACCGGGAGCCGTGGTGTTAGACGACACCCAACCCCGCAACACCAACCCGTCGCTGCTTGAGCAGCGCCCCGACGTGCGGGTCATTGACGGCGGACTGGTTGCCATGTCGCACCTAAAACTGAGCCGGTTCATCGGTCTGCCGCGGGGCTTGTCCTACGCCTGCTTAGCCGAAACCATGCTGCTGGCCCAGGCCGGTCACGAAGGGCACTTCAGCGTGGGCAACCCAACGCTGGATCAGGCCGAATACATCAGCACCCTGGCCCGGCGCTTTGCCCACTTAGGCTTCGACGTAGCGCCCGATTGCAGTTTCGGTAAAGTCATCGCTCCGCCAGCCGTCGTCTGTCCCGAATCACCCGTTTTCGACCTTGCCCCCGCCCTTTAAACCCACTTTCTCTGCCATGAACGCTTCGGTTATTCAACTCGTCATCCTGGGCGGAGGCTACGTCTCCGTGTGCGCGTACCGATCCCTCGTCAAGCGCCTGCGCGGGCCGCTGTCGGAAGGCCGGGTGGTTATCACGGTCGTTTGCCCGCTCGAACACCATTATTTTCACGGCTGGACGGCCGAAACGCTGACCGGCATTCTACGCAACGCGTGTCAGGAAAGTCCCTTAACGGAAGTCCTACCCCTGGCGAAGTTGGTACGAGGGCAAGCCGTTGCCGTTGACCCGGTGGCTAATACGGTAGACGTAGCATTGGCCGACGGCTCCCGGCAATCCATTCCTTACGATCACCTGTTGCTCGGCATCGGATCAGAAGACAGCAGCGCCGTAGCTGGCATCCGGGCGCATGGCTACCAGATAAAAGCCCGTGGGGCCTTTCACCGGACGCAGCAAGCCATTCAGGACTTAGTCAGGCAGGCGGCTCACGTACCGGCGGCTACGGCCCGTCAGATGCTAACGTTTACCGTCGCCGGGGGCGGCTTCACCGGCGTTGAATTGGCCACCAACTTGGTCGAATACGTCGGCGTCCTGAAAAAGCAGTATCCGTCTTTGTCGGCCATTCAGCCGCGGGTTCGGCTGGTGCACAGTGACGACCGGGTGCTGGGCACGCTGCAACCCAGCTACGGCCGGCTCATTGCTTACGCCGAGCGGACGATGGCCCAGTACGGCATCGAAATCATTGCCAACCGCCGGATTGTCCGGGTAACGCCAAACGGCGCTTTTCTGGACGACGATTCATTCCTTTCCAGCCGGATGGTTATCTCGACGGTCGGGCAGAGTCGCATCCGGCTGGCCGGCACCGAATCAATGGAGCGGGACCCCATGCAGCGCCTGTACACCAACGCCTACCAGCAGATTCCCACTCATCCCAACATCTGGGGCGGTGGGGACGCCTGCCACGTCAAACACCATACATCTCGGCAAGCCTGCCCGGCCAACGCTCTGTGGGCCATTAAACACGGCGAATACGTTGGGCGCAACATCGCCAGGGCCATTAAGGGTCAGCCGCTGCGGCCATTCACGTACCCTGGTCTGGGTCAATCGGCCAGTTTAGGCTTAGGCAAGGGCATCACCGAATTGTACGGCATTCAATTCACCGGCGCGCTGGCCTGGGTCATGCGGTGGTTTTTCTTTCACTACTTCATGCCGTCGCGCCGGACAATGCGGAGTGCGGTGGGCGACTGGCTGTTTTTAGCGGTACGCCGGCAACGCAAAGGTCTGTTGGTAAGCCGGTTAGAAGCAACCAGCGACTACAGCCTGCCGATGCCTGCCTTGTCGCAAACGTGACACCGGGTGGCCCACGAAGCGGCCGGTGCGTAAACTACAGTAGGTAGGTAGAAAAGCAGTCGATAAGGCTGCTTTTCTGCGTTAAACCGGAGTCCTCATTTTTTCGACATTCCTTGCACAGACAAACTTTCCGTCGTAATCTTGCGTTAATTAGTATGAATCTAAATAAAGATAGCCGCTAAACCCATGAGTAAGCGCAGCGTAGCCGACCTGAAAATTGGAGAGCGGGCCACCATTCAATCGTTCAACGATTTGATGATGTCGCTGAAGCTACTCGAAATGGGCTGCCTGCCGGGGGCGGAAGTGTGTTTGCACGGCAAAGCTCCGCTGGGTGACCCAATTTGCCTGAACGTGTCGGGGTACTGCCTGTCCATGCGTCGGTCCGAAGCGGCCACCATACTAATTGATTAGTTTGTGGTTTACTCCAGGTCGCCGGAGCGAACGACAAATTTCAACCCCAAACGAGTGAACTCCTCCATCGTCGCCCTCCTGGGCAACCCGAATGCCGGTAAGTCGTCGCTGTTCAACCAACTGACCGGCCTGCGCCAGAAAACGGGTAACTTTCCCGGCGTTACGGTCGACAAAAAATCCGGCACGTGGTCCATTGACGCCCAAACGACCGCGACGGTTGTTGAC
>CAXUEB010000260.1:0-571 GCA_964249775.1 uncultured Spirosoma sp.
ACGACGATCTACTATTCCTGACCGTGACGGGCCGCAACGATTGGTCGAGTACGTTCCCGAAAGCAAACCGTTCGTTTTTTTACCCATCGGCGTCGTTGGGGTTTGTCTTTACCGAACTGGTCCAGCCAGGTGCGTTCCGCAACGCGTTTAGTTACGGCAAACTGCGCGTCTCGCTGGCGCAGGTAGGCAAAGAAGCCCCGGAGTATTCGACCACGCAGGCCTACGAAAATCAGACCACGACGGGTGGCGGTTTCTCCTACGGCTTTACGGCCCCTAACCCATCGCTCCGACCCGAAATGGTCACGTCGTTTGAGGTAGGCACGGAACTGAAGTTTTTTAACGGGCGGCTGGGTCTCGACGCGGCTTACTACCGCAGCACCAGCGAAGCCCAGATCATCCGCGACCTGCGCATCAGCTACGGCACGGGCTTCATTCTCAAAACCATCAACGGCGGCCGAACCTGGAACAACGGCCTTGAACTGTCCTTAACAGCCGAGCCGATTCGACGGACCAATTTTTCGTGGAACGCAACCGTCAATTTTACCAAAACCAACAGCCGGCTGGAAAGCCT
>CAXUEB010000260.1:581-1488 GCA_964249775.1 uncultured Spirosoma sp.
GCCGTTTCTGCCCGAGTTCTACAGTTCCGACACGTGGCTGTACGGCAACATCCGCAACGGCACCCGGTTGGGCGGTTCGCTGACGACGCTGACCGGCAACAGTTACCTGCGCAACAAGGCCGGCGACATTCTCATCAGCCCGGTCTCGGGTCTACCCCTCACGGAAACCGTCTGGAACGTCGTGGCTGACCGCAATCCAGACTTTGTTATCGGCTTCGTTAACGGGTTTACCTACAAGAGTCTGTCGCTTAATTTTCTGATCGACGCGCGTAAAGGGGGCGACGTGTACAACGGCACCGAGTCGTACCTGTACCGCACGGGCCTGAGTACGAAAACGCTCGACCGCGAAACGCCCCGCGTCTTCACGGGCGTCTTGAAAGACGGGTTGGAAAACACCGACAAGCCAACGCCCAACACGATTCAGGTCGTACCTTACTATAACAACGGCTTTTACACAGCCCTGGCGGACGAAAATTTTATCGAGCGCGATGTCAACTGGTTGCGCCTGAAAGAAGTAACGCTTCGCTACGCCCTGCCCCAGTCGCTGCTGAACCGGACGCGCCTATTTAAGTCGGCGAGCGTGTTTGTGACCGGCACGGACCTTCTGCTGCTGACCAACTACACCGGCGGCGACCCCGGCGTAAACGCCAGCAACAGCGTAACGGGCGGTTCGGGCGGCTACGGCATCGACTTCGGCAACGTACCCCTGCCCCGCGCGTTCAACGTAGGCATCAACGTAGGCTTTTAATTAACATGACGCTAAAACCATACCTTGCCGTCCTCTGCGCAGGACTGGCGCTGGTGTTGAGCAGTTGCAACGACTACCTCGACATCAACAAAAACCCCAACAACCCCGACGTGGTGGAAGCCGCGCTGCTGCTGGCTCCCATTCAGAACCAGTACGCGC
>CAXUEB010000260.1:1498-3551 GCA_964249775.1 uncultured Spirosoma sp.
CTGACCAACTACACCGGCGGTGATCCGGGCGTCAACGGCGTTAACACGGCCACGGGTGGCTCGGGCGGCTACGGCATTGACTTTGGCAACCTTCCCCTACCGCGCGTGTACAACGTAGGCATCAACCTTGGACTGTAAGACAATCAATGACCATGACATTCAGAAAACGACTTGGTTTGTTGCTAACGGGGCTGGCCTTGGTGCTGAGCAGTTGCAACGAGTACCTTGACATCAATAACAACCCAAACAACCCCGACAATGTAGAAGCTGCGCTGCTCTTGGCTCCCATTCAGAACCAATACGCCTTGGCCTTTCAGATCGACGGCCGCTACATTGGGCAGTACGTGCAGAACTGGCAGAGCAACGTGTCGACCAGCGTGTGGGACTTTCAGGGTTACGCACCCTCGTCCGACGCCGGAGGTGAATTCTGGCGAGCAGTTTACTGGAAAGGTGGGCGTAACACCCTGAACCTGATTAACGACGCCCGGACCAACGAGCGCTGGGATTACCTCGGCGTAGGGCAACTAATGCAAGCGTGGGGCTGGCAGATTCTAACCGACGTACACGGCGAGATCATCCTGTCGGAAGCCTTCGACCAGGACCCTGACAAAAACGTTTTCAATTACGACACGCAGGAGGTCGTTTACGCCAAAGTAGTCGAATTAACTAAGGAAGCGATTGCAAATTTGAACCGGTCCGACGGGCGCGTTTCGCAGGCGTCGCTGGCGCGGGGCGACGTCATCTACCGGGGCGACCGCACCAAATGGAAACGGTTTGCCTACGGTTTGCTGGCCATCAACGCGCACCACCTTTCCAACAAGAAAAACTTGTACAAGCCCGATCAGGTGATTGCCTACGTCGACAGCGCCTTTACCAGCAACGCCGACGACGCGCAGTTTATCTTCAACGGGTTGAGCACGGCTGACGCGAGCTTTTACGGCCCACTGCGGCAGAACCTTCAGTTCTACAGTCAGTCGGCGTATACGCTACGCCTGCTGGACGGCACCACGTTTGGGGGTGTCAAAGACCCGCGCCTGCCGGTTATGCTGGCCCTGAGTGGCGACGGTACCTACCGGGGGCTGCTGCCGGGTCAGGGTCAATCGACGGCCGCCAGCATACCGGTAAACGTGCGGGCAGTTAGCCCGTGGGGAACGCAGTTAGGCGTCAACCCACCGGTCGGCACGACGGGGCGGTACATCTTCACCGACAAAGGCCCGTTCCCCCTGATGACCTACGCCCAGTTGCAGTTCATCAAAGCCGAGGCCGCCTTCCTGAAAGGCGATCCAGCCACCGCGCTGGCAGCTTACCGGAAAGGCATCGAAGCCCATCTGACGGCGTCGTACGTCAACGTATCGGCGGCCGACCGCACGGCGTACCTTAATAACCCGGCTATCGTTCCAACGGCCGCGGCTGACTTAAAATTGGGCCAGATCATGCTGCAAAAGTACATCGCGCAGTGGGGCTGGGGCTTCCTGGAGCAATGGACGGATATGCGCCGGCATAACTACAGCCCCGACGTGTTTACGGGCCTTACCCTGCCAACCGCCTTGTATATCAACAACAACGGCAAGACCGTGCAGCGGCTGCGCCCGCGCTACAATTCGGAATACGTCTGGAACGCCGACGCGCTGGCCAAGATTGGCGGGCTGGAACTGGATTTTCACACCAAACCCCTGTGGTTTATGCAACCGTAGAGCACCCAACCCAAACGGATTCTTTCTTTTATGAGCTACCGAATCTATGCCTTATTCGCGCTAACCGCATTACGGCGCTGGTCGTGCGAGAAAAATGCCCTGACGCTGCCCGGTTCGGTCGTCACGAGCGGGGCACGGGTTAAGCTGCTTCATGCCGCCCCCGAAGCACCCGGCGTCGACCTGTTCATCGGCGGCACCAAATACAGCGGCTTTACGCCCGCCGGCGCGACAACGACCAGCGCCGGAACACCAGTGCCGATCCGGTATGACAACACCTTTCCGGGCAACGCGTGGAACTACACCATCGTACCGGCCGGCGCGTCCGAAGATACCATTACGGCTCCGGCTACGACAACCGC
>CAXUEB010000260.1:3561-7724 GCA_964249775.1 uncultured Spirosoma sp.
CAACAAGTACTATTCGCTGGTTGTGGCGGGAACCGGCCCGCAGCCGGAAGTGCTGGTCGTCAACGATGATTTCAGCAGTGCAACCAGTGCGAATCAGTTCTACGTCCGGTTCGTTAACCTGATTCCGGGAACGGTGACCTACGACCTGGCCCTGAGTGGCGACGGCACGGTTGTTGTGGCGGGGGCGGCTTACAAAAGCGTGTCGCCGTTCGTCGGCATCGACGTTAGCAAAAACGCGTCGTTGGTTCTGCGCACGGCGGGCGGGAAAACAAACATTGGTGCCGCTTACACCTTCACCAGTACCGCCAACGGCCGGGTGCTGACGGTCTTTGCTCGCGGATTGCCGGGCAGGACTGGTGCGCAGGCCCCTGGTCTGAACGGTTATGTAAATCGGTAATGGGCAATGCTATTGTCCTCATCAAACGCGCTATTTCTTAAGCCTACCGGGGTGCTGTTCTAAGCAGCACCCCATTTTTTCAGTCCAGCATACCCCGTACGTTTGAGCCATGAGAAATGACGACCGTATCATGAAATTACTGGCCGAAGCTCTGCAACGACTTGACCGTCACGGTGAGCGCTTTGGGCATGTGCAGCAATAAAATTGTTGCCAGAGGAGCAAGACGAGCAGTTAGAAATCAATTGTGTTCCACTATCTAAAGTTTAACAGCACAATTAACGTCTGGACGACCCTGCCGGTGCCATCAGCGTCCTTCGGGAACGCACCAAGTTCGTGCACCAACGTTCGTTGGAGCGGGTCAAAGCGTACCGCAACATCAGCCAGGTAGTCGTAGCGTACCACCCTGCTTTGGTTGATAAGGGTATCTTATAACGCGGCCACCAAATCATCAACCCGAATGCTCCAGGCGCACCGGTAGTGCCCCAGCGGACAAGCCGGGCGGCCGTGCAACGTGCAGGGAATGCAAGGCAGTTCTTCGGGTGTACGCACCACCCGTGACTGATCGGACAAGGGTCCAAAACCCAATTCGGGTACCGTCGAGCAGAAGATAGCCGTTGTCGGCGCGTTCATGGCTGAGCACAGATGCAGCGGGGCCGAATCGTTAACGTAGTTCATAACGGCCCCTTGCTGCAGGGCCGCCGATTGCAATAAACTTAGTTTCCCCGCCAGATTCAGCACGCCCGCCGTCTTTCCCGATAGTGCCGCAATGGCGTCGCAGGCGGGCGCGTCGGCCGGCGCACCCAACAGATAAACCATTCGTTCAGCCGGTAACGATCGAATCAGTTTAGCCCAGCGTTCGGCCGGGTACTGCTTTGTAAACCAGACCGATGTTGGGGCGATGCAGACATACGGTTGCGTTTTGTACCGTCGAACGGCGTCGTAATCGGCCTGGGCGGGATAGAGTTTAGGCCGGGTGCGGGCTTTGGGGCCGGTACCAAACAGCGACCGAAGTAAGCCCGCGTTCCGGTCGATTTCGTGCTTATCCGGTCCAAACTGGTGCGCCACGCGGTGCGTGAAGAAGACCGAAAATGGATTCTTGGCAAACCCTACGGTCGTTGTGGCGTCGGACAAGGCCGTCAGCAAGCCTGTCGCGCCGAAACGCTGGAGGTTCAAGACCACATCATACCGCCGGGCACGAATCGTTTGCCCTAACCGCCATAAATTGCGGTACTTGGCGAGTACGCCCCCCGGCCCTTTCTTATTCCAAACCAAAACTTCGTTGAGGAATGGATGCCCCGTTAGTAACTCCTCACTACCCCGGCGCACCAGCACGTCGAGCAGGGCGTCGGGCCGAAGCTGATGCAGTTGCTCCAGCAGGGCCGTGGCCAGGATCACGTCGCCGATGAAGGCCGTTTGGATGATGAGGAACCGGGGTGGATTCGTTACGGTTATCATTAGTACGCCATCGTGCGTCAGAGGTACAACGAATGGAAGATTACGAAGTATATACCCTACCGAACGGCATTCGCATCGCCCACAAACAGATCCCCCACACGCAGATTGCCCACTGTGGCATTATGCTCGATATTGGCAGCCGCGACGAACAGCCGCGCCAGCAGGGGCTGGCCCATTTTTGGGAGCATATGGCCTTCAAAGGTACGGAGAAACGCAAATCATACCACATAATTACCCGTCTGGAAACGGTTGGGGGCGAGCTAAACGCCTATACGACCAAAGAAAAAGTATGTTTTCACGCGTCGGTGCTGGGCGCGCACTTCGAGAAAGCCACCGAACTTTTAGCCGACATTACGTTCCACTCGGTCTTTCCCGAACGGCAGATTGAGCGCGAGCGCGACGTGATCTTGGAAGAAATGGCGATGTATTACGACTCGCCAGAAGATGCCATTCAGGACGATTTTGACGAGCTGGTCTTTCCGAATCACGCCTTAGGCACAAATATTCTGGGCACCACCGAAACCGTCCGCTCGTTTCGGCGTGAAGACCTGCAACGGTTCATCACCGAAAACTACGATACGAGCCGAATTGTGTTTGCGTCGGTGAGCAACCTGCCGTTTCGACAAGTTGTGAAGGTTGTCGAGAAGTACCTGTGCGACGTACCGACTCAGCAAACTGGTCGTCGGCGGCAAGCCCCAACCGATTACACCCCCCGGCACACGCGCGTCGAGCGGCCCATTACGCAGGCGCAGTGCGCCATCGGCCGGCCCGCCTTTGGCCTGACCGACGCCCGCCGGCTGCCGTTTTTTATGCTGGTCAACCTGCTCGGCGGACCGGGTATGAACTCGCGGCTGAACCTGAATCTGCGCGAAAAGTATGGTTTGGTGTATTCCATTGATGCCAGCTACACGCCTTACTTGGACGCGGGCTATCTGGGCATCTATTTTGGCACGGACCCCAAGAAAGTCGACCGGGCGTACTCACTTATCTTTAAGGAAATGAAGCGCCTGCGCGACCAATCGCTGACGACGCTGCAACTGCACCAGATGAAAGAGCAATTGGTCGGGCAGTTGGCGATGGCCGAAGAAAGCAACAACAGTTTCATGCTGATGATGGCCAAGAGCCTCTTGGATATTGACCGCGTGGAGCAACTGAACGACATTTTCAACGACATCAAAGCCGTCAGCGCCAACCAGTTGCAAACGCTCGCTCAGGAAATGTTCGACGAGAATCAATTCAGTTCGTTGACGTTTGTCCCGGAGAAGTAGCAATTGTAGCTCTGGCAATCGTGCCGGAGCAGTATGCGTCAGCAGTAAGCGCAAAACTAGCTGACGCTAATTATTGCTGACGCGTGCTGCTCCGGCAGGAGTGCCAGAGCTACAACTAAACAATCAACCATGACGATCAAAGACGCTCAAACCACCGTTGACGAGTGGATCAAAACCGTCGGGGTACGGTATTTCAACGAGTTGACGAATATGGCCATGCTAACCGAGGAGGTTGGCGAGGTGGCCCGCATCATTGCCCGGCGCTACGGTGAACAATCGGAGAAAGAATCGGACAAGAACAAGGACCTGGGCGACGAGATGGCCGACGTACTTTGGGTGCTGATTTGCTTGGCCAACCAGACCGGCGTCGATTTGACCGAAGCGTTTCGCAAAAATCTGGAAAAGAAGAACATACGCGATGCCACGCGGCATTTAGACAATGAAAAGCTGCGTTGACGGCGAACCACTGATCTCGCTAAACGCAACGACGCCACAAACACAAACCGGCATGGCCCGGTTCTCCTTGTGTTTGTGGCGTCGTTGCGTTTAACCAAATCGAATTATGCAATACCGAACCTTTGGCCGCACCGGCTGGGAAGTTTCTGAAATTGGCTACGGCATGTGGGGCCTGGCCGGCTGGACCGGCTCCGACAAAGCCGAAGTTTTACGGGCACTCGAACGCTCGGTCGAACTGGGCTGCAACTTTTTCGATACCGCCTGGGCCTACGGCGACGGCGTCAGCGAGGAAGTGCTGGCCCAACTGCTGCGCGACAATGCGGACAAGCGGCTCTACGCGGCGACCAAGATTCCGCCCAAAAACCGCAAATGGCCTTCGCGGCGCGGTTCAGACATTGACGACGTATTCCCCGCCGATTACATTAGGGAATACACCGAAAAGAGCCTTAAAAACCTTGGCGTCGAGACCATCGACCTGCAACAGTTTCACGTCTGGGAAGACGACTGGGCCGGGCGCGACGAGTGGAAACGGGCAGTCGAAGACCTGACCCGGCAAGGCAAGGTGCGGGCGTGGGGCGTGTCGGTGA
>CAXUEB010000261.1:0-641 GCA_964249775.1 uncultured Spirosoma sp.
GATCGGGGGTGGCCTGCATCCGGGCTGAGTCGCCCTGACAAAGCGTGACGTTGCGCAGACCCAGTGGCCGGTTCAGGACCTGAACGGCCGGGTTGGGCGTGGTGGCGGGCGGGCAGTCCACCACTAAGAATTGAAAGTCGCGCCGGACCTCGCCGATTTTAACTCCCGCCCGGAACTCTTCTACCTTAACGGCAAAGACAAATAGCCCTAGCTGACTCGCCGTCACCGACAGTTGCCCGGTTTGGGCGTTGACGTTCAGCGCCGGACTGCCCGGTATGGCAGTGGTGGCTCCGAAACCTGATACCCAGTTTACGTCGGAATACGGACCTGGCGATGGCGCTTGGTTCTGTCCGGCATTTCTTGGGCTGAGGGGCGTCACCATCGAGTAGCGAAGTTCGTCGCCGTCGGGGTCGGTGCCGCCGAAGGGAAACGTAAACGGCTCACCGATGCAAACGTATTCGCCGTTGATGGCCGGGAAGCGGGGGGATGAGTACGATACGTCGATTCCGGCTTTTTGCAGGGCCGGAAATTCCAAGTAAAAGGTGAATCCCGTTTGAACCGGATTGACGATGTTGTCGATCCCGGCATTGCGGTTGCGGGTCTGGTAGGAGATGTAGTACCCCTGCGGATCGGTGTAGGTG
>CAXUEB010000261.1:651-3312 GCA_964249775.1 uncultured Spirosoma sp.
GATCAGCCTCGAAGGTGGCGACAATAAATTTCAGGTTGCGCAGTTCGGCGCAGAATTCATTGGCGTAGATAACGTTCTGGCGCTGGCCGGTTTCCCGAACCTGGAACGTGCGCATCTGCACGTTGTCGCGGATGCGATAAATGCCCAGCTGACCCCCAACCTGCTGGTCAGCGCGTGGCCCGGCCTCAAAATAGTTGGTAACGATGATTCGGTAATGCCCTGGCCGGTCGCCCACGGCCCGCATCTCCAGCTGACCGCCAACCTGGTGCGTGGCCAGCAACCGGCCGGGCAGCCACAGCAGGGCAATCGCCAGACAAAGACGAAGGGTAGACGTGGGCATGTGATAACGGGTCTTGGGTAGTTACCGCAGAAAGACAAAAATAGCACCGGCTTACCGTTTGGCAAGCGGGCTTTATCGACTTCAACGGGGTAGGGCGGTACAACGCACGTGGGGCGGGCCACAGGTGTTCAGCATGGTGCACGACTACGCCCGTCGAACGCCTGACCCCCAGCTGTATATCTCAATTTCAGAACTTTTTCCGACCTGCACAACCCCGTTCCACCCAAAACTTGCGTACCTTTATTCCCCGTAACGACCTAAACAGGTTTCAGTCATGGCAGCTACGGGACCCAAATCAGCAAAATATATCTTCGTCACCGGCGGAGTTACTTCATCACTCGGCAAAGGCATCATTGCCTCCTCCTTAGCCAAACTCCTACAGGCACGGGGACTTACGGTAACGATTCAGAAATTCGACCCGTACATCAACATCGACCCCGGTACGCTTAACCCCTACGAACACGGCGAATGCTATGTTACCGACGACGGGGCCGAAACCGACCTCGACCTTGGTCATTACGAGCGGTTCCTGAACCGCCCCACCTCGCAGGCCAATAACATTACCACCGGGCGCATCTACAACAACGTCATCACCCGCGAACGACGGGGCGATTTTCTGGGGAAAACCGTGCAGGTGGTGCCCCACATCACCGACGAGATCAAGCGCAACATCCGGCTGCTGGGCGACACGGGCGAGTACGACATCGTGATTACCGAAATCGGCGGCTGCGTGGGCGACATCGAATCGCTGCCGTTTGTGGAGGCCGTGCGTCAGTTGAAATTTGAACTCGGCGAAAAAGATACGCTCGTTATCCACCTGACGCTGATTCCCTACCTGCAGTCGGCGGGCGAGCTTAAAACCAAGCCCACCCAGCACTCGGTCCGGATGCTGCTCGAAAACGGCGTTCAGCCCGACATCATCGCCTGCCGTACCGAGCACCCGCTGCCGCCGGACATCCGCCGGAAAATCGCGCAGTTCTGCAACGTGCAGGTGGCGTCGGTAATTGAAGCCATTGACGCCGAAACGATTTACGACGTCCCCTTGCTGATGCAAAAAGAGCGGCTCGATCAGCGCGCGCTCTACATGCTCGATATTTATAACGACAAGGACGCCGATTTAGACGCCTGGAAGAGCTTTCTGGGTCGGCTTAAAAATCCGGGCGATACGGTGACTATTGGCTTAGTGGGTAAATACGTTGAGTTGCGCGACGCCTATAAATCCATTGCTGAGTCGTTTATCCATGCCGGAGCCAGCAACGAATGCAAAGTGAAAGTAGAATGGATTCAGTCCGAAACGCTGGCCGACGAGCACCACTGCGCCGATGTGCTGCGTAAGCTGGACGGCGTTTTGGTGGCACCGGGTTTTGGGGAGCGGGGCATTGAAGGAAAAATTAATGCCGTGCGCTACGTCCGGGAGCACGGCATCCCGTTTCTGGGCATTTGTCTGGGGATGCAGATGGCCGTAATTGAGTACGCCCGGACCGTGATGGGCATCGACGACGCCCACTCGACCGAGATGGAGCCGCACACGCTCAACCCAGTTATCAGCATGATGGAGGCTCAGAAGGCGGTGACCGACATGGGGGGGACCATGCGGTTAGGGGCCTACGCCTGTAAGCTCAAACGCGACTCGAAGGCGCACCAGATTTACGGGAAGGGACAGATCAGTGAACGCCACCGCCACCGCTACGAATTCAATAACGATTACTTAGACGCGTTTGAGCGGGCGGGGCTGCGGCCAACGGGTATCAACCCCGAAACGGGCTTAGTCGAGATCGTTGAACTTGCCGACCATCCCTGGTTTGTGGGGGTGCAGTTCCATCCTGAACTCAAAAGCACCGTGATGACCCCGCATCCCTTGTTTGTGGCGTTCGTGCGCGCTGCCCTGACTCATAACCAGCAAAAACGCGAAAATGCCACCCATGTAGAAACCGCTGAGGTGGTTGGTTAAGCGGCTGGATTGGCGTAATTTTGCCTAAAATCCGGTTTGTGGTTTAAACCACAAACCACAAACTTACCAAATGGATCGTAATCAAATTATTGGCATTGTCTTAATCATGGCAATGCTGGTCGGTTATCAACTGCTGGTGCCAAAACCGGCACCAGAGAAGGAGCCAGCCCAAACAACGCAGACTACTAAACCGACTGCAGCTTCTGGGCCGGCCACGTCGGTAAGCCGCCCCGGCCCGGCCGTACAGACAACTGACTCGGCGGCCGCTACCGCAGCCTACGGCGAATTTGCCCCGGCTGCCACCGGACAGGCCCGCGACATCGTCATCGAAAACAACGAACTGGCTGTGACGTTCAGCACCCTTGGGGGG
>CAXUEB010000261.1:3322-4748 GCA_964249775.1 uncultured Spirosoma sp.
AAAAAGTACAAAACCTACGATCAGAAGCCCCTGGTACTGGTCGATGAAACCAGCAGCCAAACGTCGCTGGAACTGCCAACGGGCCGGTCTAAAATCGATCTGCACAAACTGTATTACCAGACAACAGCGCAGAACGGCGTGGTCAGTGGACAACCCCAATCTCCATCGCGGCTTGTCTTCCGGGCCGAAATCGGGCCGGGGCAGTCGGTGGAGCAGGTTTACACCGTACCCGCCGAAGGCTACGTGCTGGGCTACGACCTCAAGCTCAACGGGCTGAATACGGTCGTTACGAACGACAATATCCGGTTTTTGTGGCAGGACAAGATGCGGCAGTACGAAAACGACCTGGCTAATAACCGGCGGGCGGCTACGATTAACTACCTCACCGCCGACGAGAACTTCGACCAGTTAAAAGAAAGCGAAGCCAGTGAAGAAGCTACGCTGGAGGAACCGGTGAAGTGGTTCGCCATCAAGCACAAGTACTTTCTGTCGGGTTTCGTGGCGAAGAACGCCCCGCTGCAACGGGCCAGCTTCAAAGCCATTGTAGACCCTGCCGATACGAGCGTTGTTAAAAATGCCCTTGCCGACGTGATGCTGCCGATGGCCGATGTGAAAGCCGGAAAAGGAAATTACCAGTTTTACTACGGACCAAACGATTTTCAGTTGCTGGGCGACGTAGCGCCGGAGTTCGACCAGAACGTGTACCTGGGGTACTCGGTGCTTAAACCGATCAATAAGTACTTCTTCGTGCCGGTTTTCAACTTTCTGGAGAAGTTCATCACTAACTACGGTCTGCTGATTATTGCCCTGGTGGTGTTCGTGAAACTGGTTCTAACACCGTTAACCTACAAGTCGTACGTCAGCATGGCCAAGATGCGGGTGCTGCAGCCGGAGCTGAACGAGATGAAGGAGCGCGTTGGCGACGACATGGCCAAGCAGCAGGCTGAGCAGATGAAAATCTACCAGGAGGTGGGCGTGAGTCCGCTGAACGGCTGTATTCCCGTGCTGGCAACGATGCCGATTCTGTTCGCCCTCTTCATGCTCTTTCCGAACCTGATCGAGTTGCGGCAAAAGCCTTTTTTGTGGGCCAGCGACCTTTCGACCTACGACGCCTTCATTACCTTTCCGGCCATTCCGTTCGTGGGTAGTCACCTGAGCTTATTCACCGTGCTCATGACGGCCTCCTCCATCGCGTTTGCGTATTACAACAACCAGACGACGCCGACCCAGCCCGGACCGGTAAACATGAAAGCGCTGAGTTACGTGTTTCCGCTGATGTTTATGTTCGTGCTGAATTCGTACCCGGCGGGCCTGACGTTTTATTACTTCGTTTCCAACGTGGTGACCATTGCCCAGCAGCAGATCATCCGCCGGTTCGTGGACGAAGATAAACTCAAAGCCGTGCTCGACGAAAACCGGCGCAAAA
>CAXUEB010000261.1:4758-7717 GCA_964249775.1 uncultured Spirosoma sp.
GGGTCAGGGCAAGAAACCCGGTGGTTTCCAGGCGATGCTGCAAAAACAACTCGCTGCCGCCGATGAAGCCCGCAAACAGGCCGACGAAGCCAGCCGAAAAGCCAAACAGAAGAAATAAAGGTTAATGATCCGCGCGGGCGTCCCCGAATGGATATTGTACAATGTATAATGGATTTTCTGACGACCATTATTCATTGTACAATATCCATTACTCATTATAAATAGCCCATTACGTATGAAAGCAAAGTATAGTTGGTACCGATTTCTTTTCACAGGCTGGCTATGGATTGCTTGTTGGCTATCGGCCACGGCGCAGGTGTCGCCCCGGTACGCCGGAGCGGACGCTCAGAAACGCTACAAAGCTGCCGTACGGCTGGTGCAAACGGGCGATTACGAGCGGGCTAAACCTGAACTGAACGGCTTTATTCAGCGGGGCGGTCAGCTGGCTCCTTACGCCAACTATTATTACGCGCTGGCCGTTTTTCGACAAAAAAATTATAACCAGTCACGGCTGATGCTGAAGCAGTTGATGAGCCGTTTTCCCGACTGGCGAAAGATGGACGACGCGCACTATCTGCTGGCGGCCGTTTGCATGGAAACCGGCCAGTATGAGGACGGCCTGACGGCCCTACAGCGCGTTGGTGATCCGGTTATTCAGGCGGATGCCGTTAAATTAAAGCAAAACTTTATTAGTCGCCTGACGGACCTGAATCAATTGAAGCAGCTAAACCGGGAGTTTCCCGATGACCGGATCGTCGGTTTGGCGTTGATTGACCTGATTCAGCGGACGGCCACTGATAAAGACGATCTGGAACTGTCGGACCGGCTAACCAACCGCTTCGGTGTACCCGGCCGGGTAACGGCCTCCCCTTCGACGCCCGTCCCGACAACGACTACCGGAACGACCGTCAATCGGCCGACAACGGTGACGACGCGGCCGAACCGGGCCAAAGGATACTACAACGTGGCGGTGATGTTTCCGTTTCGGTTGGACGAGTTCGACGCCGATAAGCGGGTGCGCACCAACCAGTACGTGTATGACCTGTACGACGGCATCAAAATGGCCAGAGCGAAATTACAGGAAGAAGGAATTACCGTGAACCTGTTTGCTTACGACGTAGAGAACGACGCCAACAAAACGCTGGAATTGGTCAATAGCCCCAATTTCGCCCAGACTGACCTGATTATTGGTCCGCTTTATGTGGAGCCAAACCGGATTGCGTCGGCCTACGCCAACCAGAATAACATCCTGCTGGTGAATCCCATTGCAACCAGCAGCGATTTGGTCGCTAATCAGCCCATGTCGTTTCTGGCGCAGCCGTCGGTGAACCGGCAGGCTCAGAAAGCCGCTGAACAGGCGCGAAACATAACTGGTGGCGTCGGCGGGCGCCGGGCGGCTATCTATTTTGGGACATCCCGCAAAGATTCACTACTGGCCTCCGCCTACCAGGCCGAACTGCTGCGGCAGAATTACCAGATTGTCGACTTTCAAAAGGTAAGCGGGTCAGCCCAGGCTATGGCCGATGCCATGCAGTTTTCCGGGGCAATAACGGCGGCACGAGCCGGCCGGACTGCCACACCACCAACGTCTCTGACGTCCATTGCCGTCAGTCATGTTTTTTTTAGCAGCAGCAACGACGACGACGGTCCCCGGATGCTCGACGCGCTGAGCCGTCGGCACGTGTCCGGCCCGCTCATCGCCACCGCCGGGGCTTTTGACTACTATAGAAATTCGATGTCAACGTTTACCCGCCGGAGCTTGTACCTGCTGTATCCTGACTACATCGACACTACCCGCGAACCGGTCGTCGCGTTTCAGGAGGAGTACGTAACTAAACGCAACACAATTCCGTCGGTGTTTGCCCACGAAGGCTACGACCTGATGCTGTTTTTCGGGCGGCAGATGGCCAGAAATGGCGTTCCATTCCGCAACCGAAACAGCCTGCGATCCGGCCCCGATACGGACGACGATTACGTGCTGTCGGGCTTCGATTACTCCCAAACGAATGACAACCAGATCGTTCCCATCGTGAAATACGAAGGGGGGCGGTTTGTGAAAATCAATTAGCGAATGAGTCAGTGAGTTGGCGAGTCGGTTAGTGGCTGACGCAAGAGTGCTGTTTGCATCAGCTACTAACTGACTCACCAACTCACTGACTCGCCAACTCCATTATGACAACCAGCGAACAACTTTTCGAAAAGGCCAAGACGTTAATTCCCGGTGGGGTTAATTCGCCGGTGCGGGCATTTCGGGCCGTGGGAGGCACCCCCGTTTTTATTAAGTCGGCCAAAGGACCGTACGTGTACGACGAAGATGGCCGACAATACATTGAACTTATCAACTCATGGGGCCCCATGATTCTGGGTCACGCATTCGAGCCGGTTGAAAAAGCCGTGCGCGATGCCATTCAGCATTCGTTTTCGTTCGGGGCACCGACCCGAAAAGAGATTGAAATGGCCGAGCTGATCGTGAGCATGGTGCCGTCGGTGGAGAAAGTACGGATGGTCAACTCCGGCACCGAAGCGACCATGGCGGCCATTCGGGTGGCGCGTGGCTTCACCGGCCGCGACAAGATGATTAAGTTTGAAGGCTGCTACCACGGCCACGGCGACTCGTTTCTGATTGCGGCCGGGAGCGGAGCCATGACAATGGGCGTTCCCGATTCGCCCGGCGTTACCAAGGCCACCGCTGCCGATACGCTCACCGCGCCCTACAACGATCTGGCGGCTGTGGAGCAACTCTTCGACAATAACGCTAACCAGATTGCCGCTCTGATTCTGGAGCCGGTGGTGGGCAACATGGGCTGCGTGCTGCCGGAACCCGGTTTTTTGGAAGGGTTACGCAATCTGTGCACCAAACACGGGACGGTATTGATTTTCGACGAGGTGATGACCGGCTTTCGGCTGGCAAAAGGTGGCGCTCAGGAACGCTTCGGCATCACGCCTGACCTGACTACGC
>CAXUEB010000262.1:0-6816 GCA_964249775.1 uncultured Spirosoma sp.
CTTTGTAACATGGCGTATAAATAAGGGCTACGCGCCCACTTATCCTGATTAAACGGGCGTAGAAGGTACACAATGGCACAATTTTTCCGGCTGTTACCAGCCCCGTTTACCATCCGCCGTTGCCGGATAGGATCACGGGCTGAGGTCAGGCAACGGGTCGCCGGTTCTGCTCGGCGTACTCGGATGGGGTAAGGTTGTAGTGCTCCTTAAACACTTTCGAGAAGTAAGCGGGCGTATCGAAGCCTACCGCGTCGGCGACCTCGGCTACGGCAACGCTCGTCAGGAGCAACTCGGCGGCCCGCCGGAGCCGCACGACCCGAATCAGCTCAACGGGCGTCAGGCCAGTGACGGCTTTGACTTTTCGGTTCAAATGCATCCGGCTTAACCCAACGGCCTCGGACAGGGGGCCAACGCCGAATTTCGGGTTGTCTAACTGCGCTTCCAGTTCAGCGTATACCTTGTCCATGAATTCGTCTTTGAAGACCGAATCGGCAACCGGCACGTGGCCCTCGCGCAGAAGCTGCGTCCGGTAATGCATTCGCAACCGTTGCTGCTGTTCCAGCCGGTTGCGAATCCGCCAGCGTAGTTCTTCGACCTGAAACGGCTTGGTTAGGTAATCGTCCGCACCGGCCGCCAGCCCTTCCACGCGGCTTTCGGCGGCCGATTTAGCCGTCAGCAGCAGAACGGGAATGTAGTCGGTGGCGGGGTTCTGTTTCAGTTGCCGACACAGGTCGAAGCCGTTCATTTCGGCCATCAACACGTCGCTGATAATCAAGTCCGGGCCGTCGGCCAAGGCCGCTTCTAAGCCCGCTCGCCCGTTGCTGACCCGCTGAATGTGCCAGTGTGGGCTGAGTACTTCCGTCAGAAAACCCGCGATGTCGTCGTTGTCTTCAACGATTAGCAGCCGGGGCGCATCGGCGGAGGCTCCCGGCACGGCCGTCGTAACGACCGACGGCTCGGCGGTGCCCATCAACGGCGCAACGATTGCCGGGCGGCAGGGCAGATCGACGGTAAACGTGGTGCCGAAGCCAAGCCGGCTCGACACTGTTATCTCGCCTTTGAGCATGTCGACCAATTCCTTTACGAAGGCCAGGCCAATGCCCGACCCGGCCGTGAGTCGGTTAGCGTCCGGGTCGGCCTGGTAGAACCGCTTAAAAATGTGCGGTAGATTGTGCCGGGGAATGCCCGCGCCGGTGTCGCTCACCGTCATTCGGATTAAGGCGCTGGCAATGGGGTCTTCGCCGTTGACCGCCTGAATATCGACTAAAGTAGCCGGCGACGACAGCGTAACCGTGATGAGGTCGTTGGCTCGCGTAAATTTAAGCGCGTTGGTGAGCAGGTTATTCAGGATTTTTTCAACCTTGTCGGCGTCAAACCAATACACCCGTTGCGCCAGTTGCGACTGCACCCGCAGAGTAACCTGGCTGCGCACCGCTTCGTCGTTGAACACAAACGCGGTGCGCTCCACGAAAGCTACCAGATCGTCCTGCGTCGGCGTAACGGTCAGGTTGCCCGCTTCGAGTTTGGCCAGGTCCAGCAACTCGTTGATGAGCCGCAGCAGCCGGTTCGCGTTGCGGTAAACCAACGACAGCCGCCGGTGGTGTTGCGCATCGGTGGTATTGCGCATCAAATCCTCTAAGGGCGACAGAATTAGGGTCAGGGGCGTGCGGAATTCGTGCGTGATGTTAGCGAAAAACCGAGTTTTGATTTCGTCGAGGTTCTTTAATTGAATGGCTTCCTGCTCGCGGAGTTCCACGCGGCTGTTGAGCCGAATGCGGTGGATGCGCACGCGCAGGTATTGGGCAATTCCGCCCAACACCAGCAGGCCGTAGAGCAAGTACGCCCACCAGGTTGCCCACAGGGGTGGCTCAATTACCACCGCAAGCTGCCGGGTATGCGGACTCCAAACGCCCGACGTGTTGGACGCGTTCACGATAAACGTGTACCGGCCCGGCGGCAGGTTGGTGTAGGTCGCCGTGGCCTGATTGCCGCTGTATACCCAGTCGTTGTCGACACCCGTTAGTTTGTGCCGGTACTGATTTTTACCACTTTGGTTGAATTGCAGGGCGGCAAAATCAACCGACACGAAATTCTGGTCGTGCTTGAGCCGGATCTCTTCGGTTTCGTTGATGTCCCGGCGGAGGGGCGTAATGGAATCCGTCGCCGTGACTAACTGGTTATTGATGCGCAGGGCCGTCAGCGCGACCGTTGGCTTAAAGGCATTGTCGCTGACCCGGCGCGGGTCGAAGACGGTGTAGCCGCCGATACCGCCAAACACCAGCCGACCGTCGGGTAGACTAACGTCGTTGAAACGGCCAAACTCATCGCTCGGCAGGCCGTCGTCGGCGGTATAATTGCGCACCTCGAACGTTCGGCTGTCAAACCGGCACAGGCCCCGGTTGGTGCTCAGCCACAGGTGGCCCTGCCCATCGGGCCGAATGCCGTAAACGACATTGTTGGGTAGGCCCTGACTGACCGTGAAGCGCCGAATGCGGCCGGTATGTTTGTCGAGCCGGCACAGGCCACTACCGTAGGTGCCAATCCAGAGGTAGTTGTACTGAAGCGGGTCCTGGGCCAGGCTCAGCAAGGCGTTGATGGGTAGCGATTCGGGATCGGCCGAGTTGGCGCGCCAGCGCAGCAGTCGATCGCGCGACAGGTCGGCCCGGAGCAGACCGTGGCTTTGGGTAGCCATGTAACCCCGGCCACCGGCGACCATCATGGCCATGACGGTGTAGGGATGGTCGACGGGTAAGGGCAACGGAAAGGCCGTAAACGTGCGCAGGTTGGGGTTGTAGCGGGCAACGGCCCGGCCCGTGGCACTCATCAGTCCCCACACTTCGCCCTGAGCACCAACGGTCAGCGGAGACAAGCGAAATGCGCCCCCCGGCAGCCAGCGCGGGGCAATACCCTTCGGGGGAACGCCTTCAAATTGCCGTCGTTCGGAATTGTAGCGGTACGGAGCGGTGGACGGGCTGCTCAGCCAAAGCGTCTCCTCGCCATCGAACTGGTAACGAACCGACAGCGGTCCCTGCTCGCGAATGGCGGCCGGAATGGTCGCGGCCGGCACGCCCAACTGCCGCGTGACCCAGTCCGTCTGGAAGTTGGTTGCGTAGGGCCAGCTTTGGAACGGCCGCTTGTTGAGGTCGTACTTGAGCACGCCGTCGCCGTCGGTGCCGATCCAGAGCACGTTCGACCGGTCGACCAGCAGCGACAAGGCCGGAAAGCGGCTTTGCTGGGGCTGACGAAAGGCTCGGTCCGCGAGGCCAGCGTCCGGGCTGATGGGTAAGCGCACCAGCCCGTCGCGGTCGGTATAGCGGTGTTGGTTGACGTAATCGGTGCCCCGGTAATCGCGGGCAAACAGCGGTGGCCGGCCCTGGGCGTCGGGTAAAGCAATTGCTTCTCGAACCCGGCCCGGCGCGGGAGCAAACAAGGCGAAACGGCCCGGAAAGCCCAGCATCAGTTCGCCGTTCGCGCGTTCGTGCAGCGTCCACACGTCGTTGGCGGGCAAACCCTGCGCCGTTCGATACCCCGTAAATTGATTCCTGCGGGAATCGTAGCGAAACAACCCATCGGTGGCCGCTAAATAAAGCCGACCCTGCCGGTCGAGCAGCAGCGTTCGTAGCGTTCGTTGGGTAGTATCACCCTTGGGTGCCCAGTTGCGGTGGCTAACGGTTCCGTTGGCGTTCAGCCGAAAAAAACCGTCCGTTTGCGTGGCGACCCAGACGTTGCCGAACTGGTCGGGCGCGATGCCGACGAGCGTACCCCGGCCCACCGCCCGGCGAAAGGCGGCCGAGTTGGAGATTCGGCTCGTTTGTTCGGTAACCGGATCAAAGCAATCAACGTTGTTGTTTTCGGTGCGAATCCAAAGCCGGCCGCGCCGGTCTTCCCGAATTTCGTAGATACTACTGAACGACAGCGAACTGATCCGCTGCGGGTCGTGCTGGTAAATGCGGAACCGGACGCCGTCGTAGCGGCACAGCCCGTCGCGGGTTGCCAACCAGACAAACCCCCGGCGGTCCTGCAACAGCGACTTGATAAAGCCCTGCGGCAGGCCGTTGCGTACGGTCAGGTGCTCCGGCCCAGCCCCGGTGGTCGGCGTCAATCCGGTCGCCAACAGCAGGATGGTCAGCGTAATACGCCAGAAAAACACCGAAAACCGACTCATAAACCCAAACAATACGCCCATTGCTACCAAAACCAAGGAGCGAATATAGACTGTTACCGCCGGCAAAGTCACCAAATTTATTAATTTATTGGTTATAATTGTTAGTAAACGGTCGTTATCATCCGATACACGACGGCTCTATCCGTTTCCCTTGGTATGCGCATCTTAGTTCAAACGCCTGTTCGTCAGCCCTTATCCGTCGTGTGGGCCGGCTTCGACCGTAACCTGTTCGTGCGGCTCAGTCCGCCGTTTCCGCCCGTTACGGTCGTGCGCTTCGACGGCTGCCAACGGGGCGATCAGGTGCACCTTCGGCTGAATTTCTTTTTGTTTCAACAGGATTGGCTTAGCCGCATTGTCGACCAACAGACCCTAACAACGGCCAATGAACCCGGCGAGATTTTTTTCGTGGATGAAGGCGAGCAGCTTCCTTTTTTTCTAAGTTACTGGCGGCACCGCCATCGGCTCTTGCGTAATGACGTAACCGGTGGCACAGTTGTAATCGACGACATTACCTTCCGCACGCCTTTTCGCCTGACCGATTACGTGTTGTATCCGCTGTTGTGGTTGCAATTCGCTTATCGAAAGCCGATTTACCGACGGGTATTTGGGTAGATGACAACCAAACGGATGGCGCTATACGTTGGTTGAAACCGTATGCGTAAGCCGACAAGGTAATCCGCAAACCAACGAACGTCGTTACTTTGCGGGAACGATCCGCCACTGAACCACAATCTCGTTTGGTTTTAGCCGCCCGCTCATTGCGCGTGGCCGGATTCCTTTTACTTTTGTCCATAGGGGCCATCATCTTTGCTAATCAAACCAGCCTGACAACTCTGCATGAAACTTCCTAACCTGACAACCCGCATCTTTCTCGGCATGGTGCTCGGTATCCTGATCGGTTATCTTTTTCCGGCCACCGATGCGGGCTTCTCGGGAACCGACCTTAACATTTTATCCAAAATTTTTCTGCGGCTCATTAAAATGATTATCGGGCCGCTGGTCTTTGCCACCTTGGTCGTTGGCATTGCCAAACTCGGCGATTTTGGCACTGTCGGCCGAATTGGTTTAAAAACGCTGGCGTATTTCTACTTCGCCACGATTCTATCGCTGGTGGTGGGGCTGCTGGTCGTCAATATTATGAAGCCGGGCGAGGTGATGAGCCTGCCCCTGCCCGCCAAAGGCACCGATGTTGGGGTAGAAGTGCCCAAAATGACCTTCGAGAATTTTATTACGCACATCGTCCCGACGAGTTTCATTGAAGCGCTGGCCACCAACGAAATTCTGCAAATTGTGGTTTTCAGCATTTTCTTTGGCATTGCGGTAGGCGCAATCGGGGCGCAAGGCAAAATTATGATTAAAGCCTTGGATGCCTTGTCGCACGTGATGTTTAAAGTCACGGGCTACGTCATGGCGTTTGCGCCGTTGGGCGTGCTGGGGGCCATCGCGGCCGTCGTCGCGCAGCAGGGTCTGGGCATCCTGGCGGGCTACGCGTACCTAATTCTGTGCTTTTTCGGCGGGCTGTTGTTTTTTATCTTCGTTGTCTTGTGGGTTATCTGTCTCGTCGTCCGCATTCCGTATTTCAGTTTGCTCAACGAGGTTCGTTCGGCGATTGTCTTGTCGTTCAGCACGGCGAGTTCGGAAGCGTCGTTTCCGCAGACGATCGAGGCCCTGCGCCGGTTTGGTTGTTCGGAGCGAATTATCTCGTTTGTTCTCCCGCTGGGGTACTCGTTTAACCTCGACGGGTCAATGCTGTACATGACCTTCGCGACGGCGTTCATTGCCCAGGCTTACGGCGTACCGCTCAGCGTTGAGCAGCAGATTACGATGATGCTGACGCTGATGATTACGTCCAAGGGCATCGCGGGCGTGCCGCGGGCGTCGCTCGTGGTCATTGCCGGTACGATGTCCTTATTTAACCTACCCATTGAAGGGCTGGCTCTCTTGCTGGGCATCGATCAGGTGCTCGACATGGGCCGCAGCGCGACGAGTGTGGCCGGTAACGCCGTGGCGACCTGCGTCATCTCGAAGTGGGAAGGGGAGTTCCGAACGCAGCCCGTCGAAGCCGAAACGGTAACGGTTTAAAAATGTGGACGACTACCCGTTGTGTCATTTGTTATTACTTACCTTGTCGGTCAAGCAAATCAGTCTGTAACGCCTAAACGCAAGTCCATGCAATCGTTTCCCTGATCTACCCCTTCTTTCCTGACCGTCAAGGCCGACGCTGGTCAGCGGTTCGTCGCCTACCTGATCGACTCCGTTATTGCTGCCGCACCCAGCTTATTGCTTGTTTTGCTGATTGATCCAAGTTTGGGTATTATTGGGCAAATTTGGGCCTTGTTCTATACATTTACCCGCGACACGCTGCCGGCTTTCGGCGGGCGTAGCTTCGGCAAGAAAGCAATGAATAGTAAAGTCGTTAAGGAAGGCACCGGCGCAAGCATCGTCGGTGATTATGCCGCGGGAGCCATTCGTCAGATCTCGTTATTTATTCCTTTGTTCAACATCGTGGATGCCTTGATGGTGGTATTCGACAGCGAGAAAAAGCGTTTTAGTGACAAATGGGCCAAGACCATTGTTGTGAAGTCGTAAAATTTTGTCGCTCCGACACTATTGTCGGAGCGACACGTGAAAAACGGTCACGGCCCGCGCAG
>CAXUEB010000262.1:6826-7711 GCA_964249775.1 uncultured Spirosoma sp.
CGCAGGCCGTGACCGTTTTTATTGCCGTCTGTACCGCTGTTTGACGGCTTATCCGTTATTTGGTTGGCATTTCACCCGGCCGGGGTGTATTTCGCTTACAGAACGCAATGCTTGTTTAACCGTAAACCGAATGAGTATTCTCCAAACGCACCACATCGTCAAGCAGTACGCCCAGCATCGGGCCTTAGACGACGTTAGTCTGTCCGTGCCGGCCGGCAGTATTTTCGGTTTGCTGGGTCCCAACGGAGCGGGCAAAACGTCGCTGATCCGCATCATCAACCAGATTACGGCCCCCGACGCGGGCGAGGTCATCCTGGGGGGCGAACGCCTGAAACCCGACCACATCAAGCGCATCGGCTACCTGCCCGAAGAACGCGGTTTATACAAAAAAATGAAGGTTGGCGAGCAACTGCTGTACTTAGCCCAACTCAAGGGCCTGAGCGAAAAGCAGGCGATGGACAAGCTCAAGACGTGGTTCATCAAGTTCGACATCAAAACGTGGTGGGACAAGAACGTCGAAGACTTATCGAAAGGAATGCAGCAGAAGGTGCAGTTCGTCGCGACGGTCATGCACGACCCCGATCTGATTATCTTAGACGAGCCGTTTTCGGGCTTTGATCCCATCAACGCCAACCTCATCAAAGACGAAATCCTGGAACTACGCGACCGGGGTAAAACGGTGATCTTCTCGACCCACCGGATGGAATCGGTCGAAGAACTCTGCGACCACATCGCCCTCATCAACCGCTCGCGCAAAGTGCTCGACGGACCCAAGCAGGCCATTAAAGAGCAGTTCAAGACCCACACCTACCACGTCGAGTACCAGGGCACGCTCGGCCACCTGCCTCCGGCTTTTGCGGTCCTGAACACCCGCCCCTTAGACGA
>CAXUEB010000263.1:0-516 GCA_964249775.1 uncultured Spirosoma sp.
GTCTGTATGGCTACCTCTTCGCCCGGCCCGGATGCACCCGTTCTCATCGTCCGGGCTGGTATTTCCGGCCTGACCTGCGCCGTTTACCTCAAACGGGCCGGCATCAATGCCCTCCTGCTCGAAGCCGCCGATGGCGTGGGCGGGCGCGTTCGGACGGATACGGTTGGGGGCTTCCGGCTCGACCGGGGTTTTCAGATTCTCCTGACGGCCTACCCCGAAGCCCGGCGACTGCTCGACTACGACGCCCTCGGACTGCGGCTGTTTCGACCGGGCGCGCTGATTCATACTCCCGACCAACGTCGCCCCAACGAATCGCCCGACGCCCAATGGATTAAACTGCTCAATCCGCTTCGGGAGCCGTTGTCGGTATTTACGACGGTGACGTCGCCGTTCGGAACGCTGGCCGACAAACTGCGGATCGTCAATTTACTGCGCCAGACGCAAAGCTTGTCCGTTGCCGAATTGTTTCGGCAAACGCCCACCACCACGCGGGCGTTTCTGTACGAACAGGGCTTT
>CAXUEB010000263.1:526-4345 GCA_964249775.1 uncultured Spirosoma sp.
GCTGGTCGGTTGTCGCCCGAGCAGATTCGGCTCAAAACGCTGGTGCGGGCCATCGACGGAACAACGGTTCGGCTGGATTCGGGCGAAACCCGGACGGGTCGCGCCGTCGTGCTCGCCGTCGATGCCGCCCAGGCAGCGGCTCTCACCGACCAGCCGGGGTTAAACCCGCCAACGTCGGCGGTGTCCGGTGGGGCGTTTAACCACACGACCTGCACGTATTTTGCGGCTCCGTCGTCGCCCAACGCCCAAAAGCTGTTGATGCTCAATCCAGACCGCCGGTCAACGGTTCACAACCTGACCGTGCTGAGCGATATTTCGCCGGACTACGCCCCCGACAACCGCAGCGCCTTAGTTTCGGTTAGTACGCAGGGCCTGGAAGCCGTCCACGAAACAGCCTTGGCCGAGCGCATCCAGCAGGAACTGACCGGCTGGTTCGGCAGCGCGGTCAACACCTGGCAACACCTACGCACGTATCACCTGCCCCAGGCCCTGCCCGCCTACGGCCCCCAGGAAGCCGGAACCGATTACCTCCGCCGGCCGTTGCGCTTAACCGAAACGCTTTACCAATGTGGCGACCATACGGCCTACCCGTCGCTAAATGCGGCCATGCAGACGGGCCGGGAAGTAGCCGAATCAATTTTGGCCGCTGGTCGCTAAACAACCGGGCAATTCTTGGTTTTAAACGTCTTAGATTGACTATCTGCCGTTCGACCCTGTACCGAACTACGGCTCCATTCCGTTTTTCCGCTGATGCGTTTGTTCTTCCGTTACGTTCTGCCGCTCCTGATTGCGCTACCGCTCGCGTTCTTGCTGCTGTATCCGCAACTGCTGCGGTGTCTGCGCATTGAGCAGTCGGCCGACTTCCGCCTATTGACCAACGCGGACCCCAACGGACCCGTCTACGTCAACCGAACCGCCACCGCCCGGCAACAAACGCAACTGCGCCAGCACGTGCGCTTAGCCCGCGACCGGATTCAGCGCTTCTGGGCCGGCCGCCGGCAGGGTCGGGCCGTTCTGATTTACTGCCCGCAGCAGGCCGACTACGAACGGTACTGCGTTGGAGGGGAAGGGGCCGGGTGTAGCCTCGGAACGCCCTGGGGTCAGTCGTTTCTGATTCTGGGACCGGAAGGTAACAATGCCGACGTGATTGCCCACGAACTGTGCCACGATGAACTGTTTGCCCGGCTGGGCTGGTGGCGGGTTAAACGCCAAATTCCGCAGTGGTTTAACGAAGGGCTGGCCCTGATGGTCGATTACCGATTCAGCAGCCCCGACGTGTGGGAGCACCCCGACGCGTCGACGCCCGATGCCAGCCCGGCCGACGCAGGGTACGACGACGAAGTACTTGCCCACTACCCGGTAATCAAACTTGCCGATCTGGAAACGACCCGCGACTTTTTCGGGGGCGACTACGGCCACGTTATGCTTGCCTACCAAACGGCCGCCGGTGAGGTGTCGCGCTGGTTAGGCGTTGTGGGCCGGGCGGGCGTGCCGGCCCTCGCGGGCGCGGTTGCCGAAGGCGTCGACTTTGGGAATGCGTACCGGCGGCTGGAACGCGAAGGCCGGGTTGCCCAGAAGCGCCGGTTGCAGCGGTAAGGTTGGCGTTATTGTCGCGCTACACCGCTAAAACTTCACAATCCGCTTGGTGGTTGTCTGCTCGCCGACCCGGATGCGCAAGATGTATGTACCGGTTGGGTAAGCGTCGAGGGGCAGCAACGTGGTTTCATGCTTGGTTCGGTACGAATCAGTTGAGCGGCCGGCCAGATTGGTCAGTTCCAGTAAGGCCGGTTGGGTGGCCGCTATACCCCTGATGCGCACGGTCAGGCTGGTCGTGGCGGGAATGGGAAACACATCTATTGCGTCAGCCAACGCCGGATCTTCCACGCCCAGCAGCGGTATTGCGTTAACAATCAGTCTTTCGGAACTGTGGGTACCCGGTCCGCAGCCATTCCGCACCCCGGTTAGGTAGTAGGCCGTTGTTTTGGCCGGCGTTACGGTCAGCACGTAAGGATTAGCGGTTGCGTCAACTGGTTGAACAGCCCCCGGCGCGCCGGTCGCGTAGCTGCTGTCCTGGTACGAAAACTGCCACGGTCCGGCTCCCGTAAAGGCGACCGACAAGCTCACCGGCTGGCCTTCGTAGCTGGTCGAGGGGCCAGTTAAGGTAGCCGTCGGGGTGGTTTGGATCACCACCGGCACGGCGGCCCGCTCACTTTCGCAACCGGCCAGCCGCTGCGCCACGTAATACCTAAACGCCCCCGCGCTTACCGACGACGGCCGCGTAGCTTCCGGCGTACCGACGCCCCCGGTCGCGTCAGTGCCGTACCACACCAACGCGACACCTTCTCCGGTGGCCGTAGCACTCAGCGGGCGGGTGGTCTGGTTCTGGCAAAAGGACGTTGGCACCACGGGCACGGTCGGTGGAGCCGGTTTTTCCCGAATGGTCAGCCGGGTCGGACTGGGCAAACCTGTTACGGCCGGGTTACTGGCCCGGATGCGTAGCTGATAATCCGCACCAGGTAGGGCATCGGCGGGCAGGGTAACGGACACCAGCCAGATTGCCGAGACCCGGTTCGTGAATACCACCCTGGCGGTGCTCGTCGGCAGGCTTCGGTACGCGCTTTGGTCGAAGAGTTCGGCGGTGAAGACGTTGCCCGCGCCGTAAGGGCTGTCGGTGGTGAACGTCACGTCGAGCAACGAGCCGGGACAAACGGCCGTCACCTTCAAAGCTTCCGTGGTGATGGTACCCTGCGCCCAACCCGGCGCAACCGATAAGCCGCCGATTAGCCCAATCAAGCCCAGTAAGAAGTAGCGTAAACGTTGATTCATCCAACAAAATGATACAAGTCGTTAATTATATACTCATAAAATAAATTATAAAGTTAACAAATTATTGAATTAACCTTTGTTCGCAGCCTTAATTAACCATTTAGACGCGTTAGTACTTATTAAAGAAAAGTATGGATTCGACCACGAGGTTAATAAGTCATTCCATATAAATTAGTTAGGTAGCCCGAATGACTCCCGAACAAAACGTCCTGGACCACACAGCGGGTGACCGAAGACCCTATTAAATATTCTCGCGGCCGGTCGTGGCCGCTAACCCGTTGAATCAACCGGGACTTATCTTACTTTTGCAACAAACAGCCTCTCCTATGCGAACACACCTACTGCTGCTCTTTGTCGTACTGGCCCCCGTTGCCGGAATGGCACAATCTAAAAGGGCGTCGAATCCGCCCGCGCCCGACTTTGATTTGGCGGGCTCCGATCCCAAAGCCGTCCAGATCGCCGATCAGGTCATGGCCGCGATGGGTGGCCGCAAAGCGTGGGACAACACGCACCTGATTGCCTGGAATTTCTTTGGTTCGCGCCAGTTGATTTGGGACAAATGGACCGGCACGGTGCGGGTTGACAACCTTAGAGACGATCAGACCGTTATTCTCAACATCAACAACGAGCAGGGCCGGGTCTTTCGCAACGGCGCGGAACTGACCGAGCCAGATTCGGTCGCTAAGTACGTCAAGCGGGGCAAAGCGGCCTGGATCAACGATTCGTACTGGTTGGTGATGCCCTTCAAGCTGAAGGATTCGGGCGTAACGTTGAAGTACCTTGGCGAAGACGCCACCCCGGACGGCAAGCGGGCCGATGTCATTCAAATGACGTTCAAGAACGTGGGCAACACGCCCGACAACAAATACAAGATCTGGGTCGATCAGCAAGCGCATTTGGTGACGCAGTGGGCGCACTTTCCCAAGTTTACCGACGAGCAGCCGCGCTTTACGCTGCCCTGGAGCGACTACAAAAAGCACGGTTCGATTCTGC
>CAXUEB010000263.1:4355-5162 GCA_964249775.1 uncultured Spirosoma sp.
GTTTTCACGGGCCTGCCGGGCGAGGTATTCAGCGACTTTGCCCGCCCGGACCTGAGCCGGTATCCGCAGGCGAAGTAAGTTCAGGAGGGTGACCACTCAATCCGAAATTCTGTCCAGCCGTCCGGCTCGGTGCGGAGCGAGAAGGAAAGACCGTGATTGAGCAAAATCTCACGGGTGAGCGTCAGGCCGATGCCTTGCCCGGTGGTCTTCGTGCTGAAAAACGGGTTGAAGAGGTTGGCCGCTACGGAGTCGGGAATGGGCTGACCATTGTCGCGAACAAGCAACCGCCGGTCGGTGAGCTGCACCTCAACGGTTTGTCCCGGCCCGCAGGCTTCCAAGGCGTTCTTAACGATGTTGACCAGCACCTGCTCAAACTGGCCCACATCGATGGGCCACCGCACGGGCGCGTCGGGCAGGACCAGCCGAAGCGTCACGGCACGGGCGTCGGCCTGGGGCTGCATGAGCCGACCGACGTTCTGAACCAAAACCCGCACGTCGGTGGGTAAGGAATTAGGCGCGGGCAAACGCACAACGTCGGCGAACCGGCGCATGAAGCCGTTCAGCCGGTCGTTGCGCTCGATGGCCACCCACACCGCCTGCCGCACATCTGGGTCGGCCACCTCCGGCTGGGCGACGTGCAGGATAGAGTTGACGGCCCCAATGGAGTTGTTGACCTCGTGGGCCATCATCCGAATCACCTTGCCGTACGCTTTTTTCTCGGTCTCGACAATTTCGGTGGTCCGTTCTTCGATGAACAGAAACTGCCGTTGAAACCCCCGGTCGATGAACTGCCCCCGCAGCACCCGG
>CAXUEB010000263.1:5172-7710 GCA_964249775.1 uncultured Spirosoma sp.
CCGGGACGTTTCAACCCCCGTTAGCTTCACCGTATGCGGCTGATCGGGCGGCAAGGTGCTAAGCTGCGCCAGCAGCGGGTGCGCAGTAGCCGACAGTGGTTTACCCAATAGCTCATCGTCGGTCCGGTTCAGCAACTGCCGGGCTTTGGGGTTGACGGCCGATACGCGTTCGTCGAAGTCGAGAATTAAGAGGGCAATCGGCGCGGCTTCAATCAGTTTATCCAAGAAGAACTGCTGCTCGGCCTGCCGGGTGCGTTCCTGCCGAAGCTGGTCGATCATCAGGTTATAGACCCGGATCAGTTCGTCGACCTCGTCGTTGCCCGTCGGCACAAACTTGACCGTGAAGTCCTTATCCCGAATGGCTTCAATACCCGACGCGATAAATTGCGACGGTTGCCGAAACGAGCGGTAGATGCGGACGGCCACGTACAGCGACAGAACAATCAGCACCTCCGAGGCAATAAACAGCGGTTTATTCTGCTTCAGAACCTGAAACGTCAGCCCGACCAGCACGGCGTGCACGGCGAGGATGTAGAGCAGGTAGCGGATTTGGAAGCTCATGGGAACACGGATGACACCGATCAGACGGATTGACACGAATTTTACTAAAAAAGATCAGTGCAAATCCGTCTGATCGGTGTCATCCGTGTTCCAATCCTTGATTCCATACTTCTCCAGCCGTCGGTACAGCGCAAACCGTGTAATGCCCAACGCCCGCGCAACGTTAGCAACGCGGTTGTGGTGGTGGGCCATCGCCCGTTCGATCATTTGCCGCTCCATCTGGTCGAGGGTCATAATCGAAGGAGAAGGGAGGAAGGACGAGAGGGAGGAGTGATTAAATGATACGTGTTTTTCAAAATCGGCAACGGTTAATGTATCGCCGGGCGCAAGCAGGACGGCCCGCTCCACGACGTTTTTTAACTGACGAATATTGCCGGGCAACGACAGCCCCTTGAGCCACTGCTGCGCTTCTTTGCTAACCTGCAAATTGGGCCGACCGTAGAGTGTTTTCAGGTTGTCGATAAAGAAGTTGACTAAGCGCGGAATGTCAGCGGGCCGCTCGCGGAGGGCGGGCAGCCGGACGGTGATGAGGTTGATACGGTAAAACAAATCCTCCCGAAATTGCCCCTTGGCGACCATGTCTTCGAGGTGGCGGTTGGTGGCGCAGATGACGCGCACGTCGACCGTTCGGGTTTTGCTGCTGCCCAGCGGCTCGAACGTGCGGTCCTGCAACACCCGGAGCAGCTTCACCTGGGCGGCCGGGTCGAGGTCGCCGATTTCGTCCAAGAAGATACTACCCCGGTTAGCCAGTTCAAACCGCCCCACGCGGTCGGCCTTGGCGTCGGTGAACGCCCCGCGCACGTGGCCGAACAGCTCGCTCTCGAAGAGGGTGCTGGAAATGCCGCCGAGGTTAACCTTGACGAACGGCTGACTCCTGCGCCGGCTATTCTGGTGAATGGCTTCGGCGATGAGTTCTTTACCCGTACCACTCTCACCCGTAATTAGCACCGGCGCATCGGTCGGAGCTACGCGCCCGATGGTCGTCAGCACGTCGAGTAGCTTCGGATCTTCACCGACGATGTTACCGAACCGAAACTGCGCGTCCAGCGCCTTGCGACCCGCCGATACCGACTCTCCGGAACTCCGCTCCACACCTGCCAATTTCAGCGCCGTTTGCACCGACTGCACGAGGTAATCATTCTGCCACGGTTTGGTAATAAAATCACTGGCTCCGGCCTTCATGCCCGCCACGGCGAGGTTGATGCTGCCCCAGCCCGTAATCAAGACCACTGGCACGTTCGGTAGCCGTTCGCGCAGGTAGCGCAGCAGCCGCAGCCCATCGTCGCCCGACGTATCGACCGAAAAATTCATGTCGAGCAGCACGGCCTCCGGCTCTTCCTCGTTCAAGATTTCCCGCGTTTCAAACGGCCCATCGGCGACGCGCACGGCAAAGCCTTCCTTACGAAATCGTCGTCGATGATCAAGAGCATGGTTGCCTTCAGCGCAGGGGTAGCGGGGTGCTTCGCGCAGGGAATTGCAGGAGTGGCGGATTACGAGCGGATGGCTTGCTGGAAGTTGTAGATTTTTCGGCTTAGGTTAGCGAGAGTGCTGAACAAGCGTTGTTTCTCTTCTTCGTTTATGTGATTACGCCGTTGAACAACTACCAGAATATTGGCACACTCGTAACAGGACCGGCGAGCGTAGTTAAGGAACTGGCGGAATTTATTCGAGGAAGCAGAGCCAGAGCCCTCTGCTATGTTATTCGAGATACTCATACCTGCGCCACGTAGTTGCTCAGCGAAGCGGTACAGGCGTTTTGCTTCCAGAGCGTCCGCAATGTTGTACAAATCATCGCCCACCTCAATAGCCGTCTGCCAAATGGTTAGTTCTTCAAACCGAAATAATTTTTGAGTCATGCCTGCCGTACAAGTTCAGTTGTTCGCCAGCAAGCTACACGCACCCCGCCATCCCTGCAACCCCCACCAACCCTGCGCCGAAGGCACCCCCGCGCGCAGCACCCCGCCATCCCTGCTTTAC
>CAXUEB010000264.1:0-7689 GCA_964249775.1 uncultured Spirosoma sp.
GTTCGGGATTTGCCAGACAGAACGCATAGAGTTCGTCGTCCGAGAAGACATCAATCTTTGGCGGTATGGCTAATCGAATGGCTGACATACAAAAAAGGTAACGCAATTCTTTACAGATTCTTCTCGATAAACTCGGTCATCATCGTGTACAGGTGCAACCGGGTGTTGCCGCCGTAGATGCCGTGATTCCGGTTGGGGTAATAGAACGACTGAAACGGCCGGCCAGCCGCAATCAGGGCGTCGGTCAAGGCAACGGAGTTCTGAACGTGCACGTTGTCGTCGCCGGTGCCGTGAATAAGCAAAAACGGGCCGCGCAGTTTGGCCGCGTGCGTCACCGGCGAGTTGTCGTCATAGCCACCGGGGTTGTCTTGTGGGCGTTTGAGATAGCGTTCGGTGTAGATCGTGTCGTAGAAACGCCAGTTCGTGACGGGCGCGACGGAGATACCGGCCTTGAACACGTCGGCACCGAGCGTCATGCACAGGGCCGTCATGTAGCCGCCGTAGCTCCAGCCCCAGATGCCGACGCGGGCCGAATCGACGTAGGGCCGGTTTTTCAACTGGCGCGCCACCGCGATTTGATCTTCGGTTTCGAGCTTACCGAGTTGGGCGTAGGTCGCCGTGCGGAACGCGTTGCCCCGTGCGCCCGTGCCGCGCCCGTCCACCGACACCACCACGTAGCCCTTCTGCGCTAAGGTTTGGTACCAAAAAAAGTCGCGGCTGTCCCAGTCGTTCTTCACGGTTTGCGAGCCGGGACCGCCGTACACAAACATCAGCACGGGATACTTCCGGGTGCCGGTGCTGTCAAAACCCACCGGCCGAATCATCCAGCCGTTCAAGGGCGTTCCGTCGGCGGCTTTGGTCAGAAAAAATTGTTTTTGGCTGATGGCATAACCGGCTAACCGACTTCTGAGCGCGTCGTTGGCTTCCAGCGTCCGCAGGTCATTGGTGGCGTTGGTGCTCCGCAGCCGCACCGTCGTCGGTAATTGGGCCGAGGCATGATACAGCAGGTAGTACGCAAAGTCAGGGCTGAAATTAGCCGTGTAGGTGCCCGGCTCTCTCGTCAGGCGTTGTTTGTTTTGTCCGTCGAGACCAATGCGGTAAAGGTGGCGCTCCAAGGGCGAGACTTCCGTGGAGGTGAAAAAAATCGTGCCAGTCTTCGCGTCTACGCCCGCCACGGTGCTGACTTCGTAGTCGCCCGTGGTGATGGGCCGGATTAGTCTGCCCGCCAGGTCATATAGATACAAGTGTTTGTAGCCGCTGCGTTCGCTGCTCCACAGAAACGACTGACCGTCTGGCAGGTACAGCAGGTCATCGGTGAACTCCAGGTCAACGTAGGTAGGCCGGGCTGACCGGTCCGCCGTTGCGGTTCCGGAGGTTTCCGTCAGGACGGTCGTGGCCGCGCCGGTTATGGCGTTGACGTGCAGCAGGGCCAGTTGATTTTGCAAGCGGTTGAGCCGCCGAATCGACAGCAGGTTGGGGTTGCGGGTCCACTGAATGCGGGGTAGGTAAATATCCGTGCCAGTCCGCGCGTCGGTGGTTTGAGCCTGTACTTTCTTGCCCGACGCTACGTCGGCAATCCAGACCGTTACGAGCGAATTGGCTTCACCCGCTTTGGGGTATTTAAAGCGGTATTCGACCGGATACAGACCGCCCCAGAGCTGCATGTCGTATTCGGGAACGCGGCTTTCATCGAACCGAATCCAGGCGATACGCCGGCTGTCGGGCGACCACTCGAAGGCCCGCGCCATGCTGAATTCCTCCTCGTAAACCCAGTCGGCCGCGCCGTTGATAACGGCGTTGGGCCGGCCGTCGGTCGTCAACTGCGTTTCTTTGCCGGTAGCCAGTTCGACCACGAACAGGTTGTTGGCGCGCACGAAAGCCACGCGTTTGCCGTCGGGCGAAAACGTCGCGTATTGCTGCTTGCCGGCCCGGCTCAGGGGCGTTAGCTGTTTTGAGCCGAGGTCGTATACGAAATACTCGGCCCGGCTCGATCGGCGGTAGATAGGCTCTTCGGCGGTTGTAATCAATAGTTTACGTTCGTCGGCCGACAATTGATAGCCTTCGGCGTTGATCGCTCCGCTAAACAGCGTCCGAACGGAACGGCCCGTCGTGATGTCGAATTGAACAATCTTGCCGTTGTCGAGCGTGGTATACAAACCGCCCGTTTGCATCCAGTTGACGCCTGCTACGGTGCGTTGGTTAAACACGCCCTGGTTGCGGCCCCAGATGTCGTCGAGCGTAACGGCTTTCGGGGTTTGGGCAACGGCCGGCAGGGTAAGCAGCAGCAAAAAAAGCCGAAAAAGCGGACGGCGGGTAATCATAATTTCGGATAAACAAGGGGTTGAAAAAACAAAGAATCCAACCGACGGACTGGGTTGGATTCTCAAAAATAATAGACGCTTCGTTACGCGCCGGCCTTATTTTACCGGTTCGGCCACGGTTCCGTCGGTCAGCAGACCTTTACGCCGAAGAATGGCATCGGTGAATTTAAGGTCGTGGTCGCTGTTGAAGATCGTATACGGCAAGTACAGGAACTGCGCCTTCGACAACCCTTTCGTCACGGTGCGGGCCAGCCAATTGGCCTTTACGTTTTTGAGGGCTTCGGCGTTGTCCAGAAACAGGATGTACGCGTCTTTGTTTTTTTCGACGCTGCTGATCTGATCCCACTTCAGTAGCCCACCTTCTTTGGCGCTGATGCGCATCAAAATCTGGCGGCTGTCGATCTCGTAGATGTATTTCTGAAACAAGGCTTTGCTTTGCTCCATCTGCGCAATCCCCGTGATCTGCACCGCCCAAAACAAGACGTACAGAATCGTCAGCAGCAGAATGATAATGGCCGGCCAATAGTGGTCGAACACGCCCGTTGCGTACAGGACGATGTTCAGCACAATCAAGCCCAACGGTATAAAGAGCCACTTGTAGTTGGTCCGCAGCCACTGCCGTAGGGCAATGTTGATGTACGTTTTTTGGTCTAACGCGTATTTTTTGGTCTTAACAATCATGACACCTCAGAAAGAAAGTGCAAAGATACGGCGAAATAATGGTCAGTGGTTCGCCGATGGGCATCCGTCATTAGGGTGCGCCTTGACGATCGACCAACGCTTACCGTTTTCTGAAATGCAGCGTATTAATGACGTACTGCCGGTTGGTGTTTCGGCGCATAAGTACGTAGACGGTAAACGTTTGACCGCCGGTGGTGTAGGTTCCGGTGCGGTAATGCAAGCGGGCCGATGCGCCCTGATGCACAAACTGAAAGCCGTGGGGCGGGTACTTGCGAAAGAACGAGCGCAGGATTAATTTGGCATGGTCGGTGGACAAAGCGGAAAAATCAACCTTTTCGGCGTCGATAATCAGCTCAATGGTTTTGGCGAAACAAGCAGACAGTTGACCGGCATTGCCGGTTAGCAGCGATGTTCGCACGGTTTTAACAACCTCGGCGTCGGAAGCGGGTTTGACGGGTAATTCTCGCGAGGCCATCCAAAAAATCAGGGCAAATAGCAGCGAGACAGAACGGTACATAGTTACTTATTCGATTAATCAGTAACTAAGGCGGGGCGAAAAGTGTGCCAAAGCCACTACCGCCCCTATCCGGCAATTTTCCCCATCTTTATACCCTCAATCATCGCAGCCCAAACGGGCCGTCGTTTCATGCTGACTAACCCACCAACGCTTATCTTGAACGCCGAGCAAATTCGTCAAAAAATCCGGCGCATTGCCTTCCAAATTTACGAAAACAACGTCGACGAGCCGGCGCTGCTGCTGGCTGGCATCGCCGGTGAAGGCTACGTGCTGGCCGAAGCGTTGGCTCAGGAGCTTCGCCAGATCACGCCCTTTACGGTCGATTTGTTGCAACTGACGCTCGACAAAACCCAGTCGGCCCAGCCGCCCGTCCGACTGGATCGCCCGGCCGATGCTTACGCCGACAAAGTAATCATTGTCATTGACGATGTGCTGTACACCGGCCGGACGCTGGCCTTTAGTCTGCAACCGTTCTTAAACGTGGCCGTGCGCAAATTGCAGGTGGCGGTGTTAATCGACCGAAACTACCCTCGTTATCCGGTCGCGGCTGATTACAAAGGGTACGAACTCAGCACGACGCTGACCGAACACGTCGAAGTTGTCTTGAGCGACCCAACCCGAACCGGCGTTTATCTGCGCTAAGTTTACGCAGTTGTCAATTCTGTATTCTCAGGGGAAATTATAGGAAACTACTTGAAAATGACTACCAGTACGCCAATTAATAAATAGTTAATTATACCGATTAATAAATAAATGGGTAGTTTTGCGGGAGGTTGATGTGACTCAAACTCCTTTTGCATGAACTACTTATTCAATTCGTTTGGACGAATGGTAGCCGACCAGTTTGTTCACCAGAGAAAACGGTCGGTTGGATTAATCATCGGATTCGCCAGCATGGCGGGGTCAGTTGCGTTGGGTCAGACGACCTACTACGTGGCCGCTAACGGCAACGACAACAACGACGGCCGCTCCCAAGGGAGTCCTTTCCAAAGCCTTTCCAAGGTCAACGGTTTGAACCTCCAGGCCGGTGACCAGGTGCTGTTTCGCCGGGGCGACACGTTCCGCGGCACCTTGAGCATCCGCCGGTCGGGCAACGCCGGTCAGCCCATCGTCTTCGACGCCTATGGCTCAGGAGCTAAGCCGATCGTAGCCGGCTCGGTACCGGTAACGGGCTGGAACAACGTAGGGGGCAACGTCTGGCAGGCGACTTGCTCCTCGTGCGGCAACCAGGTGACAGGCTTGTACCGCAACGGCGAAGATTTGCCCTTGGGCCGGTATCCCAATTACAGCGACAACAACAAAGGCTACCTAACTATCCAATCCCACCAAGGCGACGGGCAGATTACCAGCCGGGAAGGCATCGGCGTCAACCTCAACACGGGCTGGAGCGGCACCGAGGTGGTGGTTCGGGCCGTGCAGTGGGTCATTAACCGCTACGGCTTAAACGGTCAGTCGGGCAACACCCTGTACTTATCGGGTTCTAACAACGGCTACCCCACGAACGACAACTGGGGCTTTTTCGTGCAGAACCACCCGGCCACCCTGGATCAGAACGGCGAATGGGCCTTCAACACCAACTCTAAAACAATCCAGCTTTACAGCACCCAGGGCGACCCCAATGGCCAGACCATTACGGCAGCCGCCCGAAACGTAACCGTCGACTTGTCGTATGCCTCCAACGTCACGCTGCGGAACCTGCGGCTGACCGAATCGCTCAACACGGGTCTTTATGTGAACACCGGCTCGAACCTGACCTTTTCCGGCCTCGACGTGACCGAGTCGGGCGAAGACGGTATCGCCATCACCGGTTCGGGCAACAACGTCGTCATCGAGAACTCGCTTGTTCAACAGGCCAACAACACCGGCGTTTTAATCGACCCGTACGCGAACGTAACCTTCCGGGGTAATACCATCCGGCGGGTGGGAATCCAGCCCGGCCGCGGGCGCGGGGGCGACGGCAACTACAACGGATTTCAATCGTCGGGTGGGCAAAACACCGTCGTCGAAAACAACGTCATCGACGGCGTCGGCTACAACGGCATTACGTACGCCACCAGCATTGCAATTCGGCGCAACGTAATTACAAACTTCTGCCTGAGCAAGAGCGACGGCGGGGGCGTTTACACCTGGAACGGCGTCCGAAATAACGTCGGTGACATCTATGTTCAGAACAACATCATCTCGAACGGTCCTGGTGCGCCCGAAGGCACGCCGGGCGGTGCTTACTCCGGGGCAAACGGTATTTTCTTCGACGACTGTACCCAAAACGCTGAAGTTAGCGGCAACACCGTGTTCAATAACCACGGGCTGGGCATCTATCTACGGGCGGCCTCGAGCCTTAACATTAACAATAACACCGTTTTTAACAACGGCGAAGGGCAATTGCAGCTTGCCTACAACAGCGGTTACTGCGTCACGCGGAACAATAACATCCAAAACAACATTTTGGTCAGTCGGTTGGCTGACCAGTTCGTTGCCAAGTACGAATCCAACCAAAACGATTTAAGTCAGTACGGTAATTTCGATAATAACTACTACGTCCGCCCGTTTGAGGACGTGTTTAAAATTCGGACCGTTTACAACAACGGCAGTGGCATTGTGGGGGGCGACCTGTCGCTGTCCCAGTGGCAAAGCCAATTTGGTAAGGACGCCAACTCGAAGAATAGCCCGGTTACCTACCAAGCTAATACGCTGACGCCAACGGGTAACGTGCTCTTGAACAATTTGTTTAATTCATCGACCGATGGTTGGGGCGTTGCTTATAGCAATCAAGGCAACGGCCGGGTTGAGTGGGAAGGTCCGGGCCGACTCGATGGGGGTAGTATGCGCGTTGCGTTTCCTTCGGCTTCTAATCAGAGTTATTCCTATGTGTTAGCATCGAACAACATCGCCGGTGTTACAAGGGGGAAAACGTATCAATTTACCTTTGATGCGGTAGCCAGTGGCGGCAACAAACGGGTTGAAGTATTTATTCGTCAAAAGACGGGTTCGTACAGTGACCTGGCTCCCCGGTCAACTATCTTGATTGGCTCAAGTCGTCAGAAGTACACCGTAGCCTTCACCGCAACGGCGGATGAATCATCGGCTATTGTTGTCTTTCAAGTGTTCGAGGACGGCCAAACGGCTTGGTTCGACAACGCCCGCTTGGAAGAAGCGGTGGCGACGACCAACAACCCCGATGACTTCATCAAGTTGTTTACTAACCCCACCGGCCAGAACCTGACCGTGGGTCTCGACGCCACCTACCGCGACGCCAAAGGGCAAGTGTATTCTGGCTCGGCAACGCTGGCACCTTACACCTCGCTGGTGCTGTTAAGAGATAACAACACCAGCACGCCCCCACCGACGACGACGTTACGTGACCCGGAGAACCCGGCTAACGCCGTCTCGGGTTTGGACTACAGCTACTACGAAGGCAACTGGTCGGCCTTGCCTGACTTCAACAGCCTCACCCCCGTTAAGACCGGCACGGCTTCGGTGGCTGACCTGTCGGTGCGCAACCGCGACGATTTCTTTAGTCTACGTTTCACGGGCTACGTCAACGTGCCTACTGACGGACAGTACACTTTCTTCACCTCCTCCGACGACGGCAGCAAGCTCTTCATCGGTAGCACCGAGGTGGTCAACAACGACGGAGCGCACGCCAGCCAGGAACGTTCGGGCACGATCGGCCTGAAGGCCGGCCGGCACGCCATCACTATGGTGTATTTTGAGAACGGGGGCGGGCAAGAGCTAAGCGTCAGCTACCAGGGGCCGAACTGGAGTAAGCAAGTCATCCCGGCCAGTGCCTTCTTCCGCGTCAGCAGCGGAGGTACAACGCCCCCACCGACGACGACGTTACGTGAGCCGGAGAATCCGGCCAACGCCGTGGCAGGCTTGGACTACGCCTACTACGAAGGCAACTGGTCAACCCTGCCCGACTTCAACAGCCTCTCGCCCGCCAAGACCGGTACAGCCTCGGTGGCTGACCTGTCGGTGCGCAACCGGGACGACCTCTTTGGCCTGCGCTTCACGGGCTACGTCAATGTGCCCACCGATGGGCAGTACACCTTCTTTACGTCTTCCGACGATGGCAGCAAGCTCTTCATCGGCTCGACCGAAGTAGTCAACAACGACGGGGCGCACGGCGCGCAGGAACGCTCGGGCACGATCGGCCTCAAAGCGGGCAAG
>CAXUEB010000265.1:0-2217 GCA_964249775.1 uncultured Spirosoma sp.
CCTCAACGTCGATTACCCGTTCAACCTGACGGGCATTCTGTACTTCCCGCGCGTCAAAAACGAACTACGCTTCCAGCGGGAAAAAATTCAACTCTACAGCCGGCAGGTGTTTATCACCGACGAGGTGAAGGACGTGGTGCCCGACTTCTTGATGATGCTGCACGGCGTCATCGACTCGCCCGACATTCCTTTGAACGTATCGCGCTCGTTTTTGCAGGCCGACGCGAACGTGAAGAAAATCAACGGCTACATCACCCGCAAAGTCGCCGATAAGTTGAATGACCTGTTCAACGCCGACCGCAAAGCGTTTGAGGAGAAGTTTGACGACATTGGGTTGTTCATCAAGTACGGTATTCTGAGCGACGATAAGTTTTACGAGAAGGCCAAAAGCTTTGTCCTGCTCAAGAATACGGAGGGTGTTTATGCCACCATCGACGAGTACCGCGAGCGGATTCAGGCCAACCAGACCGATAAGAACGAGACGCTGGTGCTGCTTTACACCACCGACCGCAAGCAGCAGGACGCGTATATTCAATCGGCCGTTCGGCGGGGTTACGACGTCTTACTGCTGGACAACGTCATTGACCCGCACTTCATCAACGCGCTCGAATACCGGCTCGAAAAAGTGCATTTCGTGCGCGTCGACGCCGATACGTTGGACAAGTTGATCGATAAGGGGTTGAACAACGAAAGCGTCTTGTCGGAAGCTGACCGCACCAAGCTGAAAGAGGTTTTCGAGCAAGTGCTGGACAACAAGACGTTGAACGTCAGCGTCGAAGCGCAACCGACTGATGAACTGCCCGTAACGATTACGTTGCCCGAGTTCATGCGCCGGATGAAAGACATGTCGGCCTTATCGGGTGAGCAGTCGTTCTACGGCAACCTGCCCAACAGCTACAACGTCGTCGTTAACGCCAACCACCCACTGACGGGCCGGATTCTGGCCGAAACCGACGCTGACACGCAGAAGTCGCTCGTCAAGCAGGTGTACGACTTGGCCTTATTGTCGCAGAACCTGCTCACCGGCGCGGACCTAACGGCGTTCGTGCGCCGGACGGTGGAAACGTTGTAAGGTATTGCCTACCAGTTAAAAGCCGGGCGAGCGTCCGGCTTTTGGCGTTTTTGGAGCTGGATTGTCACTACGGGTTGGCAGTAAAACCCGGTCGCAACCCTCTTTTTGGGGCATGAAAACAACCAAAGTATTCGGGCTGGTCGCTGCGGTCGCGGCTGTGACCGCTGGTTTCGGCTTCCTGTCAACAAACCCGACGCTACCGGCCGGCCCCAAATTCAAGCTGATTCCGAGTCAGAAGTTTTACTTTAACTCGTTCGTTGACTGCAACATGGCCGAAGCCTGGGTCGGTGATACATTCCGCATCTTTCCGGGCAAGCACGGCGAAGACCCCGTTTGGGGTTACGCCGACGACCTGAAGTTTGCCGACGGCCTCAACGCGGACGAAGGTTTCAGCCGCAAAGCCGGCGAGTTTCGAACGCCCAAGATACCGGCCAACGTAAAACCTAATCAGGCGGGGCTGCACGGGGCGGTCTGGTTCGAGACGGTTTATCAGGACAGCCGCGACCAATCGGGCCGCACGCTCTATGCCGTTTATCACAACGAAAACTACCCGGCTACGTTGCCGTACGATGCCAAAACCGGCGAAGGCTACATCGATAAAAACTGGCCGCAGGGGCTGAAAGGACCCACCTCGGCCGCGGCCGTTTGCCGGATTGGGATCATGAAATCGACGGACGGCGGGCGCAGTTGGGATAACCGCGGGCTGTTTATCGAAGACCTCCAGCCGCGCATGATCTTAAAGCCGTACAACACGTCGAACACCTTTGCCGGGGGCGTGGGTGACCCATCGGCGGTAGCCAGTGGCAATTATTTGTACCTGTTCTACGGCGAATACGGCTACCCCGGTCAGTATGAGCCGAAAAAATACCGGCCCGAAACCGAAGCGGCCGGGCAGTGCATCAGCGTGGCCCGCATCCGGCTATCGGATCTGGATAACCCAGTCGGCAAGGCCCGGCGCTGGGATGGCAAAGGCTTCAATACGCTACCCAACCGCATCGGCAAACCCATCGCGTCGTTGCAAATTCCGCGAGCAGACGGGGGCGGACCGGCTTCGTCGCCCACGGGCGGTTTTCACTGGGGTCCGTCGGTTAGTTGGAACGAGCACTTAGGCGCGTGGGTCATGCTGATGGGCAAAGTTACGGGAC
>CAXUEB010000265.1:2227-2739 GCA_964249775.1 uncultured Spirosoma sp.
GTGGGCGGGCAGCGACATTTTTATCTCGTTCAATACCAACGCCGACCTGAGTCAGGGTGACAACGCCCAGCAGTGGAGTAAACCGCAACTGCTTTTGAGCCGCCCCGGTCATTTTCTGTGGTATCCGTCGCTGCAACCAATGAACACCGCCGAAGACATCGCGCAGAAACGTACTTGCCTGAAGCTCGGCCGACAGGCCCGGCTGTTCGTGAAAGACATTCTGCCGGAGAAGAGCGTGTATTTGTCGGAGTACGTGATTGAGTTTGAGAAGTAGCCAGCCTGTTGGGTTGTCGTTTGTATAAACTTCGTCCGGGTCCGAATCTATTCGTGATGAATACCCTTTGGTGACACACCAGCCATTGACTGCCCCGTTCGGTTCCGGGAGAAAAGTCATTGTTGTTTTATGGAAAGGTTGCTACCTTAGACGGTATCGTTGTCCGTTAATGAGTTGACGCATGAACGTTTACCTGAACCTGAGAAACCTCGTTGACATTTTCTGCATCGTGCAGGGC
>CAXUEB010000265.1:2749-7649 GCA_964249775.1 uncultured Spirosoma sp.
ATTACCACGGTAACCTGGTTGTTGCTTTCACCGAAACAACCGGCAAACCGTTGGTTGGCCTTGCTGCTGACTGGACTCACCTTTCAGGTGGTTGACTACTTCTTAAGCCGGTCGGGCGTTTACTACCATCACCGGTGGCTGTACTTTACGCCCTTGTTTTTCTCCTGGGGATTTGGTCCTTTACTCTACGGGTACGTGCAGGCGCGTTTGGCTAAACCCCTATCGTTACGTTGGTGGCATTTTGTGCCGGTACTAATGCAGGTCTTGTTTTATACCGTGCTGATGGTTCAACCGCTCTCCACCAAAGCCTGGTTCTGGCTGACGGTTCACAAACCTTACACCCGCTACATCGAGTACTACATGAGCTGTCTGCTTATTCTGTGTTTTTTGTATCGAAGTTGGCAGACGGTTCAGCAAACAGACAACCGGGAAGGTTGGCTGACGGGGTTATTACGGGGAGCGGGGCTGTTCTACATAGTGGCGGCCATCGATCCCCTAATCAACTCGATCTACCTGTCTCCCCAGGACCCTAAATTTTTTCTAACGGCTCAAGTGTTGCCCTTTTTTGTTTACACAGTCGCTCTACTCGGACGGGGTTACAACCGATTTCAAACCGAAGCGAAGAGGCAACCGGCGGTCGTGGTTAAGGACGAGCATCAGGAGCAGATCCAACGAGCAATTGGGGAAAACAAAATGTACCAGGACCCTGATCTCACCTTGGCTTCGCTGGCTGAGCATCTTAGCCTTTCCCCCAACATCATTTCTCGAACCATCAACGTGGGGTTCGGACAATCCTTTACCGATTATATCAACGCGCACCGCCTTGCGGAAGTGAAACGGCGATTAGAAGCGGGCGACGCTGACCGGGTGACAATCCTGGCCCTGGCCCTGGACGCGGGTTTCTCGTCAAAGACGACCTTTAACCGCGTGTTTAAAGAGCAGATGGGCCATACGCCAAAAGAATACATAAAGAGGTTCCAAATCATACTTCGGGACGACACCAATGCCTGAAAGTCGGATGTTTACCGAAAAATCAACCGACTATGATCGTTCATTCGCCCCGGCTCACCTTGCTCTTACTGCTCCTAATCGTGCTTACGGTCTACCATGCCGTAGCACAGCCCCCACAAAAACTGGCCGACCGGATAGCCGCCGTCGAAAACAGCCTGCTACCCTACGTACCGGTTGAAGGCCTGAAAGGCTGGAATCTTCAGGAACGGATGCGTTATCACCGCGTACCGGGCTTAAGCGTCGCCGTGATTCATAATTACCGAGTGGATTGGGTGAAATCATATGGTTTAGCCGATACAACCAACCGCAGACCGGTGACCAATGAGACCCTGTTTTCGGCGGGGTCGATCTCCAAATTAGTGGCAGCCATGGCGGCTCTGAAACTGGCGGAGCAGGGTAAGATAGACCTCGACGCGCCAATTAACAACTACCTACGTTCTTGGAAGTTAAGCGAGAACGACTTTACCCGTAAAACGCCCGTCACCTTGCGGATGCTGCTGAGTCACCGGGGCGGTACGAGTCAGTCGGCGTATTTTGGTTTTACCCCCGATAAGCAACCGCTACCGTCGGTAGTTGACATCCTGTCGGGGAAACCGGGTACCGATAGTCGGGCGGTAGTCGTTAACAGCGAGCCAAACAAGGAATTTCGGTATTCCGGCGGGGGTTATCTGGGCGCTCAGATGGCGATGATGGACATCACGGGTAAGGATTTCGCCACCTTTACGGATGAGACGATTTTCAAGCCGCTGGGTCTACGGCGCACGACGTTTGACCAGCCGCTGCCACCCGCGCTGGCTCCTTATTTGTCGGGGGCGTACTCAACGAACGGTTGGTTTAAGGGTATGCCCTACGTTTATCCACAGCAGGCAGCCGCCGGCCTTCATACGACCGCGGGTGACTTGGCCCAAACCATCATCGACCTGCAAAACAGTTACCGGAACAAAGGCGGCCTACTCAGCCAGGCGTCCGTGAAAGACATGATGACCCCGTTAGCCCTGGTGAGTGATGGCTTTACTAAAGAGCAAATAGGACTCGGGGCCTTCCTACTACAAAACAACAACCGAACCGACGAAGCCAGTCGGTACTTTAACCACTCCGGCTCCAACGCCGGATTCATTGCGGACGCTACCGGAAGTTTAGTAAATGGTAACGGGCTGGTTGTCATGATGAACGATAATAACGGAGCGAACGAACTGGGCAAAGAAATTCGCCGGGCTGTAGCGCAGGTGTACGGCTGGACCGGCTTTCTGCCCAAGTCGCTCACGACGTACATTCTGCCTGATTCGCTGCTGGACGCCTACGTTGGTCGTTACCAACGGAGTGCCGATGAGGTCGTTACCTTCCGGCGCTGGGGTAATTTACTAATTGAAAAAATCAATAACGGCAATGAAATTATTTGCGTACCAACGGGCCGTGACACCATTGCACTGACCGATTATACGGCCAAGGCGTATTTCAGTCGGGGGAAAACAGGGCGAGTTGACTCCGTACGGGTCGAATGGCAAAAAACGCCAATGCCCCGTTTGCCGGAGCGGGTGTACCTGCCCAACGAACTGATACGGATGGGGCGCATTGCGGAAGCCATTGCAGGCTACCGGGCGATGAACCTTAACGTGTATCAACTCACGTACATGGCTTACGATTTTGCGAGCAATCGGCCAGCCAACCTGCCAGCGGCCGAAGGAGTGCTGGAACTGGCTAAAGAGCGCTATCCTAAAGAAGGCATTGTGTACGCTCGCTACGGGGACCTCTACCAAAAGCAAGGCGATACAACCAAAGCGATTGCTGCTTATCAAACTGCCCTTCAGATAGACCCGGACGACCAAGACAGTAAGGTTAAATTAACGACTTTGTTAGGTCATTAACGAAAGACCAATCAGGTACAGAAAAGGCCGGGCTAACCCAGCCTTTTCTGTACCTGACCTTTTTCAACCCTTACCGCCATTGTCCGTTAAATCCGCTACATCATCAGCATAGCACTTCTCTCTCTCAGCCGGGGTCTTCTTAAAAACTTCTTCTGGCTGGCTTAGGCGCTGTGTTTGTTAGCAGGGATCCAACAACGCAGACAAATCAAAACGAAACGCTACCCGTCCGGCTTAGTTGGTCCGGCTCAGTCCTTCTTCAAGCGCGACAGCCAAACGTTAAGTGAGCGGCTACTTGGTCTTAAACAGTTCCTGAAACGCGTGGCGGTTTGGCTGGATGCGCGTTCGAGAGTCAAATTGAATTGGCAGGGCCACCGCTGGGCTTGTTGGTGGCGCGGGTAAACCACACTTTTCGGCGAGCGACCAACCGGCTGATGATAAAGATCAGCACGGCGGCAATAATCACCATCGCCACTAACGGCAAGAGAATGGTGAAGATCGACAACCCAAACGACGCGACGTTCTCGCCCGTCGCCACGACCGGGTTGGCCAGTCCGCCCGTCGTAGCCGTGGAACCAAGCCGGAGCAGACTCGTACCGGCCTGCACGATGCCCGCTGAACCGCCCCCAATCATCAGACCCAGGCCCCAACGCAGGATGGGTTCGTCAATTTGGAAAAATGACGTGCCCAGCAGCGTACCGGCCGCAATGGACGCGGGCGTAGCGACGGTGTCGAGCAGATTGTCGAGCCAGGGAATGTAGTAGGCCCCTAATTCAAACACCGTCGCGACGGACAACCCCAGCAAGGTAGGCCAGCCGCCCAGCCACTCAAACTCCGGGATGGTGCCGATGATACCTAATTTGGTAGCCGCGCTGGCGATTAACAAGGGCACAAACACGCGGAAGCCGCAACAGGCCGCCAAGCCGACGCCAATGCAGGCACTAATAATCCACTCGATAGACATAAGAGAGGGAGTAAGGTGTGAGGGTAGAGGGTGTAAGGGCTGGCGCGCGTGTATCAGGCGGTATCGCTTACACCCTACACCTTACTCCCTCTATTGAAAAAACTGCGAATTAAAATTCATCAAATACGCTTCGTCCGTGGCGCGGGTCAGGGCGGTGTACAGCCACCGCACGAACTCCTGATTGACCTGACCGTCGGGCAGAAAACCCTGGTCCACAAACACCGCGCTCCACTGACCGCCCTGCGCTTTATGGCAAGTTAGGGCGTAGGCGAATTTGACCTGAAGGGCGTTCAGGTACGGATCGCGTCGCATGGCTTCGGTCCGCTCCTTTTTGCTTTTGATGTAAAAATAATCTTTCTGCACGCTTTCGTACAACGCCCGACTCTGTTCCGCCGACAGCGACGGCGTGGGGCTGTGCAACGTGTCGAGAATAATCTTGGCCTCGAAGTCGGCCTGCTCTTCATAGTCGACTAAGCGTAACGTCACGGTGGCGAACCGAAAGCCGTGCATTTCTTCCTGATTGCGAATCTTGAGCACTTCCACAAACTCGCCGTTGGCCAGAAAACCGGCCGGCGAATCCTCGTCTAAGGTCGTGTAGTTGTTGCGGGCAATCATGAGCATGTCGCCCGCGTCGAGTTCTTCTTCGCACTGGTCGATCATCCGCCGGACAAACTGATTGTACTGCACGGCCGTTTTGTTGGACCGGCACAGAATCACCGTATTCTCGCGGCCGTACTTGTTATAAGCGTACTGAATACCGTCTTCCAGTTTGTTCAGGGGCATCTTGTAAATGTCCTTGAACGCGCGGACGTTGAGTTGAATGTTCGGCACTTCGGCCGGTGTTGCAGCGGGTTTATCGCTGAGCAGATCCTCAAAATTAACCGTCTTGGGGTTACGGTCGTTGATAGGATCGTAGAGCAGCGTCCGCAGGTTGGTAGCGTTGTAAAGAATGCCCGATTCTTCGTCCTGTCGCATAACCTCGGTTAGCTCCTGCTCGTAGACGGTCATGTCGAACTGGGCGGCCAGAAAGCCCCGATCGAGGGCCGGACTAAGTTCGCGGCCA
>CAXUEB010000266.1:0-7637 GCA_964249775.1 uncultured Spirosoma sp.
AAGGCTTTTTTTCGGTCCGTCGTTACGGCGGTCCGCCGTCGCGGTTGTAAATTTGCAGGAAAATTTAAAGAGCGAGTGATTGAACGAGCGAACGCGTGAAGAGCCAGATTACAGATCTTCATGCGTTCGCTCGTCTACTCACTCGCTCATTCACTCGTTCTCTTATGGGTTTACAATGTGGAATCGTGGGCTTGCCAAACGTGGGCAAATCGACGCTGTTTAATGCGATTTCGAGCGGTAAGGCCGAAGCGGCCAATTATCCCTTCTGCACGATAGAACCCAACGTCGGCGTGGTAACCGTGCCCGACGAGCGCTTAAATACCCTCGAAGGCTTAGTGAACCCGCAAAAGGTCGTACCAACGATTATCGAATTTGTCGACATCGCCGGTTTGGTGAAAGGAGCCAGTCAGGGCGCGGGCTTGGGCAACAAGTTCTTGGCCAACATCCGCGAGGTCGACGCCGTTGTGCACGTCATCCGGTGCTTCGAGGACGCCAACATCGTGCACGTTGAAGGCAAAGTCGATCCCGTATCGGACAAAGAAATTATCGACGCTGAACTCCAACTGAAAGATTTGGAGTCGGTCGAGAAAAAAATTCAGCGCATTGACAAAGCCGCCCGTGTCGGTGACGCCAAAGCCAAGGCCGAACTGGAGGTATTGAAGCAGTACAAAACCACGCTCGAAGCCGGCCGGAGCGCCCGAACGGTGGCTGTTTCGCCCGAAGAACGCGACGCGGCCATCGGCGACCTTTCGCTGCTGACGGTGAAGCCGGTGATTTACGTCGCCAACGTAGACGAAGGCTCGCTGCCCAACGGTAACGCGTACTCCGACGCCCTGCGCGAAGCGGTCAAGGACGAAGGGGCCGAAGTGATCGTCATTAGCGCGGGCATTGAAGCGCAGATTGCCGAGATGGAAGACCCCGACGAGCGCGAATTGTTCTTGAGTGAATACGGCCTGACCGAATCGGGTTTAAGCAAACTTATCAAAGCGTCGTACCGGTTGCTGGGGCTAATTACCTACTTCACGGCGGGCGTGAAGGAAGTCCGCGCCTGGACGATTCACCGGGGTTGGAAAGCGCCCCAGGCGGCCGGCGTCATCCACTCCGCTTTGGACCGCAAGTTTATCCGGGCGCAGGTCATGAAACTACCCGACTTCGAGCAGTTCAAAACCGAAGCGGGCGTTCGCGAGGCCGGCAAGCTGGCCGTCGAAGGCAAAGAATACGTCGTGCAAGACGGCGACATCATGGAATTTTTGCACGGCGCGTAGCCGTTTGTCAGTTTGGTTGTCTGTTCTGTGCTTCGCCGGTTAGGCATTGAACAAACAACTAAACCGACAACCAATCACCTCCGCTTGTTTACCCCAACGCGCCGGTACGCCACCAACTGATCGGCGCGGGCCGCGGGTGGGCGGTGGTAGACAAACACTTCGTAGTCGTTTTCGGTCGACGAGTAGCTGCCTTCTACGTAAGCCTCATCCACGCGCGGCTGCGCACCGGTCGTCAGTACGGTGTAGGCGTAGTTGTAAACCCCCTGCTTCAACAAAATAGCCGCCCGGTACGCACCCAGCGCCGGGTCGAAGGTCATGCGGTTGCGGTCGTTCAACTGCCAAAAATTAAACGCACCGTTGACGTATACGTCCGCCCCCGGTAGGTTGGGTATCTGGAGGGTAAACACCGTCTCGACGTAATCGCCGTTGGTCGCGCCGTTGCCCGTTTCGCGGTGGTCAATGACGTACTGCCCGTTGAAGTCGTCACTTTGGATGTACGCGCCCCGGCTGCGGGCCTGCTCGACCTGCACGTAGGCGATGTTGCGGTCGGCGGGGCGGTCGATGCGGTCGATGTAATTGGCGCGCGACAGCACCGTGCGCGTGTCGAAAAATCGAAATTCGTTGCCGCCCGGCAGTGTATTGCTTAGATCAACGAGCCGGTATTCGAGCACCTGATCGAAGGCGCGCACGTTGGTCGGGCGGAAGCCACCAATCACGCGATCATCGCGGTAATTCTGCCGGATCACGACCCGAAAATCATCCTGGGGTGAAATGACTTGGTAGCCTTTGTAATCAATCGTTAGATCAATCTGCTGATCGGTGAACTGCCGCGCCGGATCGGTCGAAAACCGCACCCCGGCCCCGACCGTCAGGCGGTTTTGGTAAGTTATGAACCGGCGCGTAAAGATGACGTTGTCGCGGTTACGTTCGTCGTACACCATCAGCAGATAATTGCCCGGCAGTTTTACGCGCGGCACCGTGAAGCGGTAATGATAATACGGAATTTTGGTGTTGATCGAAACCTGATAATCCGTGATGGGATTGTCGTTAAATTCGTAGGTAAACTCGATATCGTTCAGCACTGAGCGCTGCCAATCGGCGTTGCAGTGAACAAGCTTGGCGCGAAACGAGCGGTAATTGGCCGTTAAATCGTCAAATTCAAGTTGGAGCGGCACCGGCTCATCGAGCGAAACAACGGGTGGATTCAGCGTGAGCGACGGTGATGCGGCCGGTTCGCCGGAGCGATTCCGATCGTTGAAATTCCCACTAACCAACGGATACAGGAGGACGGTTTGTACCTGCGGATCATCGATTCGATCAATTGGTTGAAGGGGTTGGGCTGGCAGGGAATGTAAGGTCAGCAGCAAGCCAATTAACGGCGGCAGGCAGTAGCGCATCGGTTCAACAGAAGACCGCGACGGAATTGGCCAACGGGTATTTGGTTAACGCTGACCCCCACCCCAGGCGTATCCGATAGTAAAGGAAATGATTGGATAATGGCCACGCAGGAAACCGTTGAGGTAACTTCGGTTCTGCCGCCAGTCTTGACTGTTGTGGTCCCAATCGTCGTACGCCCAAAACTGGGGGTTTTGGGTAAGCCGGTTGGTATTGAGCGTGTTAAAATAGTACCGCCAGCCCAGCATGGGCGTTAGCGTCAAGCGCTTAGCAATGGTGAACTTCAGGCCCGCGTTGACCTCCGGCCCCAGCGCGACTCCGCTTACGCGAAGCGAATCCTGCGGAACATTGACTCCACACCGACCCGGTATCCGCAATCGACCTACTTCGACCGATGCATTTAGCCCGCCAAACAACTGTAGCCAAGAAACGCCGGAAGATAAATACCAGCGGTGACCGGCGTCGGCCCGGATGCCGCCGTAGTTACCCGGATTAAAGAAAAAATACACCAGGGGCGTCAGGCGGGCACCGCCGGTAAACACCCAGCTTCGGTGCGGAGTTGCGTAGCATTCGTATTGTGCAAAGACACTACCCGACAAGAGTGTCCACGGATGCAGGGGCGCGTTAATTTCGTGCCGGTCGTAGCGCTGCGCGTGGGCCGACCAACCAGCCAACAGGCTAATCGCTACCAATACGTAGAAACGGCGAATCATGGTTAGGGATGGTATGACTCGACAAAGATAATCCAATTCGTAATGGGCAAATGGGCAATTGTGGTTAAACACCTATCTTGCTTGTGCACCGTTGCTTACAGCCGTTCTAAACCCATGACTACAACGATTTTAAAGGCTTGCCCCAACTGCTCGGCGAATCTGGAAACGACGCATCACTTTTGTCCAAGTTGTGGTCAGAACACTACCCTACACCGCTTCAATTTGGCCCATATCTTTCACGAATTAGTTCACGCCTTCACGCACGCCGACAAAAGCATTTTTAACCTAATCAAAATTTTAACCGTACGGCCCGGCGTAACGGCCCGCGAGTACGTACTGGAAGGCAAGCGCCGGAAATAGTTTAATCCATTTTCGTTTCTGCTGATTGTGCTGGGGCTTAATATATCCGTGAATAGTTTGGTCAAGCCGTACACCAACAATTTTTCACCGCAAAACCCAACCGCGCAGCGTGTTGCGCCGACTGTTCCGCCCGACATCCGGCCTTACGTAGAGCGCCAACGGGCGGCAACGGCCTTCGTTGAAAACCGCATCAACATTATCGGTCTGCTGGCCATTCCCCTGTTCGCCCTTGTGTTTTGGTTATTCTTCCGGCGCACTACCATCAACTACGCCGAGCATTTGGTGGCGCAGGTGTTTTTTTCCAGCTTCTTTTCGCTGTTTAGCATCGTCGTTACGCTGCTGTTAGGCCTTGCGTTCCGCTCGTTTCTAACGCGCCTAAACAGTCTGCTGCTGCTGTTTCAGTTGGTGTATCTGACGATTGCTTACTACCAATTCTTAGACTACCGGCAACCGCGGCAGTACGTAAAAACCGGTTTCGCCACCGTGCTGGCGCTTGCCGTCTGGTTCGTGGTATCGGGTGGGGCGATTTACCTATACGTTCGGTTCGGCGGCTAATCCGAACCGATTCAGTTGAAGCTGTTAACCCAAACGGCCAGCGTATCGAAATACGCTGGCCGTTGTTGGATCAACGTGCGGCTGGCTCACGCCAGTTTCTTTTCCCACGCTTCCGCTTCCAGCATGGCTTCTTCCCACTGCGACTGAAGTTGGTCGAGTTGCTTGGCGACCTGCTTATACTCGTCGTTCTTAGCCTGCATTTTCCGGGCATCGCCGTAGGTAGTGGGGTCAGCCAATTCGGCTTCGAGCTTCTTCTTGCGGCTTTCTAACTGACCAATCTGCGTTTCGGTTTCTTCGGCCTGCTGCGTTAATTTCTTGAGCGTTCGCTGCCACTCTTTCCGTTCCTCGTCGGTAGCCCGGCCGGGCTGGATCGAGCCGTTAGTTGGCTTATGACCGTTCAGCGCGTGACCATTCGGGGTCGGCTGCGGACTGGCGACGGGTTGAGCTTTCGCACTCCCGTTCGACGGCGTACCCGACTCTTTCCGCTCTTCCATCCACCACTCATACTCGTCATACGTGCCGGGGTATTCTTTGATTTGCTCGTCTTCGATATACCAAATCTTATTGGCAATCTGCGACACGAAATAACGGTCGTGCGAAACAACCACGTACGTGCCTTCGTACTGCTCCAGCGCCTGAATCAGAATATTGACCGACTGCATGTCTAAGTGGTTGGTCGGCTCGTCAAGCAGCAAAAAGTTAGCTTGGGACAGCAACACCTTTGCCAGGGCCACCCGCGATTTTTCGCCCCCCGACAACACCTTGATCTTTTTAAACACTTCTTCGTTGGAAAACAGAAAGCATCCCAATACGCCCCGCAATTCGCCTTCGGTCTTGGTTGGGTTCGCGTGTTTCAGTTCGTCGAGCAGCGTATCGTCCACGCTCAGCGACTCCAACTGGTGCTGGGCGTAAAAGCTAAACGAGACGTTGTGGCCTAACTGCCGATTACCTTCGTTAACCGGCTCCGACCCGGAGATAATGCGCAGCAGGGTAGACTTCCCCCGGCCGTTGGCTCCGATTAGGGCAACCTTGTCACCGCGTTCGAGCCGAACGTCGGCGCGCGTCAGAATGCGTTTCGGTCCGTAAGCTTTGGTAATGTCATCAAGGTGCAGGATGTGCCGCCCCGGCTGGGTCGAGAACTGAAATTTAAAATTTACCCGCGCCGACTCGTCAATTACCGCGTCGACTAACTCCATGCGGGCCAACTGTTTCACCCGGCTCTGGGCTTGCTTGGCTTTGGTTGCTTTCGCTTTAAAACGCTCGATAAACCGCTCCGTCTGCCGAATCTTAGCCTGCTGATTTTCGTAAGCACCCTTTTGAATCTCGTTCCGCAGCGCTTTCTCTTCCAGATAAAACGAATAATTGCCGGGGTAATAATTCAGCTTGGCGTTGGCAACTTCGACCGTTACGTCGATAACGTTATCTAAGAATTCACGGTCGTGCGAGACGACAATAACGGCTCCTTCGTAGGTCTGAATGTATTTCTCAACCCACTGGATAGACGGCAGGTCAAGGTGGTTGGTCGGCTCGTCAAGCATCAACAACGACGGCTTTTGGAGCAGCAGTTTGGCCAGCATGACCCGCATCCGCCAACCGCCCGAAAACGTCCGCAAGGGTTTTTGTAGATCGTCGGTGCTAAAGCCGAGACCTTCCAAAATCTCTTCCGCCCGCGCCTGCACCGTGTACCCGTCTAAGGCGTCGAACTCTTCCTGTACCTTACCGAGCTTGTCGACCAGCTCGTCGCGGTAGTTCGTCTCCATCTCGTGCAGCAACTCGTCAATCTGACGCTGGAGCTGATTCTGACGCTCAAACGCCTGCATCGCCACCGACAGGATTGAATCGTCGGTCTGGTAGCTCAGCAAATCCTGGTTCAGAAAGCCCAGCGTAACATCACCGGCTTTGGAAATGGTACCGCCGTCGGGCTGGTATTCGCCGTTGACGATGCGCAAGAGCGTGGATTTGCCGGTTCCGTTGAGGCCAATCAGACCGATCTTTTGGTTTGGCTTAATGTGCAGCGAGGCATTGTCATAAAGTGCCCGGCTACCGAGATAGTACGAGAGGTTGGTGATGGAAATCATAGCGCAAATTTACCAAAAATAGAACGGATACTTGCGTTATTAAATTCCGGTGGTGTATATTTGCACCCGATTTCAGCAACACAATTAGCCAACTGGGCTGAATGATTTGCTGAAAATTGCCTCCTTAGCTCAGCTGGTAGAGCGACGCATTCGTAATGCGTAGGTCGCAGGTTCGAATCCCGTAGGAGGCTCCGGCAACAAAAGAGGCCCCGAATGTAGCAAAGTGCTGTATTCGGGGCCTCTTTTATTACGTCAGCGCTCAAACGGAAGTCATGCGTAGGGTATTCTAAACCGCAACGACAAACCCGAAACAAAGACGGCAACCTGACCTTGAAACCGAATTGCTATCCGATAGCAACAGGTTTAGTGGGCTGTTTCCAGTTCCCGCTCCGGTTTACGCGCCCGGTAACGATCCTGCGGATGCAACCGGAGTAGAATGCGCTCTTTAATGCGCTGCCACCGCTCGTAGAGTTTTGACTCCTTCAAGAAGTTCCACGGCTCGTCTTCCTCCGGCTTCTTGTGCTCTTCGGGGTCGTAGAGCATACCGGTGCACAGGCAGTGCTTGCGGTTAGTACGTGTCAGAATATCGAAGTTAGCGCAGGTTTGGCAACCTTTCCAGAACGCGTCGTCGCCCGGCAACTCGCTCAGCGTTACCGGTTGATAGCCGAGGTCCGAGTTGATTTTCATGACGGCCAAACTCGTCGTGATACCGATAATTTTGGCCTCGGGAAACCGCACCCGCGACAGTTCAAACGCCTTGGCTTTGATGCGCGTGGCGATGCCGCTTTTGCGATAGTCCGGGTGAACGATCAGGCCGGAGTTGGCCACAAACTTACCGTGCTCCCACGTTTCGATGTAGCAGAAACCCACCCACTCGCCCGCTAAGGTAAGCGCGATAATGGCTTTGCCTTCGAGCATTTTTTCCATCACGTAAAGGGGCGAGCGCTTGGCAATGCCGGTGCCGCGGGCTTTCGCACTTTCTTCCATCTCGCGGCAGATGGTTTCGGCCAGCCGGAGGTGGTCTTCGCCGGCAACCTGAACAATGTATTGATCGTTAACGATTTCGGGCGTAATCATCGACGTCTATTAGGCGGTTCTGAGCCGCAAAACGGATCGGACGGTGTAATCCGTGCTGGTTGTGAATGTAAAAGAGAAACGGGAAAACGGACGAAATGGATTTGCCGCGTGGGCAAACAGAATTATATGGTCCTTTCGGACCTAAACCGATAAGGCGTAGTATGGAAGAAGGTCGGTAGGTAAACGAGCTTTGC
>CAXUEB010000267.1:0-2700 GCA_964249775.1 uncultured Spirosoma sp.
CATCCGGCCCGTCGCTAAATCGTTATCGGCCATGTACGAATGCAGATACGGGTAGCCCTCCCCCGCCCGAACGCCCGCCCCGTGGTCGTTCGGCAGCATGACCGTGAGGAGGTGTGGCAGCGGTTCTTTGGCCGGCTTCCCACCCTGCGGCAGCCACTTGGCCGTAAACTCGCGCTCGAACTGATCCATCCGAAACTGGTCGGGAATGTTGGTGTTGTAGCCCGCAAAGTTGCGCGAGGTGTGCCGGAAGGCCGCGGCTGGCATCGGGAACGCCACTGGGTGAGCCGCCCCGAAGGTCGTGTCGAACTGTTGTTCAGAATTGCCGGCGTATTCGTTGACCTGCCCAAAGTTATAGAAACTGACCTTGCTGCGTTCCAGCGCTTCCCACAGCCCGCCGATTTCGTTGTAATCTTCGGGGTCAATGCCGCCCGACGACTTCGGAAACCGCCGACCGGGGGCTTTTGAGAACGCATCGAACCGCCCCGCCGAGGCCGCGTTGGCTTCGACCCACTCGTTCGGGATGGTGCCCATCATCCAGTGGTGGCCGTGGATACTGGCGTCCGAATCGCAGTAGAAATTGTCCGAAAAGGCCCACTGCCGGGCGATGCGGGTATGGTTGGGCATGATGTCGGCGTTGGTGATGCGTACCGTATCGCCGGCCTGATCCGTCGTTCGACCCACGGCTCCGCGCTGGGTGGCGATGCGTTGTTTGATGGTTACGCCCGTACCGAAGCGGGCCAGTGTGGAGTCACCGCGGCCCGTCGTAAGCTGGCCAAACACCTCGTCGTAGGTGCGGTTTTCTTTGGTGATGTAAACGATGTGTTTGATGGGCGAAGTACGAGTTTTCGGCAGCGGTGGCAACGGATTGAGGCCGTTGTCGGTGATAGTTACGGATCGGTAGGTGTTGGCTATGACTTGTTGGGTGTAAACGGCTAACCCCTCACCGAACCGCCGGACCGCCCCGGCCCCTCGCTCCGTTCTGGTGAGCGAGACCGCTTGAAACGTGCCCAACTGAATATCGCCGATGTACGTCCCCTGCGGTGGTTTGACAAAGCTCCGACCGCCGTTCGGCCCCGCGCCGTAACCCCGCGCTGACGTTACGTAAAGCGTCTTTTGCGGTTGGCCGCTGCCATCCGGCGACAGCGCTACGCGGGTCGGCCCCCAGCCGGTTGGGATTAGACCGCGTACTTTCTTGGTCGGTATATCGACGACCGCAACGGCGTTGAACGCCAGCAGCGCCACGTACAGCGTCTGCTCGTCCTGACTCAACGCCAATCCAAACGGCATCAGGCCGCGGTGCCGGTCGAGCCTCGGGTCAACCTTCAACGAAATCGTACCCGCCAGTTTTCGGCTCTTATAGTCGATGACTGAAATATTATCGTTCGTCGCGTTCGAGACGTAGGCGTACCGGCTTCCGACCGCCACCGAGTTGGGCGACGCCCCGCCGACTACTTCGGCTTCTTCGATCATCTCGCCGATCTGTACGCCGGTCTTTAGCTTCGCCGTTACTGTGTTCGTCGCCAGATCAACAATCCAGACACTCATCGCTTCGTCGGACAGCGGACTACCGAGGCCGGGAATCTTTCGCCCGTTCACGTCGACGCCTTCGCGTGATTCCCGCGTGTGCGCGCCGTAGGCCGGAAATTTGAGCATCATCGTGTCTTTGTTGGTCGGCGTTACGCCCGGCACTTTGGGGTAAGCATACAAACCGACATTCGCCACGAACGCCGTCTTCCGATCGGGCGAAAGGGCCAGCCCGAACGGTTGCCGACCGGTGGGAATAGAAGCAATAATACGTTTGGTGGCTAAGTCGATGCGCACCAACCGGAAGTTAGCGCGGTCGAGCGCCAGTAGTTCGTTGCCGTTTAGAAGTAAATCCGACGTAAAGCTGTCGGTGTAGCCGTTACCGTCCAGACTGATGCTGTCGGTGGCCCGAAGCCGGTCGGTATCAAAGACGATGACCCGGCCCTTATCGCCGTTGCTGAGGTAAACCGTCCGGCCGTCCGGCGCGAACGCGACGCCCAGGAACGTAGCGCCGTTGACGGGCGACGGAATCTTACCGGCGTAATCGGGCACGCGCGTTGCCTGCGGATTGCCGACCAAGTTTAACACCGTCACCACGCCGTCGTGGAGCGTGACGGCCCGTTGGCCATTGGGCGAGAGCGCCAAGCCGAACGGGTCATTGGTAGTACGGAGCGTTTGCCCCGCCGGAGTCACGTAACGCCCGCTCGGCAGCACGGACCGGCCCGCCGTGTCGATATTGCAGTACTCTGCCCGGCCGGGCACCTGAAGCGTCGTGTACGTCTTAGGCTGCGCGAAAGCTGGCAGGGTGATTAGAAAAAAGAGGAAGGTTCTTAGCATGGCGGGTGTCGAATCGAACACGGATGACGCGGATACGACAGACAAAAATCGGTGTAAATCTGTCGCATCCGCGTCATCCGTGTTCGATTCCTTGGCACAGGTTCAGGTAATACGCTACCTCCCGCGTCGGCAAACCCGGAATTTTAGCTTGTTCATCCCAGCCGCGCATTTGCAGAATCTGACGAAAATACGGGTGCTGCTCAAAAGCCGTAGCCTCCTCCGTCGTCATCGGCCCGCCCTGAAAGTCCAGCGTTCGCAAGCTGGCTTCCGACAATCGGGCGAAATAATCCGGGCTTTTAAACACCAAATACCGCTTGGCGTTGACGTGGTTCTCGATGA
>CAXUEB010000267.1:2710-7622 GCA_964249775.1 uncultured Spirosoma sp.
CCATCCATGTATTCACCGGCTAACTCTGGTGGCAACAGATGGCCAATGTCGTGCAGAAAAGCCGCTACGACGGTCTCCCCATCGGCTCCGGCCTGCTCCACCAGTTGGGCGCATTGCAGGGCGTGTTCAACCTGCGTTACGGGTTCACCATAATACGCATCCTGACCGGATTGGGCGAAGAGGTGGTCATGTGATGTATGATGTATGATGTATGATGTATGATGTATGATGTATGATGTATGATGTAAGCGATGTGCTGCGTAGAAATACATCCTATATCATACCTCATACATAGGGCAAATACGTTCGTTCGACGGTGCCGTCATCGTAAAGGTCGACCAAGGCATAGCCGGCTTTGGTTTGGTGGTACGTGTCGCTGTTCCACCAGTTGCCGCTGACGGCCCCGTTGCAGAGGTACGCTACGCCGTTGTAATCGACCCGGTCGAGCAGGTGCATGTGGCCGCTCAGGGCCGCCTTCACGTTCGGGTGCTGGTAGAACAGTTCGATCAGGTCCACGGCATCGGTGTGGTTCCAGCTACCGGGAATCTGCCAGTTACCCTCCTTCACGTTCCTACGGTCGTAAAAAGCCGTCGCGCTCAGGATCGGAATGTGCGACAGGACCAGCACCGGCGTTTTCGGGTCAGTTTTCGCCAAATCGCCCCTCAGCCAGTCCATCTGCTCGGCGTCGAGGTGGGCGGTATACCACTTTCCCCCGGCCGTCGGCTGAACGCTGTCGAGTACGATGAAATGCCAGCCGTTGCGGTCGAAGGAGCGGTAACGCCCACTGATGCGCATTTGCTCGACAGCCCATTTTTTGCCGTACAACGGATCGCTTTTGGCCTGTTCAAAGCCCCACACGTCGTGGTTACCAATGCAGTATTCGATGGGCAGCGAGTTGTCGGCTTTGTTGATAGCGTGCCAGGCGTCCCACTGCTTCTGCACCTTGTCGCGGTCCTGCGCCAGGGCGTCCATGATGGTGTCACCCCCGTGCAAGAGAAATTGGGGCTTGTCGGCCTGATTCTGCGCGTGGTGCAAACACTTGGCGATGGCTTCCATCGGCTTTTTGTCGGGCGTGATGTGCGTATCGCCAACGTAGGCGAAGCGCACGGAACGTTTCCGGTCCAGTTTCGGCGCAATCAGCTCAGGAGCCGTAACAAGGGAAAACAGCCCGGCAGTTTTGAGAAGGGTTCGGCGGTTCATTATTGGTTGGCTGTTTATCCGTTTGTTTGTCTGTTTATCAGATTACGATTGTTTTGGAAGCGTCAGCCAACAAACAAACGGACAAACAGCCAAACAGACAAACATTTACTTCAACTGTTACGTCAACACTGACTGATTGTCAACGGTTTGTAAACAGAATTCCTAAAATTTTACGTGCGGGTAACGCACTGGTTGTTGGTAATAGTCTCCTTTGCCTACTTGACGAGTCAATCCTTGGTTGAGTCAAGTATACCAGTGGGTTAACCGAATGCGTAACTCGGTACCCAACCTGACGGGTCCAAACCAGCCGTAACGTCGTTAGCGGTACAGCAGTAAATTCTGCTTATCAACTCAGGTATATTTATAAACCGAACTGCTTAACCCCACAGACCCTTTATTTTCCATGATTGCAGAACGCCACCCCGATCAGGCGACCGATTCGCGCACGCTGATGAGCGTTATCTCGGCCTCGTCGGTCGGGACGCTCATCGAATGGTACGACTTCTACATCTTCGGTAGTCTGGCGGCTATCCTGTCGTCGCAATTCTTCCCAAAAGACAACCCCACGGCCGCCCTGCTGTCGACGCTGGCGACGTTCGCGGCCGGCTTCGTCGTGCGGCCGTTCGGCGCGCTGGTATTCGGGCGGCTGGGCGATCTGGTTGGTCGGAAATACACTTTCTTGGTCACGCTCGTGCTAATGGGCGGCTCGACGTTTTTGATCGGCCTGATTCCGAGCTACGAAACCATTGGTTTCTGGGCACCGGGGCTGGTGCTGGTGCTGCGGTTGGTGCAGGGCTTAGCCTTGGGTGGTGAATACGGCGGGGCGGCTACCTACGTGGCCGAGCACTCGCCCGTAAGTCGGCGCGGTTTTTTCACCAGTTTTATTCAAACGACGGCCACGCTGGGCCTGTTCGTGTCGCTGGGCGTGATTCTGCTTACCCGCGAAACGCTGGGCCTGGAAGCCTTTACCGACTGGGGCTGGCGGGTGCCGTTCCTGCTGTCGATTCTGCTGGTGGCCGTTTCGGTTGTCATTCGCCTGCGCATGGCCGAGTCGCCGATGTTTTCCAAGCTCAAAAGCGAAGGCAAAGTGTCAAAGAATCCGCTGGCCGAAAGCTTTGGCCAAAAGCAAAACCTGAAAATGGTCCTGCTGGCGTTATTCGGCGCGACGGCCGGGCAGGGCGTCATCTGGTACACGGGGCAATTCTACGCCTTATCGTTTATCCAAAATGCCTGCAACGTCGAGTTCGTGCAGGCCAACACCCTCGTGGCCCTCGCGCTGCTGATTGCCACGCCGTTCTTCGTGGTTTTCGGGGGCTTGTCGGACCGCATTGGCCGCAAAGGCATCATGCTGGCGGGCATGGCTTTAGGTATCCTGACCTACCGCCCGATCTACCAGAAGATGTACGAACTGGCCGACGTAGGACTAAAGCAGGAACTAACCGATCAGACTAAAATCGACGTGAAGCGCGAACCGGTGACGGGCAAAACAGCCGTGCTCGTGACGACGACCACGACCAAAGCCTTTACCGACGGCACCACCTACAAGGAAGTATCGAAGCAAACGCAACTATCCGACGCGACCGCCGAAGCGCCCAAACCGGAAATCAAAAAGACCGTGACCTTACCCACCGGCAGCGCAGCCCTGATGGTGCTGTTGATCCTGATTCAGGTGCTGTACGTGACGATGGTGTACGGTCCGATTGCGGCTTTTCTGGTTGAGCTGTTCCCAACCCGCATTCGCTACACGTCGATGTCGCTGCCTTACCACATCGGTAACGGCGTCTTCGGCGGCCTAACGCCGTTTATCGCCACGGCCCTCGTTGCGACGGCAACCAAAGCCAACGAAACGGCCGCCGGCTCGGTCGACAAGCCGTACCTCGAAGGTCTTTGGTACCCGATTCTGATTGCCAGCGTTTGCTTCGTTATCGGCCTGCTGTACCTAACCAACCAACGCTACACGACGGCCGAGGATTAACCGCTCCGCTTTAAAGACATCACTTATTTTTGCATGGAAACGCTCAAAAAATACCTTGGCATTGTCTGGATTCTATTGGGGCTGTACGTCGGCTACGACCGGATTAGGGATAGTATGACCAAAATTGGCAGTGAAAATCTGGAAGATCGCGTGTTTGGCTGGGTTATCCTGCTGGTGCTGACGCCGATTATCGTTGGCGGGTTAATTTTGTTCGGTAAGTACGCGCTGGAAGGCGAATATTCTAAAGAGCGAAAGCGTGAATGAGTGGAAGAGCGAATAGATTTGCAGTACCCTTTCGCTTCATTTCGACAGACCAATTCGTTTTTTCACTCTTTCGCTATCATGCGTATCCAAACCTTTGACGAATACCAGGCCGCTTACCAACACAGCATTAACGACCCCGAAAGCTTCTGGGGCGAAATCGCGCAGGAGTTTCAGTGGCGCAAACCCTGGAAGAAAACCCTGCAATGGAATTTTGACGAGCCGAACGTGAAGTGGTTCGTGGGCGGCAAACTCAACATTACCGAGAACTGCTTAGACCGCCACCTCGCCGAGCGCGGTGACCAGCCCGCCCTGATTTGGGAACCCAACGACCCGCAGGAAGCGTCGGTGACGCTGACCTACCGGATGCTGCACGATCAGGTTTGCCGCATGGCCAACGTGCTCAAGCGCAACGGCGTCGTAAAGGGTGACCGCGTGTGCATTTACATGCCGATGGTACCCGAACTGGCCATCGCGGTGCTGGCCTGCGCCCGCATCGGGGCCGTGCATTCGGTGGTATTCGGTGGTTTCTCGGCGCAGAGCATCGCCGACCGCATCAACGACGCCCAGTGCAAGCTCGTCGTCACGGCCGACGGCGCGTACCGGGGCAGCAAAGAAATTCCGCTCAAGAGTGTCGTGGACGACGCCTTGCTTGGTTGCCCCAGCGTGAAGCGGGTGATTGTAATGACCCGTACCCGCACGCCGGTGGCGATGTTGAAAGGCCGCGACGTGTGGATGGAGCAGGAACTGAAACAGGTCACGGCCGACTGCCCCGCCGAGGAGATGGACGCCGAAGATATGCTGTTCATTTTGTACACCTCCGGCTCAACGGGCAAGCCCAAGGGCGTTGTCCACACCTGCGGGGGTTACATGGTCTACGCGGCCTACACGTTCCAGAATGTGTTTCAGTATGAACCCGGCCAGGGCGACCGCGCCCCGAGCGAACGCGCCCCGGTCCATTTCTGCACGGCCGACATTGGCTGGATCACGGGCCACAGCTATATCGTTTACGGACCGCTGGCCTGCGGGGCGACCTCGCTGCTGTTCGAGGGCGTACCGACCTACCCCGACGCCGGGCGCTCCTGGGACGTGGTCGATAAGCATCAGGTTGCCATCCTCTACACGGCTCCCACGGCCATCCGCTCGTTGATGGGGTATGGCTTGGAGAAAGTAGAAGGACACGACTTGAGCAGCTTGCGGGTGCTGGGATCGGTGGGTGAGCCGATCAACGCCGAAGCCTGGCACTGGTACGACGACCACATTGGTAAAGGACGTTGTCCCATCGTCGATACGTGGTGGCAAACCGAAACCGGCGGCATCCTGATCTCCCCATTGGCGGGTCTGACCAAAACCAAGCCGACCTTCGCGACCTTGCCCTTGCCGGGCATTCAGCCGGTACTGGTCGACGAGAATGGCAAAGAGATTGAGGGCAACGGCGTCAGCGGCAACCTGTGCATCAAATTTCCGTGGCCGGGC
>CAXUEB010000268.1:0-487 GCA_964249775.1 uncultured Spirosoma sp.
ACGTAACGCTTACGTCGCGGGTGATTTTCCAGTAGAGCCAGTCAACATAAAAATAGAAACCAAAGAAGACGGCGAATGTCAGGAAGAGAAGCGCTAACAGAAGGATTGGGAAGTTTTGTTGCCGAATGGCTTCTTTCGTCAGCATCCAGGTCAACAAAACCATTTGCAGCAACACAAAAGCAATCAGAATTTTAAAAGAGCTTCCAAAATACCGAGAGGCTGAAAATTGATACGTTCGCTGCCGACGTAAAGGGGCATCGTCACCAACCGTTTCCTGGGTGTGCCGGATCGCCCACCGGATAAACCATGCGATGGGCAGGAAGATAACAACCAGCAGAATGAAGAGCGTTTCCATCCAGCCTAAAATACGGCTTGATGCGTAATTTGCAGCGTCGTCTTGGACAGACGGTTTTTACCAACCGTTACCGGATTAAAATTGCCCGCAGCGTCCGACACGTTGGCGTATAACCCTTTCGGCTCGCGAACC
>CAXUEB010000268.1:497-6424 GCA_964249775.1 uncultured Spirosoma sp.
ATACCGACCAGCCGGCAGATTGACGCAAAATTTGCCGTCCTTGCCCGATTTCACCGTTTTGACGGGCTTCACATCGCCGACCGAGTCGATGAACCCGCTGTCGTTCATCTGTACTTGTCCCGCATTGAGCAAGGGAAAAATGAGCACCTCCCGTTCGACGGGCACGCCGTTGGGATTTGGTCGGCGCACGTCCGGTTGGGGCATGTAGTTGCCGCGCTTTTCAAGAACGGTACCGCAAATACCTTGCATAACGGTAGGTTTGGTGGCTTTTTGGGAAGAGGACTTCTGAGCCAGAACTATACCCAAGGTCAGGAATGATACGATCAGAAGAACGGAAGTATTACGCATAATTTTGTCTAACATAGTTATAAAATGTCTCCGCCATGTCGACTAAACGCTCAACTTCATCCTGCGGAAAATCACTGTCTAAGTCATAATCAGCAAATTGACGCCGTTCGTGTAATACACTGAAATCATTACTGAATGATTGTGAAATTTCTCCGTTCTTTATGTAGTGTAAAGCAAACATCTCACGAGCACCTGAATGTCGCTTCGTAACGATGCCCTTTTCATACAACAGCCCACGTACAATCCAGAAGAAACAATAGTAGGCAGGAGCAATAGCACCAGCCGGCAATTCAGTCAGTAAGTTGTTTTTCGCTATTTTTAAATCTGCCTTACGCAGGTATCGCACTAAGTTCTCGCTCATAAATTAACTTACCGTCCTTCCTAACTTCCCTAAAAAAAGGTTGGTCAGATACGGCAAACTGGGATGAAGAGACAACAACCGTCGAGATTGAAATAAACGTTTCTAAATAGTAAGCATTGCGGACGGCACTCGTAGCGGCTATTTCTTTAAATGGCGAAACATTTTCTTTATCTAACAAAACTAAGTAATCAACATCTGAATCCTCGTGAAAGTCTCCACGAGCATACGAGCCGAATAGCACAATTTTGTCTAAACGTTCGCCGTAGTGTCGTTTCATCAAGTCGATAACAACTTGGTTGACCGCTTCCAGATCCGTCACGATTGCCATAGCTACGTTACTTCTTAAAAAACGAATCCACGAACTCCATCTTGTTGAACGTCTGCAAGTCGTCAATCTTTTCCCCGACGCCGATGTACTTAACCGGAATCTTAAACTGATCCGAAATGCCAATGACAACCCCACCCTTAGCCGTGCCATCTAACTTGGTAATCGCCAACGCCGATACTTCGGTGGCTTTGGTAAACTCGGTCGCTTGGATAAACGCGTTCTGACCCGTCGACCCGTCCAGCACCAGTAAGACCTCGTGGGGCGCGTCGGGCGTCACCTTTTGCATGACCCGCTTGATTTTGGTCAGCTCATTCATCAGATTCACCTTGGTATGCAGTCGCCCGGCCGTATCGATGATGACGACGTCGGCTCCCATGTCGGTGCCTTTCTTAACCGCATCGTACGCTACGGCCGACGGATCGGTGTTCATGCCGTGCGAAATGACCGGAACGCCTACCCGGTCACCCCAAAGTTTGAGCTGATCGACGGCCGCGGCCCGGAACGTATCGCCCGCGCCCAACACCACTTGCTTGCCCCGCTTGTGAAACTGAGCCGCCAGCTTACCGATAGTCGTGGTCTTGCCAACGCCGTTGACGCCGACGACCATGATAACGTAGGGCTTTTTGACGTTGGGCAGCTCAAAATCATTGCTGACGTCACTGGTGTTGTTACTGGCCAGTAAGGCGGCAATTTCTTCGCGAAGGATGCGGTCGAGTTCGTCGGTGCCGAGGTATTTGTCGCGGGCCACGCGCTGCTCAATGCCGCGGATAATTTTAACGGTCGTTTCGACCCCCACGTCCGACGAAATTAGGACGTTTTCCAGTTCGTCCAGGACCTCTTCGTCCACGGTCGATTTGCCGACCACCGCCCGGCCGAGTTTAGAGAAGAAACTGTCTTTTGTTTTCTCTAAGCCCTTGTCGAGCGTTTCTTTCTTTTCCTTCGAGAATAAGCCGAAAAATGCCATGTTATCTGAATGGTAAGTCGTAGCAGTCCTAAGTCGGAAGTAAGTCGTTGCGTCCGTGACCTGCGACCTGATTCTTACGACCCTTTCGTCAACAAAACTATAACAAAAAAAAGTCCCGCCGGGCCGCGTGGGCTGGGGGACTCTCGTGCGTGCGGTAACGTCGCGTCAGTTAGCTTTTCAGCGCAGCCTGTACTTCGTCAACCGGAACCATTTCTTCTTTGAAGGTGTACGCGCCAGTTTTGGGCGACTTAACGGCTTTGATGATCTTAGCGAAAGCCTTGCCGTTGTCCTTCGTTTTCAGGGTTGCAACTACCTTTTTTGCCATGTCTGTAGAGCAGTAAGGGGTTTATGATGTGCGTTTACTTGTCAACAGAACGCTAACCGTCGCCCACATGTTCCTTATTTGATTTCTTTGTGTACGGTTACTTTCTTAAGGAACGGATTGTATTTCTTCCGTTCGATCCGGGCCGGCGTATTTTTCCGGTTTTTAGTGGTAATGTACCGGGACATGCCGGGTACACCGCTGTCTTTCTGCTCGGTGCATTCCAGAATAACCTGGATTCTATTGGCGCCTTTCTTTGCCATGATGATAAGTCGTTTTCTCGATAAGGAGCGCAAAGGTACGAAATGGATTCGTCTCGCCCAATATCTTTTTCCGAAACTGTGATGATTTGTAGCTGGTTAGGGTTGATGGTATAAGCCGAATGTTGCTTTTCGGTCGATGTAGTTCGACCTTTGACGGATTGACAACGGACCGGTTTTTTGCTGGTTGTGATAGCGAATGACTACCCAAACGATTCAATACGAGTACGCCCCTGGTCATCTTAAGGCATCCGAGCCGGGTATCTACCAGCCGGAGATGCTAAACGAGGGCGAGATGATCTTGAACGTCGGACCACAGCACCCGTCGACGCACGGCGTGTTACGGCTGGAGGTCGTGACGGACGGCGAAATTATTGTGGATGTCGTGCCGCACCTTGGTTACCTGCACCGCTGCTTCGAGAAACACGCGCAGGCGCTGCCGTTCAACCAAACCATTCCGTTCGTAGACCGGCTCGATTATCTGGCGTCGATGAACTCCGAACACGTCTTTGTGATGGGCGTCGAGCGGATGCTGGGGATTCAGGGCGACATTCCCAAGCGAACCGAGTACATCCGAGTGCTGGTGGCCGAGTTGAACCGCATCGCGGCCCACTTTGTCGCCATTGGCACCTACGCCTTGGACATTGGCGCGTATACGCCGTTTTTGTGGTTGATGCGCGACCGCGAGCACATTCAACGATTGCTCGAATGGGTGAGCGGTGCCCGAATGTTGTACAACTACATTTGGGTGGGCGGCTTGTTCTACGATTTGCCGGTTGGTTTTGAAGAGCGCTGCCGCGAGTTTGTGCGGTATCTCAAACCGAAACTAACCGAGTTGCAGCAGTTGGTGATCGAGAATGAAATCTTCGTCAAGCGGACGGCTAACGTTGGGGTGCTGCCTTTGCCGGTGGCCATTGATTACGGCTGTACTGGCCCCATGTTGCGCGGTTCAGGCCTGCGTTATGACCTACGCCGGGTTGATAACTATTCGGTGTATCCGGAACTGGAGTTTGACATTCCGATTGGCGAAGGGCAGATGGGCACCGTCGGCGATTGCTGGGACCGCAACAACGTTCGGGTATTGGAATGCCACGAGTCACTGCGCATCATTGAGCAGTGTTTAGCGCAACTCACCGGCCCCCACAAACGCACTCGCGACTATGACCCGCAGGCGGTGGTACCCAAAAAAATTCGCCCCAAAGCTGGTGATTTTTACGCTCGTGCCGAAAGCGCCAAGGGCGAACTGGGCTTCTTCTTCCGCACGGATGGTAAGTCCGACGTGCCGGTGCGTTGCAAAGCCCGGTCGTGCTGTTATCACAATCTGTCGGTCATCAGCGAAATTAGCCGGGGCGCGATGCTCGCGGATTTGATTGCCATCATTGGGTCGATTGACGTAGTGATGGGGGAAGTAGACCGGTAACCGGGTTCACTTCAAAACCAGAATATCGGGCGTATTGCGGCCCAAGCCGTCGTAGTCTAAGCCGTAACCTAAAACAAACTGGTTCTCGATCTCGAAGCCGACGTAATCTAAGTGGATGGCTTTGGTCAAAGCGGCCGGTTTAAACAGCAGCGTAGCGATGGCAACGGAAGCTGGATTGTCCGTGCGAAGCTGGTCACATACTTCGGAAATGGTCAAACCGGAATCGACAATGTCTTCGACGACAATCAGGTCGCGGCCCGCAATAGATTCGTCCAAACCTAAAATTTGCTTTACTTGACCCGTTGATTCCGTTGCGGCATACGAGGCAACGCGGATAAACGTAATCTCGCACGAAATCGTCAGGTGTTTCATCAAATCGGCCGCGAACAGAAACGCACCATTCAGGACGACCACGAATAAGGGTTGTTTGCCGGCGTACTCCTGGTTGATTTGCCCGGCCAACGCACGAATACGCTCCTGAATGGCATCGGCGGTGATGAATGGAACAAACGTTTTATCTTTGATGGTCAGCATATGAGCGTCGGCGAGGGTCAAAGATACGCCGGGGGCTGGGCAGCGGGCAAAAGTTTACCAAAAAATAGATACTCGTAAACGGACCTTGGTCGGATTACGTTGATACACTGACAAACACTGTTGAGAAATGAAGCGAATTGTGTTGATGGTTTGGTTGGCAACCCTGGCTACGCTGGCACAGGCTCAACTGTATGATCCGTCGGCCTTTGATAAACTATACGGTGGTCTGCTGAAACACCCCGGCGTGCAAATCGAGTCGGCGGAAGCGATCAATCAGATGTATAATTATAAGTTTTACGAAGCCGACAAAGAGTTTCGGTGGCTGCGGTTGCGCTATCCCAAGCATCCCATGCCGTACTTCATGCTGGGCTTGGCCGAGTGGTGGAAGATTGTGCCGAACACCGAGATAACCGATTACGACAGCAAGTGCCTGATGTATATGGATTCGACCATCGCGCTGGCCGAGAAACTGTACGACGAAGGCGACAATAAACTTGAACCGGCGTTTTTTCTGGCGGCTGCCTATGCGTTCAAAGGACGACTGTACTCCGAGCGCAAAAAGTGGACGAAAGCAACCCTCGCCGGCAAAAACGCCTTGAAGTACTTCGACAAGTGCAAAGGCAACGCCGATTTTAGTCCCGAACTGCTGTTCGGCGACGGCATGTACAATTATTACGCGCAGTGGATTCCCGAGAATTATCCGCTGCTGAAACCGATTCTGGCTTTTTTTCCAAAGGGAAACAAGCAGGGCGGCATTAAGCAATTGGAGAAGACAGCGAACACGGCTTTCTATACGCGCGTCGAAGCCCGGTACTTTCTGGTGCAGATTTACAGCATGGAAAATCAGTACGACAAAGCGTACGACATGTCGAAGTACATGTGGGAGCAGTATCCCGATAATCCATTCTTCCAACGGTATTACGCCCGATCGGCGTTCGTGCGGGGCCGGTTAAACGAAGCTGAAACAGCTTCCAAAGACATTCTGGCAAAGGTTGAGCGGGCGCAATCGGGCTACGAAGGCGTTAGCGGCCGAACGGCGGCTTACATTCTGGCGTATATCAACCACTTGTTCTACAAGAAACTGCCCGAAGCAAAGGCGTACTATCAGCAGTCGATAGACTTTGCGAAGCAAACCAACTCGACTAATGCGGGCTACTACTGGTCGTCGGTGCTGGCGCTGGGTAAGATCGCGAACGAAGAAAAACAATACGATCAGGCGCAGGCGTATTTCAAAGAGGTAATCGACAAAGCCGAACGGAAATCCAGTCAGTATAAAGAGGCCAAGAAGGCGCTGGATGATAGCAAAAAGGCAAGACGGGACGAACGGCGGAAAAGAAGATAACGTGGAAAAAGGGAGAAGGGGGGCCCGGGGCGCGGGCGATCGCCACGC
>CAXUEB010000268.1:6434-7603 GCA_964249775.1 uncultured Spirosoma sp.
GGAGAAGGGAAGCCAATTACAGCGTTCCCTTCTCCTTGCTGCCTTCTCCCTTTTTCCACTTATGGAATCGGCAATACCTTGCTTTCTTTAAACGTCGACATAATCACCATTGTCTGGGTGCTGGCCACCTCGTCAATCTCATTGATAACGTCGAGCATCAGCGCCTGATACGATGCAATATTTTTGGCAATTACTTTAAGCAGAAAGTCGCCCGAACCCGTAATGTGATGACACTCAATAATCTCCGGAATCTGATTAGCCCGGTCCACGAACGACATGGTCGTTTCTTTTTTGTGGCCAACCAGCGTAACCATCACGAAGGTTGTAACCCCTAAGCCGACCTTCTCGCGGTTGAGTTGCGCATGATAGCTTTGAATAATGCCCGAGGTTTCAAGTTTTTTGACGCGTTCCAGGGTAGGAGCGGGCGAAAGGCCAATTTCTTTGGAAAGCTGAGCGTTGGTTATTTTAGCGTTGCCTTGCAAAATTTCTAATACGTTGCGATCTATCTGATCTAATTTGTTGGTGATACGGATGTGAGGTGTTGAAACATTGTTGCAGAACGGGGCAAAACTACCACCTTTAAAGATAAAATAATCTAAAAAGATATTGGTTTGTTGCAAATGGCAAAACAATTATCGCCCAAGTCTGAATTTAGCGGCACAAAAGTAAGCGAAAACGGTTGGGTGCCAAATCAACCATTTATCGTTTGGTTACCTTATTGAGCGTTATCGCTCGTTGACGGTTCGCCTTGAATCGAGCATCATCCACCGCGGATAGGCTTGCGTGTTTGGTCGAGCGACCTTGCACCCGTGCCCGCCACCTGCGCCACGATTGCGGCTTCATCGCTTGCCGCATAACGGTAATGACGTCGCCCTCCGATAAGCCAAACTGCGCTTCAATAGCGTCAAATGGCGTACGATCTTCCCAAGCCATTTCGACGATGCGATCGAGGTCGGCCGGCGTCAGGATCGTTAATTTATTGGGTAGCTTCATGGCGGCTTAACGGGTTAAGTAAAGACAGAGTTATAAAACTTTGGAAATGGTCTTACCGTTGTCAACGTATGAAAATGCGCAAAAAGTCGGATTTGCCGACTAAAGTTTGTCCCGTCTGCAACCGGCCGTTTACCTGGCGCAAGAAATGGGAGCGCGATTGGGATAACGTCGTGTAT
>CAXUEB010000269.1:0-373 GCA_964249775.1 uncultured Spirosoma sp.
GCTCATGCGCGAGGGCGTTCGCTACACGCGCATGTTCTCGACGGCGGGCGTCTGCGCGCCGAGTCGGTCGGCCATCATCTCGGGTATGTATCCCAGTAGCATTGGTACGAACCACATGCGGACCAACACGGCCAGTTTGAAACGGCCCGATCTGCCCAATTACGACGCCGTGCCACCCCCGACGGTCAAGTGCTTTACCGAATACCTGCGGGCCAATGGCTACTACTGCACCAACAACAGCAAGACCGATTACCAGTTCGGCAACCCCGTGACCGCCTGGGACGAAAACGGTTCTAAAGCCCACTGGCGGAACCGGCCGAGCGCGACTGACCGCAGCCCGGCCCGGCCGTTTTTTTCGGTGTTCAACGTTGTC
>CAXUEB010000269.1:479-5058 GCA_964249775.1 uncultured Spirosoma sp.
ATCCTGACACGCCCGTAATCCGGCGCGACCTGGCCCGCTACTACGACAATATCCTGGTGATGGACAGCCTGGCCGGCGGTATCCTAAAGCAGTTGGAAGAAGACGGGTTGCTGGAGACTACAATTGTGGTGTTTTTCAGCGACCACGGGGCGGGCCTGCCCTGGTTCAAACGCGAACTCTACGAGCGCGGAACGCACGTGCCGTTCGTGGTGCGCTTCCCCGACAAACGGGCCGCCGGAACGACGGATACGGACCTGCACAGCTTCGTGGACCTGGCCCCGACAATGCTGTCGCTAACCGGAACGCCCATTCCGGCCCACCTGCACGGGCGGGCGTTTCTGGGAACGCAACGGGCGGAAGGCCCGCGGCAAGCCGTCTTCGCGGCCCGTGACCGGATGGACGAGCACTACGACATGGTTCGGGCCATGCGCGACGGACGGTACCGCTACGTCCGCAATTTCATGCCCGACAAACTTCAGTATCAGGACATTGCTTACCGGCGGCAGATGCCGCTCATGCGGGAAATTCTGCGGCTGCGCGACGCGGGGCAGTTGACGGGCGTGCCGGCCCGGTGGTTTCAGACCAAGCCAGTTGAGGAACTCTACGACCTGCAAGCCGACCCAGACGAACTGACTAACGTAGCCGGGCGGCCAGAACACCAGGCCCGACTCAAGCACATGCGCCACGCGCTGGCCGACTGGATGACCGAGGTTGGCGACAAAGGTGCCCTGCCGGAAGGCGACATGGTGGCCCTGATGTACGGCGGCAACAACCAGCCGACAACGGCCGCGCCGGTAATCCAGTCCAAAAACGAATTGGTCATTACCTGCCCAACCCAGGGAGCGTCCATCGCCTACCAGTTCGACGGCGACGAACGCTGGCAGCTTTACCACCGGCCCGTAACGGTACCCGCTGGCCGAACGCTCCGGGCCAAAGCCATTCGATACGGTTACGCCGAAAGCCCCGTTGTTCGCTGGCCGGAGAAACGAACTAACCAGGAGTAAGCCCTGCTTTTGCTCGCAAAAATCCGCTGCCTACGTTATTTTTACCGCTTTATACAGAAAGCAATGGGAAACTACCGCTTGATGCTGGGCCTTGTCGTAACCGGTTGGCTGGCCGCTTGTCAGGGCGAACCGAAGGGGCGTTTGCTGGCTCCGTCCGTTACCGTTTACGCCGAAAAACCGGAGGTAGCGATTCCCGCCGTTGCCAAGGCCGCTCAGCCGCCGGCGGGTATGGTTTACGTGCCGGGCGGCTTTACCCAAATTGGCGCGGAAGACGGGCAGGAAGGCGAAAAGCCGGTAGTTTGGGCCGCCATCAAGCCGTTTTTCATGGATGAGCACTTGGTCACCGTGGCCGAATTTCGCCGGTTTGTCAACGCGACCCACTACCAGACCGAAGCCGAAAAATTTGGCGATGCGGCCGTGTTGGACGAGGCTAACGGCGAGTGGAAACTCCTGAAAGGCGCGAACTGGGCGTATCCGCAGGGCAAAACCAAGCCCCCGGCCGCCGACAATCACCCCGTCACGCAAGTTTCGTGGAACGACGCCCAGGCTTACGCCCAATGGGCGGGCAAACGACTCCCGTACGAATTTGAGTGGGAACACGCGGCCCGGAACGCCACCAACAGCCGTTCCCGCTATCCGTTTGGCAATGCGCTACAAACCGCCGACGGCAACTACTTAGCCAACACCTGGAACGGTACGTTTCCCGAGCGGGATGCCGTGCTGGATGGCTTTCACTACACGTCGCCGGTGGGTCAGTTTGGAAAGACGCCCCTCGGGTTAACCGATATGACCGGCAATGTTTGGCAGTGGTGCCAGGACTGGCGGCAGAGCTACGCCGACGTGGTAGCCGGTCAGCCGCCGGTTAACCCAACCGAAAAAGTGCAGCGGGGCGGGTCGTTCCTGTGCGAACCCGGCTGGTGCCACGGCTACCGGGTGTCGGGCCGCTCGTTTACCTCGCCCGAAACCGCCCTGATGCACGTGGGTTTCCGGTGCGTCAAAGACGCGTAGCGTTCTCTTTAGCTAATCGTATGCTGTTGCCTACCATCGACGCCGGAGTGCCCCGTTGAACCACTCGCTTCCCACGGCGTTTACGAATTGTCTCGCCGTTCGGCGGGGCGTTGTCGATCTGTTCACAAAGAGAATGACGTTAACCATAACCGGCTACTCCACCGCTTTATTCGCAACCTGGTACTTTGTGGAAGAACTGGGATTGCTTTTCGACGCGGGTGATGGCGTGGCGGCTACGCTGCTGCAAAAGTCCCGCATGATTGAGCACATCTTTTTGTCCCACGCCGACCGTGATCACGTTACGGGCCTGTTGCGGCTGGCCGAACTGAACGCGCGGGAAGGGTTTCCGCAACTGTATTTTCCGGCCGATGCGGGTTCATTCGCGGCCTTGGAAGTCTTCGCCAAGCAGTTTGACGCGCGGGTGGGCCAAACCGGCTGGAATCCCATTCGCGACAACCAACACGTGCCGATTCGGAAAGATTTGTTTGTCCAGTCAATTCGCAACAACCACGTTGTCCGGGCCGAACCGCAGCAGGTAAAGAGCGTCGGGTTTCAAGTGTACCAACTTAAACACAAGCTCAAACCCGACCTGCTGAGCTTATCCGGCGAGGCCCTGCGGCAATTAGCCGTCGACATTGGCAAGGAAAACATGACGGACGCGATTCGAACGAATCTGCTGGCTTATTCGGGCGACACGCCCGTCGAGAATTTTGAGCACTGGAATCACACGCAGGTCTTGATTCACGAAGCAACATTTCTGACGAACGATGAATTTGCCCGCTTAGACACGAACCGCAACCGGCACAGTACGCTCGAAAACGTCCTTCAACAGGTTGCCGATCTAAGCATCGGAACCTTAATACTGGGTCATTTTTCGTCACGCTACGCGCACTCTGAAATTGACGAAGCCATCCGACGATTTTGCAAAGCATTCCGGGTGCAGATTCCGGTGTATCGGGTGCTGCCGGGCCAAACGTACTGGAATATTCTGCACGGCGACCCAATTAATTAGCTTGGTAATGGCAAACGCGTCGAATCAGACGGCGACCGGGCAAGGCGTCGCGTCTGGCTTGTCGTCCGGCGTAGGCGGTAAGTTACGCCAATAGTCCGTTACTTTACGCCCATGAAAGGGCTTCTTCTTTGTCTGCTGGTCGGCAGCCGGCTGGTACTGGCGCAACCGCAGTACGTCACCGAACGGGATGTAGCGTACTACACCGGTTCGGTCGCCGAAAACGATCCGTACATGAAGGCGCAGTGTCGGCTGGACATTTATTACCCGAAAGAGGCAAAGGCATTCGCGACGATTGTCTGGTTCCACGGTGGTGGGCTGACCGGTGGGCGCAAAGAACTACCCAAAGCGCTTTTAGAGAAAGGTTACGCAGTCGTCGGCGTGGGTTACCGGCTGTCGCCCCAAGCCACCGCGCCCGCTTACGTAGACGATGCAGCGGCAGCGGTCGCCTGGGTGTTTCGCCACATTAGCGCGTACGGGGGCGATGCCAACCTGATTTTTGTTGCCGGCCATTCGGCGGGCGGTTACCTGGGTCTGATGGTGGGCTTGGATAAACAGTATCTGGCCAAGCATCAAATCGACGCCAACCGCATTGCGGCCCTAATTCCGTTCAGCGGGCAGGCCATCACGCATTATACCATCCGGCAGGAGCGGGGTATCCGCGACACGCAGCCAATCATTGACGCCTACGCGCCCCTCTACCACGTTCGAGCCGATGCGCCCCCGCTGCTGCTGATTACTGGCGACCGCGAGCAGGAACTCCTGGGGCGCTACGAAGAGAACGCGTACCTGCTGCGCATGATGAAGTTGTCGGGCCACCAGCGGACGCGGCTGTACGAACTGGAAGGCTTTGACCACGGCGGCATGGCCGAACCAGCTTTTCCGCTTCTGCTGAAAGAAGTAGCGGCCGTCGTGAGCGAGCGGGTAAAGAAATAAGGCTAAAGCCGGGCTGGTCAATAGCAAAGAAAGCCGGACGACACTGGCAACGGTAATCTACGGTAAATCCGGGGCCGTACCTGATTATCAGCGGTTGATCGTCAGCGGGGGGTAGGGTATAAAACGAGAGAACCCGCCCCACAACCCGCTTTGGGGGCTTACGAGAGGAGGAGTGCAGCAGGGCGCAGGCTAGCACCTTTTCCGACCAAATTCCTTATGGTCTCGAAAGTAGTTCAGCGCCTGGACCAAGTCTCTCTGGGAAGTGGCCTCATCAACCACTAACAGCCGCAGCAGGTCGGCCACCTTGCCCGGTCCGCCGTTGCGGTTGCAGGCGAACCGAATGCTTAGCCAGCCGTAGTTAGCCTCCCGCTGATGGTAACGATCCTTGATCTGCCTAACTGGCTAACACAAAGGGGCACCTATTTGTCGGGCAAAACGTACTTGATTAATGGAACACACGGTATCGGTTCGGTAAACAGTTAAACCGCGATTCTAAGACTACTCACAGCAAGGCCGGCCAGCAGCCCGGCCACCACCAGAAACGCCGACGAAAGACTGGTACCCTGAGCCAGAAAACCAATCAGGGCCGGACCGGCCAAAATACCGGTATAGCCAATGGTCG
>CAXUEB010000269.1:5068-7595 GCA_964249775.1 uncultured Spirosoma sp.
CGCACAGGGCACCGGCTATCAATACGGTCCGGCCACCCAGCCGCCCAACCACCGCATCGCCGGTAAACCGACCCAGCGTCATCGTGACCGAAAAGCGGTGTAGCCTATCCCCGCCCGCGCAGGGTCTAACCCCCGCTGGGTGGTTAAAAAGACTGCGCTCCAGTCGAGGACGGCCCCCTCTGCCAGGAAGGCCACGAAGCACAGCACGCCAATCAGCAGCACCACCCCGCGCGGGACGATGAAAGCCGCGCCGTTGGCTTCGCCACCGTAGGCCAGCAGGCCAGGGACCGCATAGAGTAGCAAGGGAATGATGACGAAAACAACCCCTAAGCCCGCCATCAACGGCGACACGCCGACACTCAGCAGAGCACTCACACCGCCCGACCCCAGAATGCCGCCCACGCTGAACAGGCCGTGAAAGCCCGACATCAGCCGGCGTCCGCTTGCCCGCTCAACGATGACCGCTTGGATGTTGGCCACGCAGTCAGCCGAGCCGACGCCCGCCCCGAAGAGAAACAGGGCGGGGCCGAGCAGGGCCAGATGGGTGGTTGTCGCCAACAAGGGAAAGGTCAGACAAATCAACGCCGACGCGCCCAGCAGCACCCGTCGGCACCCAAACCGGCCCGCCAGACTGCCCGCCAGGGGCATGGCCAAAATCGACCCCATGCCTACGCACAGCAGCAACAGCCCCAGTTGGCCATCATTAAGTTGGGTTCGGACCTTGGCAAAGGGAACCAGCGGTGCCCAGGCCGCGTAGGCAAAGCCGAAAATGAAAAAGCCAATCCGGGTGGAGCGCCGTTCGGGTTGGCCGGGTGTGGCCCGTGTGGTGAGCTTGTCCATCGTTGTTGGCTGAGTCAGCCCATTAGCCACTTTGCTTTGCCGGGCATTAGCGCGAACACGGCGGCCGTAAACAGCCAAGCAAACGCAAACGTCAGGCTGGTGGCGAGGGGCACTTGCATGGGTATGGAAACGCGCAGGGCGTCGACAAGCATAAAGCTGGGACCGACCAGAAAGTAGTGAACCATATAAATACCAAACCCGAATTTTGTCAGCGTTGCGAACGTGTTGATCCAGAACGGACTGCGGACGACAACCCGCTGGACGACCAGAAAAACGGCAATCGTCATCAGGGCGACGTTGGGGGTGCCGTAGAGAAAGAATAACTCAATCTGCTCTTCGGTTGATTTGGCATCGGCCACCATTCGCCCAAAACCGATGTACGTAATGGCGTAGCCGACGGCAAATAAGGTCGTGCTGATCAACGCGGTAGGGACTGGGCGTAGGCGGTTGTAGTTCGCTAAATAATGCCCCAAAAGTAGGTAGCCGTTGAAGCCGGCGAAGTAATAAAACAGGTGGAAGCCCTGATTCCAGGGGCTGGCTCCGAAAATGTATTTCGACAGGTACTCATAGGCATAGGGCAGCAGCAAGGTCAGCCCCCAAACAAACAGATACGTTCGCTGCTGCTGTTGGGTGGCGTCTTTCACCCAGGCCGAAAAGATGGGCATGTACAGATACAGGCCGATGAGCGTGTAGATGTACCACATGTGGGTGCAGTAAGGCGTGAAATTAACCGGAATCAGCAAGACGTTCTTCAAACTGTCGCCCAACGTCTGCGACGGGTGCTCACCCGCGTAAACGAAGAACCGGGTGATGATTGATGGGTCTGCGCCGATAACGCCGGTAAACCACGGAAACAAATCGTACAGCACCGACCAAATCAGAAACGGGAAAATTACCCGGCCTAAACGCTTCTTATAAAACAATTCAATGTCTCCGGTGACCGGTAGGAGAAGCATACCCGTGAGCATGACAAACAAGGGAACGCAGGGCCGTAGCACCGAGCCGTAGATGGTGCCCCAAAAGTTGTATTCGGGGTTTAACCGGGCCGCCGGCGAAATATTGAACGGATCGGTACAATGGACGCTAATCACCATAAACATGGCAATGAACCGCAGAACATCCGCCCAAACAATGCGTTCGGGGCTTACGGATGAGGAAGCTGTCATAGAGGATAGTAAAGCAGAACAGGCAGGCAAACCGTTGAGCCGTCGGGTTGTTTTGCGGTCTAATTTCTATTTCTGAAAGCGCTGTAGCAGCACGGCCAGGATAATAATCACGCCCTTGATGATTTGCTGCGGGTAGGCGGGTACGTCTTTGAGGTTCATGATGTTGCCGATCATGCCCAAGATAATGACGCCCAGAAAGGTGTTGATGGCCGAACCCCGACCGCCTTTCAAACTGGCCCCGCCCACCACGACGGCCGCAATGGCGTCGAGTTCGAGACCGATGCCGATAACCGGCGAGCCAATGCCGGTGCGGGCCACGGTGATAATGCCCGCCGTAGCCGCCATGGCACCCGAAAATCCGTAGACACCCCAATAGAACTTGTCTACGTTGATGCCCGACAGCCGCACGGCTTCTTCGTTGCTGCCGATGGCGGTCAGGATGCGCCCAATGACGTTGTAGCGCAGCAGGATAAACACCAGCCCGGTGATCAGAAAAAAAAAGAAAACGGGGTAGGGAACGC
>CAXUEB010000270.1:0-7593 GCA_964249775.1 uncultured Spirosoma sp.
ACCTCGTCCATCATCTGCCAGATCAGGTGGCTGGGGTCGTAGTTCAGGCCCAGCGTCCGCGACGGGATGATCTCGAACATCCGGTCCCAGACGGCGGGCGTCGTGGCGAGGTTCTTGCCGCCCGGCCATTCGTCGTCGGTGAACCACATCGGGCAGTTCTCAATGCCAATCTTTACGTTGGCCTCTTCGGCCACCCGCACGATGCCCGGCCAGTGCTCGGCAAACAGCTTGAGGTTGTCAGCCATGTTCAACGACGGGTTCCGGCCGATGAACGTATTGACGACCGGCACGTTCAATTTAGCGGCCGCCCGAATCATATTCTTGAGGTGTTCGCGGTAAAACTCGGCCTGCTCCGGGTTCGGGTCGAGCGGATTGGGGTAGTAGCCCAGTCCTGAGATGGAAACGCCGTACTGCTCCGTCAAGGCATGAATCTGCGCCACGTCGAGATTGTCAACGTCGATGTGCGTCACGCCCGCGTAGCGTCGGGCGTCGGAGTTGCCCGCGGGCCAGCACATCAGTTCAACGCACTTGAACCGGTGTTCCGACGCAAATTGGAGTACGCCGTTGAGATCAGAGTCGGCGAGAATGGCCGACACAAAGCCGAGGTTGAGCATGGAAAGACTAATGACAAGAATTAACTGAATCCCAACTTCTCCCGCACCCGCCGAATCGTCCGACCGGCTACTTCGCGGGCCTTTTTCTCGCCGGTCCGCAGTTCCTGTTCCAACTCGTCGGGGTTGGTCATGTAGAAGTTAAACCGTTCGCGCTCAGTGGCGTACTTATCGACAATCAATTCGTAAAGCGCCTTCTTGGCCGAACCGTAACCGTAGCCGCCCGCTTCGTACAACCGACGCATCTCGGTAATCTGCTCGTCTGACGCCAGCAGCGAGAACAATTGAAACGTAATATCCGCATCGGGGTTCTTGGGCGCTTCGAGGGGCGTCGAGTCAGACTTAATCTTCTTGATTATCTTGTACAACTCGTTTCCGGGCAGAAACAGGTCGATGTAGTTGCCGTACGACTTGCTCATTTTCTGCCCATCAATGCCGGGAATGACCATTAGCCGCTCGTCGATGCGCGCTTCGGGCAGGACCAGAATGTCTTCGCCCGCGGCCCGGTTTACGGCTCCGGCAATGTCGCGGGTCATCTCGATGTGTTGCCGCTGATCTTTGCCGACCGGGATGATTTCGGCGTCGTACAGCAGAATGTCGGCCGCCTGCAAGACCGGATACGTAAACAGGCCCGCACTCACGTCGAGGCCCTTTTCCGCTTTGTCTTTAAACGACGTAGCGTTTTCGAGCATGGGTTTGGGCGTAAAGCAGTTCAGGTACCACGCCAGTTCGGTATGCTCCGGCACCCGCGACTGCCGCCAGAAGGTCGTCCGGCTGGTATCCAGCCCAAATGCCAGCCAGGTGGCCGCAATCGCCCGGACGTATTCCCGTCGCGTGTTGCCGTCGCGCAGGCTGGTGAGCGAGTGCAGATCGGCGATAAACAGAAACGAGTCATTGCCGGGCAGTAACGATAAATCAATGGCGGGCTTGATGGCCCCCAGAATGTTGCCCAAGTGCGGTCGCCCGCTGGACTGAATGCCGGTTAAGATGCGTGCCATTTTTTAGTGATGACCGGGTCGCCGGTGCGATGATGAGCGATGCTTGATGAGCGGGGCACTAAGCCCTTACTCAACACGCATCGCGCATCGCTAATAACGCATAACGTATTTACTTTCCCTGCGCTTCCACCACCGCGATGGCGACCATGTTGACAATTTCGCGCTCCGACGAGCCGAGTTGGAGGACGTACACCGGCTTGCGGATGCCGAGCAGAATTGGGCCAATGGCGTCGAAACCGGCGGCTTCGCTCATCAGGTTGTAGGCGATGTTAGCCGCCGATAGGTTCGGGAAGATGAGCGTGTTGAACGCCAGGTGCGCCTGAATTTCGCCGTCCACAATTAGGTCGGGGTGCTTTTGTTGCAAAATTTCAACCGCGTGGTTCATCTTTTCCGCGTCCTCGCCCTTCGCGCTGCCGAAGTTGGAATACGTCACTAAGGCGACGCGCGGCTTGATGTTGAACCGCTCAACGGCGCGGGCGGTCATTTCGGTAATCTCGACAATCTCGTGGGCCGTAGGGTTGAAGTTGACCGTCGTGTCGGAGAAAAACAGCGGCCCGCGCTTGGTGAGCAGGATATACATCCCGGCCACTTTCTGAACGCCCGGTTCCTTACCGATAACCTGGAGGGCCGGCCGGATCGTGTCGGGGTAGGAGCGGGTCAGCCCCGAAATAAGCGCGTCGGCCTCGCCCGTTTCGACCATCATTGCGCCGAAATAGTTGCGGTAATACATCAGCTTCCGCGCTTCGGCCGCGTTGACGCCTTTGCGTTTGCGCTTGTCGAAGTACAGGTTGGCGAACCGTTCGATTAAGTCGGCTTGCTCCGGCGCGCGCGGGTCAACGATGGGAATCTGCCCTAAATCCAAGCCACTTTCCTCAATAATCTGCTCTACCTTGGCGGCTTCACCCAACAGAATTGGAATCGCAATACCCTCATCCCGAACTTGTTGAGCTGCTTTCAACACTTTCAGATTCTCGGCATCGGCAAAAACCACGCGCTTGGGGCTGCTTTTGGCTTTGTTCAGAATTACCCGCGAAATCTGATTGTCTTGGCCTAAGCGCCGGGCGAGTTGGCCTTCGTACCCCTCCCAATCCGTGATGGGTAACCGGGCCATGCCCGATTCCATCGCGGCCCGCGCTACGGCCGGGGCAACCGTCGCCAGCAAACGTGGGTCAACGGGTTTGGGCAGAATGTAGTTGCGCCCGAACATCAGGTTGTCTAAGCCGTAGGCCAGGGTAACAATATCGGGCACGGGTTTCTTCGCCAGATCGGCCAGGGCGTAAGTCGCGGCCAGTTTCATGGCTTCGTTGATTTCCGTCGCCCGCACGTCCAACGCGCCCCGGAAAATGTACGGAAAGCCGAGTACGTTGTTGACCTGGTTGGGATAGTCCGAGCGGCCGGTAGCCATGATGATGTCGGGCCGAGCGGCCATCGCGTCGTCGTAGCCGATTTCGGGCGTGGGGTTTGCCATCGCGAACACAATCGGGTCGGCGGCCATGCTCCGCACCATGTCGGGATTGACCAAGTTACCCGCCGATAAGCCCACGAACACATCGGCTCCCACGAACGCATCAGCCAGCGTTTTCACGTCGCGATCCGTCGCGAAGGGGCGGGTGATGTCGTTGAGGTCAGCGCGGTTGCGGGTTAAGGGGCCGTTGATGTCGACCATGACGATGTTTTCGGGCCGGGCACCCAAACCCACGTACTGCCGGGCGCAGGAAATGGCCGCGGCTCCCGCGCCACTGAACACGATCTGGCACGATTCGATGGGCTTGCTCACTAATTCCAGCGCGTTGAGCAGGGCGGCTCCGCTGACGATGGCCGTGCCGTGCTGATCGTCGTGCATGACCGGAATGTTTAGCTCGGCCCGCAGCCGCTCTTCGATGGCGAAGCATTCGGGCGCTTTAATGTCTTCGAGATTCACCCCGCCGAAGGTTGGTTCGAGAATCTTGACCGTGCGGACAAATTCGTCGGGGTCTTTCGTGTTCAGTTCGATATCGAACACGTCGATGTCGGCGTAAATCTTAAACAGCAGGCCTTTTCCTTCCATGACGGGTTTGCTGGCCGACGCACCAATGTCGCCCAGCCCCAGCACGGCCGTACCGTTGCTGATAACGGCCACTAAGTTGCCCTTGGCGGTGTACTTGTACGCGTCGTCGGGGTTGGCTTCGATGGCTAAGCACGGCTCGGCGACGCCCGGCGAGTAGGCCAGCGACAGGTCGCGCTGAGTGCTGTATTCTTTAGTCGGAACGACTTCCAACTTACCCGGACGCCCCTTGGCGTGGTAATCAAGGGCATCTTCGCGCCGGATTTTCTGCTGCATGGTGGTCTGGTTGCTGATGAGTTTGTCGGACTGGTTGGGACCGCGAAGGTACGGAAAGAGGTGTTCTCAAATGTTTTATTGCTATATATCTCGCTTATGCATAACTAATATGCGTTCAAATCTCGTGGTCTTCGTTTCCCTTCTTGTTCTTCTGTCATCGGGTATTATGTCATCACATATATAATCAAAGACAAGACTGTTGTTTGTCGATTCCAAGGCAACATCTCGAACAATCTCCGCAGTGTAAGAAACTTTACCATCCTTCTCTACATCACCCAACACTAATATGCAGTAACCACCTGGTTGAAGTACGCGTTCCATTTCCTTCATGCATGCTGTCATTTGAGGAATGTACACCTGGCGGTTTGCGGTCAGGGATTTATCTAAGCTTTTCCAATCGTTACATCTTAAAAACCAGAGTCTAAGTCTGTTATCTCTGGCATAGTCTAAAGCGCCAAAGTAAGGAGGGGACGATATAATAGCGCTAACAGAGCAATCGTTCACCGGCAAACTCATGGAATTAGTTTGCCAAATGGTGTAGTTTCGGTTCTTCCAGTTGTGGTTAAGATAAGGGCGTCGATAAGCTCGTTTTACTTTGGCTATCAGTCTTGATATCAAGTCGCGGTATGCATAGTACTGCGGATACTGTTCGGCCGGATACTTATTCTGACGCAAATAAGGCACTAAATGGCTTGAAGGATAGGATAAAAATCCTGGGCGCTGATGATGCAGAATACCTAACAGACAGCTAATCAAAAAATACTTTTTATTATTTATCAAATAGTCGAAGGCTACTACAATCTCCCGTAAAGTTTCAGGGTGGTAAAACTTCTGAATCCATTCTGGCACCCTTGTCGTCTCGATGTCTTTAGCTTTGGCTTTAATCTCCGAGTTTAATTCATCTATGTCTTTATAAACTTCATTTATCAAGATAGGGGTTTCGAGCTTACCCCGCGTTATGGCGTACGCATAAGGACTTAGGTCGTTCGCCCAAGCTATTCGATCTAACAGAGCAGCCTCTAAAGGCACTACGCCTGACCCGCAAAAAGGATCAAGTACAATATCACCTGGTTTTGTAAATTGTTCAAGTAAGGTTTTGACCATACCACTTTTTAGCTTACCGACGTAAGGACTTAACTGTTGCAACGTGCTTTCTTTGCCGTTATACGAACCTTGCCAAACAGATGGATCAAGCTTTTCAATCGTCTGAGCACCTGTAAAAAGAGTGAGTTGACTATAAGACATAATTATTGATCTGCTTGCGAAAAGAGTTTTCCTCGGCCTCGTACAAGCGTTTGGCCTTTGTGTTTTACTTCGAAAATACGTTGTAATCGGTTGTCTCGCTTGACCAGTTTTAAATGGACATACCAAATATGAGCATCGTAATCCTTCGCTAAGATGTCATAATGTGATAATAAAAGCTTTGGAATTTTAAGCGTCTCCAAAGTGTGTACGGGTGGCTCAGGGTCGTCAAGTGTAGGAACACGTTGTGGGAACAGGAACATATCCGGGCACGTAAGTAGCCCAATCTCTGTTTCTCGACCCGGATATTTGGGACAAGGTCTTGCTCGAGTACCACACAAAATATCTTTAATAAAGAGCATGTCTACCTGTTTACCACGAGCTGATAACTCGTTTGTTAATCGATTAATCACTGCTTTTACGCTCTTGGAAGGATGATGTTGGAGCGATCCATCAAGATGCGACCAAACACCAAATTCTTTTACAAGCCTGGACCTGACAGAAATGTTAATTGAGTTACCCTCACCTCCTTTTACTTCAATGACTGCCAGGTAAGATTGATCAGAGTTTATGAAAACTTCGAAATCCCACCGTTCACTACTCGAAAGCTGGTCGAAATCATGAATTAGTTTCTTATCCTTTAACCCTGATAATATCGACTTAACAAAACGTTCTCGACCAGGGGTAGAGGAAGCTATGTACGAACCTCTTATGCTTTCAATGGCCGATCGGAATACCAATCCATTGTGGTAATCTTGAGGATCAATATGATTGTCTTTTAGTATATCAGGATGTTTCTCGTTTAATGTTCTCAGCAGGTCAATCGTAGGCAAAATTTGTGAAGTAATGTTAAACTGATGCCGACAAGGTAATGGATTGAATACCTCTGTTAGATCGGTGTTCTGCATATCATTCCGGTTGTGTATCTGTTCATTACATTTGTGTTGACCTTCTTGGTTAGCTTACCCGGACGCCCCTTGGCGTGGTAATCAAGGGCATCTTCGCGCCGGATTTTCTGCTGCATAACGGTCTGGTTGCTGATGGCTTTGGGGTACAAATTAAGAGGGCGAAGGTACGCAAAAACCAGCACCATCCCAGGAAATCGACTACGGTCCGTGCTGCGTTCGGCGGAGATAATCGTAGGTACAGCAAAGCCCTGACTACGCTCCATAGTCAGGGCTTTGCTGTACCGTGTGGCTAATTGGCTACCGCTTAGTGTTGCGCAACCCCCGCTAATTAGACGGTGTCTTCTCGGTCAGCGTACCGGCTGCAATGGCGAACAGGCCCAAGACCATGTGCGGCAGATACGTCTTTTTGGCAAAACCGAACAGCCAGGGCGAAGCGGCCAGCAGCGTCCAGCGCGAGGTGCGTCGTCATAGGAATCTTACGAACGACGCCCAACTCGTAATCCGTGAAGAGCGACGATCCCAGGGCCGCGGCCCCCGCTACGAGCGGCACCGTTCGGGCGGCTTTGTTATCGGCAAAGCCGAATAACCAGGGAGAAGCCAAAAATAACCCGCCACTGACGTAATCGAGGACGCCGTGGACTTTCGTTGGAATAAACCGCATACCTATTCGGGCGTTTACAGGTGAATTGTTTCTTTCTACCTGTAGACGAAGCCGTTTGTTCAGCCCAGTGATGATTCGGAGCGCAGGCTACCCTACGCGTCAGCCAGTTTAACCCGATGCTTGGTAGCAGGATGGGCCTTTTTTGCCGAACTTCGCGCTCGAAAAACAGCCCACTTAACTTGGTATGATCCGCATCTTCCAGCAAGACGAAACCGCCGTCCGCAAAGTCCGCGATATCGACTCGTTTTCCGATACCGAACGGACGTTGTGGGTGGACCTGCAAAACCCCACACCCGCCGAAATCAAAAGTGTCGAAGAAAAGTTTGACGTTGATTTTCTGAGTCAGCAGGAGCAGTCGGAGATTGAGATCAGTTCGCGCTACATTGAAGAAGATGAGTTCCTGATTGCCAACTCCAACTTCCTCGTGCCCGACCCGGAGCAGCGCTACGTAACGGTGCCGGTTAGTTTTATCCTCAAAGACGATACGCTTTTTACGTACCGCAACGCCGACCTAAAATAGCTGGTGTCGGGCGAAATCAAAGCCATCAACCGGATGCTCGACCTCGACGCTAAGCTCGACCGCGAGATGCTGCTCAACATCAACGATTATCAGGAACTGACGATGAACATTCGCGAGAACGTCGTTGACAAACAGCGCGTTATTTCGGCCATGATCCGCTCTGACGGTTGGTTTAACGACGCCGAACAGCGCCGGCTTCGCACGCTCATCAAAGACATCAACTCGCTCATTGAGCACACCAATTTTATTTTCGAGCGACTCGAATTTTTGCAGAACACCTACCTGGGTTTGATTGACCTGGAGCAGAACCGGATCGTCAAAATTTTTACGGTC
>CAXUEB010000271.1:0-1886 GCA_964249775.1 uncultured Spirosoma sp.
AATCGCTCGGGTAGGGCAGTGGATCTAAGACAAAAGCCATTGGATCAAACGTTAGAATGAAAAATTGTCTGCTTGGGTAAACAAGACCATTTCGATTTATGTTCTCAGGCGCTCGAAAAACTTCGTCAGTAACGCCCGGCTTTCGTCCGCCAAAACGCCCGTTTCCAACCGCGTCTTCGGATGCAACACCGAAGGCTGCACCCGGCCGTGGCCACGCTTGTCGTCGGGAGCGCCCACAACGAGACGCCCGACCTGCGCCCAAAACAAGGCACCCGCGCACATAACACACGGTTCGAGCGTCACGTAAAGCGTGCAATCGGTTAAGTATTTACCGCCGAGGTACTGCGCAGCGGCCGTGATGGCCAGCATCTCCGCGTGGGCCGTTACATCGCCCAAGCGTTCGGTTTGATTCTGAGCTTTGCCAATGATTCGGTTCCGACAAACCACTACCGCCCCTACGGGAATCTCGCCCGCGTCGGCGGCTTCTTCGGCCAGGCCCAGGGCAATTTCCATGAAGTAGCTGTCGGACATCATACCCCTAACGCGATTCGTCGAACGTACCGCAAACCACCGTACATCACTGTTTCAAAATTTTTCGTACCGTTTGCCGGTCGCCGACCCGCACCCGCAGCAGATACAGACCGGCCGGCTGACGACTCAGGTCAAGCTGGGTTTGCCGACCGCGAGTCGTGCGCTCAAGCACGGACCGACCGCGCGAATCGGTTACGGTTAGTACGGCTGGATTCCGGTTCAAGGGTAAGCTGATGTCAACCGTTAACGTCGGGCCGGTCGGCACCGGATACGCGCTGACGGCGGCTTCGAGCGGATCGTCGTCAAGACCCAGCACGGCTAAGACCGACACGGTGGCCGTACCCGACGCGGGACCCGTACCGCACACGTTCGCAACGTCGGTCAGGCGGTAACTACTCGTGCGCGTTGGGCGGACTTCGAGCGGATACGGATTCGTCGTTGCCGTCACCGAGTAGCTGCGGACGCTGTCGGCGTAGGTCAAGGTCCAAGGTCCCGCACCGGCCAAGGTAACCGTCAGGCTGGCGGGGGTGCCTTCGTTGATGGTTTGCGTACCGGTCAGCGTTGCTGCCGGCTTACCCAGCACGTTCAAGACCGTTGGGCTGTTGGTGCCCACGATGCCCACGCCGGAATTACTCGCCTTAACCCGAACGTAATACTGCCCACCCGCCAACGCGCTGGGTAAGGTCGTCAGAACGGAGCCAGTGGCGGTTATCGACTGGGGAATGTCAATCTTTCTGGCCGTGTCGGAAACGGTCACCAGCTCTACCCCGAACGTGTTGGACGCGGTGAACGCACCCGTCGTCGTGAATGGAACCGCCAACGGCGTGCCAGCGCAAAGGGTATTCGTCGTCAAGGCGCTGGTCGTAACGGTCGGCACCCGAACCGTCACAATGGCGGTCGCCGGGTTGCCCGGCAGACCCAGCCCGCAGCCGTTCGCCACGGCTACCACCTGATACGTCGTGTTGCCGCGGGGCTGCACAAAAATCGTTGTGTCGGCCGTGCGCGAAACGCCGGTTTGGCCACCCGACAGCGTATAACTAAACGGAGCCGTTCCGGTAAACACCAGTTGCAGCGGAAGCTGCTCACCCAAGTTTAGCTCGGTCGAACCCCGCAGGGCCAACGTCGGCGCGGTGTTGACAATAACCCGAATGGACGAGCGGGCGCTGGCGCAACCGTTCCGGCCAATCTGGTAAACTTGATACCGGTCGCCCTGGGGATCAACGTTGGCGTTGAGCGTGGGTGGAACGGGCGCTTGCTCCCCGCGCGAAATGTTTGACGGATCGAACCATTGCAATCGGCCTCCCGGCTCGGCGACGGCTTCCAGCGCCAGCGCCTGCTGATCGACGCAGTAGGCA
>CAXUEB010000271.1:1978-2882 GCA_964249775.1 uncultured Spirosoma sp.
CTTCGGCACCACGGGCGCGGGCGTCGTCACGACTTCGACTTGGAGCGTTGCCTGCCCGCCTTCGCAGCCGTTGATGGTCTGACTCACCTTGTAGGTTTGTACGCCCGTTTGCGAAATGGTTGGGGTTGGCGGGTTGGGTGACAATGTGTTGTCGGCGTTAAACCAGCGTAAGTTTTCACCCGTTGCCGTTAATGCAGACACATCTTGCCGCGGCTGATCGAGTTGCGTTTGACAGTATCGCAAATTGCCTACGCCCGGTAGACCCGGCAGCGGCTTAATCGTTACGGTCAAATTTGCTTTAGAACTTTCGCAGCCTTCGTTCGACGTTTGAGAGGCTTTAAACACTTGGTCACCAACAACACTCGTGTTGGGCGTCGGGGCTTCGCTGAGCGCCCGGTCGTTGCTGTCGTACCAGTTAATCGCGGAACCGCCGGCCGTCAGGCGCTGCGCTGGCGCGTTGTTGCAAAAACTAACGGAGTTGACGGTTGGGGCACCCGGCGTTGCTTTAACGCGTACGGTTAAACTGGCGCGGGGGCCTTCGCACCCTTCCAACGTCTGACTGGCGTAATAGGTTGTCGTGCCCACCGTCGTGTTGATTGGTGTCGGGGCGCTGGTTGACGATGTACCGCCAACCGCAGTTGAATACCAGGATACAGACGCACTGGCAATGGGGTTGGCTGACAGCACGGGTGGCTGTGAACCTTGGCAAAAATCGGGAGCCGACGCCGAAACGGTGGGAGCCGCCGGCGTTAGCTTCACAACCACCGGAACGACTGCCCGGTCGCTTTCGCAACTGTTTACGGTTTGGGTTACGTAGTAATTAACCGTGCCCGGATTGGTCGTAGCGGGCACGGTTGGCGTGGTTTGGGCCGTTCCGCCGGTGGCGTTGGTGCCGTACCAGCGC
>CAXUEB010000271.1:2892-7587 GCA_964249775.1 uncultured Spirosoma sp.
GGACAAAGGCTGGCTGGACGCGCCTTGGCACACCGCTCCCGGTATCACCACGGACGGCTGAGCAGGAACCGCGTTGACGGTCACAACCAAACCGGCGCGGGGACCTTCGCAACCGTTAATTGTTTGGCTGGCGTAGTAGGTGACGTTGCCCGTCGTGGCCGTGGGTGGCGTCGGAGCACCGCTCAGCGCCGTACCACCCGTTGCCACATCGTACCACGTAATGATTCCGCCCGAAGCAGGCTGAGCCGACAGTGCGGTAGCCGTTCGATTTTGGCAAACTGTCGCGTTGGCTACGGCTGGTGCCGCCGGCGTTGGTTTCGTCACCACCGCAATGGCCGTGCGAACGCTTTCGCAGCCGTCGACTACCTGGGCCACGTAATAGTTAATCGTACCCGGTGCACTCGTTATTGGTACCGTTGGCGTGGCTTGGGCTGTGCCGCCCGTTGCGTTGGTGCCGTACCAATTGAGCGTACCGCCGGCTGAAGCCGATGCCGAGAGCGCCGTAGCGGTTTGGCCTTGGCAATAGCTCGGCGGTGTAGCAGCCGGAGCCGTCGGACGCGGTTTGACCGTCACGGCGATGGCCGTGCGGGCGCTTTCGCAGCCGTTGACGGTCTGGCTGACGTAGTAGTTAGTCGTGCCCACAAGATTGGTGTTCGGCACCGTTGGCGTAGTTTGGACCGTGCCGCCGGTGGCGTTCGTGCCATACCAGCGTAAATTTTGACCCGTTGCCGTTAGCGCGCTGGCCGCAGCGCCTTCGCAGAGCGGAGCCGGCGCGGTGGCAGTTGGTGCGCTCGGCACGGCGTTGACGGTTACAACTAAGCCGGAGCGGGCGCTTTCGCAGCCGTCAACAGTTTGACTAACGTAATAGGTTGTGCTCCCGATCGTGGTCGTGATGGGCGTGGGCGGAGCCGACGAAGCCGTGCCCCCAGTTTGGCTGGTACCGTACCAGTTAAGCGTTCCCCCACTGGCGGGTGTAGCCGTTAACGTAGCCGCCGATTGACCCTGACAAACGGTTACCGGCGCAGTCGTGGGCGGATTTGGTACGGCTTTAACCGTAAACACCGTTGCGCTGACGGCTCCCGTGACGGCGGGTGCGCTGGAAACGACCCGGATGCGGTACGAACCAGCCGCCGTTGTTGCCGGAATGGTGGCGCTAATCGTCCCCGCCGTGGTTGCAGTGCCAATCACTGGGGGCGTAGCCGGGAACGTGCCGGTTGGTCCCGAGAGTTGCGCCGAAAAGGTATTGGTGGTGCTAAACGTACCGGTTGTGGTAAAATTAACCGAAACGGCGGCCGCGGTGCCCGCGCAAGTGGCGTTTGTCGAGATACTGGTCGTCGTAATGGTTTGCGCGGTTAAGGGCGTCCCAAGGCTCAACCAACAGAAACAGAAAAAAAGAAAAACGTATAGCAGTCTATTCTTCATAGAACGAACGAAAAAACGACGGATGTTGGCCTAAAGTTAACGGATTTACAACTCATATACAGATAGTGCAATCTGTTCGACGAAAGAGGTTGAACTACCCCCGCAAGAAAAATGCCACCGTTCTCAAACGATGGCATTTGCCCGAGCCATGCCGGCTAACCGGGCACTGGCTGATTTACTGAATGGCCCCGTAGATAACCTCGTGAATACGCCGGCGCAATTTAGTGGTGTTGATCGTGTTGTTGCCGGCAGTCGGATGGATTCGGTTCGATAAAAACACGAAGATTAGCTCCTGATTGGGGTCTACCCAAATCACGTTGCCGGTAAAGCCCGTGTGCCCAAACGAACGGGCAGACGCTTGCTCGGCTAAGTACCCGCTGGCCGGACCATCGGGATTGGGTTTGTCCCAGCCCAGCGCCCGGTGGCTGCGGTTGCTGAGCGTTTGGGTGAAGTAAGGCACGGTGGTAGGCTGCAAAACTCGCACGCCCCCGTACTGCCCCCGTTGTAAATTCATTTGCAGCAGCGTCGCGATGTCGTGGGCGTTGCCAAACAAACCCGCGTGACCAGAAACACCGCCTTGCACGGCTGCCATCTGATCGTGAACCGTACCAACCAACAACTGATTGCGGTAGTAGGTGTCTTGCTCCGTGGGCGCGCAGTGCGGGTCTTTCAGCCGTTGCAGGGGCGTAAAGCCTAACTGGTGCAGGCCCAGCGGCCGGTACACGTGCTCGTCAACGAACTGGTCCAGCGGTTGTTTGCCCACCCGTTCGACGATCTTCTGTAAGGTTAAAAAGTTTAGGTCGCTGTACACGTAGGCGGGCTTACCCGATTCGCCGGTCTTGCGCGACATCGGCGACTGAACGACCCATTTCCACACGGAATCTTTTAGCGCTGGAACGGCCCAGAGTGTCGGCGCAATTTGCAGCGTGTGCAGGCTGTCGCGCGTGGCTCCGTAGTAATCGGCCCGCAGGCCCCCGCCCGGCATCCGGGTTCGGTCCCAGGTGGTGGGGTAGAACGACACCATGCCCGACTGGTGCCAAAGCAAATCCTGAAGCGAGATGTGCTGCTTGTTGGTGCCGCGCAGTTCGGGCAGGTAAGTCGAGGCTTTTTGGTTCAGGTCGAGTTGCTTTCGGTCGTGGAGCACCATAACGGCCTGCAACGTACCGAGCACTTTAGTCAGCGATGCCAGGTCGTAGAGCGTTTCGTCGGTTACCTTCTCGGCTCCGGTCGCGTAGGTTAGCGTCCCAAAATTTTTGCTGTAAACGACCTTACCCCGGCGGGCCACGAGTACCTGACAGCCCGGCACTACCCGGTCGCGCACGGCGCTGCGGGCGATCCCGTCGATCTTGGCGAGCGTGGTGGCGTTCATGCCGACGCTTTCCGGCGTACCCGTTGCCAGCCGGCCGTTCGCGTTTAACAACTGACCAGTGCCTACTTTCCAGTCGCCGGTCGAAACGGGCAACTGACCACGAACCCCCAGGCCACCAAACAACGTCTGCGCCGTTACCCGCTGCATTTCGTCGAATTCCTGGTAGGCGCATACCAGCGCGTCGGCTCCGGCAAACTGCGGTAGGCTATACGGCGAACCAAACGCCGTTACCACCACCCTCAAACCCCGCTGCTTAAGTCGACCAATCAGATCGATCGACGGTTTGGTGATGCCCCATTTACGGTAAGCCGACTCGCTCATCCGGTGAAAGCTGACGATGGCCGTGTTGGCATCGCCAAGTTGCGCCAGAACATCATTGATATGAGCTTCGGAAACGGGCTTGTCGGGTAGGGCGATGGCTTGCAGGGGCGCGTATTGACTCAGCGTCTTTTGAAAAGCATTCCCCACTTCGGCCCCGACCGCGATGGATGCCAGCCGCAGGGTGTCCAACCGGGCCAGCGGCAACAGGTTTTGCTCGTTGCGGGCTACCGTTACGGACTGTTCGCACAATTCCCGCTTCAACGATTCGGCCGTGGGCGAATTAAGGTCCGACGAGAGGCCGTTGAGGTCAATGGGTTTGTAGCGGTGCAGGCCCGCCCAGTACTTCGCCCGCAGAATCTTCTTGACTTTTTCGTCGACAAACGCCTGCGCGATCAGGCCCTGCTGCACGGCGTTCAGGATGGTTAACGTGGTCTCGCGAACGTTTTCGGGGTAAAGCAGAATGTCGTTGCCCGCAAGCAGCGCCCGTAGGTTCACATCCATCGTTTTGGGCGACCGGCTGATGCCGCCCATGTTGAGCGCATCCGTAAAGACCAATCCCCGAAAGCCCAGTTCATTCTTGAGCAGTTCGGTCACAATTTTTTCCGAAAGCGTCGCGGCCAGCGCGGGCGTGTTGTCCATGACCGGCACGTGGAGGTGCCCCGTCACGACGCCCATCAGACTGTCGGCAATCAACTTGCGAAACGGATACAAATCCACTTCGTGCATCAATTCCGATGACCGGTTGACGGTTGGCAGCGTATGGTGTGAATCGGCGTTCGTATCGCCGTGACCGGGAAAGTGCTTAGCGGTGGCAATCACGTGCGTACCCTGCAAGCCGCGCATGTACGCCGATGCTTTAAGCGCAACGTTTTCTTTGGATTCGCCGAACGACCGCACGCCGATGACCGGGTTGGCCGGGTTGCTGTTGATATCGGAGACCGGCGCGAAGTTGATGTGAATACCCAGCCGCTGGCATTGCCGCCCGATTTCGGCTCCCATTCGGTAGATTAAGTCATTGTTTCGAATGGCTCCCAGCGCCATCTGCTTGGGAAAGTCCATCGTGCTGTCCAACCGCATACCCAAGCCCCACTCGCCGTCAATGCCAATCAGTAGGGGCACTTTCGACAACGCCTGGTAGCGGTTCGTCAGCAACGCCTGCCGGTGCGGGCCGCCCTGGAAGAAAATTAATCCGCCAATGTGGTTGGTTTGAATGAGGTGCTCGATGTACTGGTAGTGATTCTGGTGGCGGTTCGAAAACGTGGCCACCATAAAAAACTGCCCGACTTTTTGCTCCGGCGACAGCGTCTGGAAAACGCTGTCGACCCAGTGCTCGCCACTGTCGGACAAGGCAAATACCTCGACTGGTTGAGCGGGCATCCGTAAGCGGGGCATAATTGGCAGCGGTCGCTTCTCCGCCGGGCGGTGGGCGGCCAGCGTGGGCTTAAACTGGTACCAAAAACGACCTGGCTTCGTTAAGCCGGGCCAATCCAGGCCTGGCCAAGAAATATCAAAAGCAGTTAACAAACCGACGAACAGCAGGCCAGCGACGGAAAGGGGCCAGACAACGTTGTTCCGCATGAATA
>CAXUEB010000272.1:0-5921 GCA_964249775.1 uncultured Spirosoma sp.
CAAAACCGTTCAGTTCGTTACGCGCCCGGCTACCGGGTTCAGGTCTACGTGGGCAATCAACGGCAGGCGGCCGACGCAGCCAAGCTCCTGATCTACCAGAATTTTCCGGAGTTGAGTCCGTATCTGAGTTACAACCAGCCGACGTACAAACTGAAAGTCGGCGACTTCATGCGCCGAATCGACGCCGAACGCTACTACGCGTCCATCCGTCAGTTCATCGCGTCGGCGCAGTTACAACCCGACAAAGTGGATGTTCGCAGGAGCCTGTTAATAAAATAATTATATAAAAGTGACCTTCAAACCGTACTTTTGTCAAATTTAGTACAATTTGGGCGCTTGCCTTTCGGAGAACGCATTATGAAAAAAGCACTCGTTACCGGTATTACCGGCCAAGACGGAGCCTACTTGGCTGAACTCCTCCTGCAAAAAGGGTATGAAGTACACGGCGTTAAACGCCGGAGTTCGCTGTTCAATACGCAGCGAATTGACCACATGTACGAAGATCCGCACGAGCGCAACGTGCGGTTTAAGCTGCACTACGGCGACCTTTCGGACTCGACCAACATCATCCGTTTGATTCAGGAAGTGCAGCCCGATGAGATTTATAACCTCGGTGCCATGTCGCACGTCCGAGTTAGCTTCGACGAACCCGAATACACTGCCCAAGTTGATGGCATTGGCACGCTTCGTATTTTAGAGGCCGTTCGGTTATTGGGTCTGACCGAAAAAACGCGCATCTACCAAGCCTCAACGTCGGAGCTGTACGGCGGGGTTCAGGGTCACGCTCAATCGGAGACAACGCCGTTTTATCCCCGTTCGCCCTACGCCGTAGCCAAGCTTTACGCGTACTGGATTACGGTGAACTACCGCGAAGCGTACAACATGTATGCTTGCAACGGCATTCTGTTCAACCACGAGTCACCGCTGCGGGGCGAAACGTTCGTGACGCGCAAGATCACGCGGGCCGTTGCCCGTATCGGCTTGGGGTTGCAAGACAAAGTCTTTTTGGGTAACCTGGACTCGCTGCGCGACTGGGGCCACGCGAAAGATTACGTTGAAGCGATGTACTTGATATTGCAACAGGAAACGCCCGAGGATTTCGTGATTGCCACCGGCGTTACGACCAGCGTCCGGGATTTTGTTAAGATGGCGTTCGCCGAGATTGGCGTTGAATTAGCGTTCAAAGGCGAAGGTGCTACCGAAACTGCCGTCGTGGTTAGCGCGTCGAATCCTGAATTTTCCGTTCCGGTGGGCAAAGAAGTAGTTTGCGTTGATCCCCGCTACTTCCGCCCGACCGAAGTAGACCTGCTTCTCGGCGATCCTACCAAGTCAATGACCAAGCTTGGCTGGAAACCTAAGTACGACCTACCTGCGCTCGTCAACGACATGATGACGGCCGACATCGACTTATTCCGGCGCGACCAGCTTCTGGCGCAGAGTGGTCATCCAGTGTTGAACTACTACGAATAAGGTTTAAGGTATAAAGGTGTAGAAGGAGTAAGGGGCTGACGCAACAAGTACGTGCGTCAGCCCCTTACTCCTTCTACACCTTTATACCTTACTTACACCCTTTACACCGGCACCGCGTAGTAATACATCCGCGAACTGTTTGGGTACATGCCGATCAACATGAGTCCTTCGCCTTCTTTAGCGTTGGCCATGATGCTTTGCAAATCCTTTATATTGCGAACATTCTTACCGTTGGCTTTAACAATGATAAAGCCTTCTTCAACGTCCGTCTCGGCCAGTTTACCGTCCGTAATTTTCTTAACCCGAACGCCACCACCAATGCCCAGTTGCTGCGCTTCGCGCGACGATAGCTCTTCGAACTCAGCACCGAGCGTGCCGACCGAGGTAGCTGCGGCCGTTACCTCCGCTTTCTTAATCACATCGCGGCCACCGTTCCGATTACGCAATTCCAATTTGAAGTCGCGCTCCGTACCATTGCGGTTTACCGTTACGTTTACGGCATCGCCCGGCCGACGGCGACCAATGATTTCACGCATCTGCGCGTCCGAATCGAGCGACTGACCTTCCATTTTCACGATCACATCGCCTTTCTGCAAACCAGCGGCTTTAGCGGCTCCGTTATCCGTTACTTCGTTTACGTAAATACCGCGGCCCACTTTAACGTTTTTCTCCTTGGCAACCTTGCTGTCTAACTCAACGGGAACAATGCCAATGTAGCCACGCTGTACGTTACCGTACTTCAACAGGTCGGCCGATACTTTCTTGACAATTGACACGGGTACGGCGAAACCATACCCACTGTAATAACCCGTTGCTGAAGCGATGGCCGAGTTGATACCAACCAATTCGCCCCGCAGGTTCACCAACGCACCACCCGAGTTACCAGGATTAATTGCCGCATCCGTTTGAATGAACGCTTCGAGCGGACCATCAACCGCTGACGCTTGACCACTTTCTCCACGGGTCTGCTGGCCCTGCCGACGCAAAAAGTCTTGCTCTAAAATACCAATCTTACGTGCTTTGGCGCTTACGATACCAGCCGTCACGGTCGACTCTAAATCGAGCGGATAACCAACGGCCAATACCCATTCACCTAACCGAAGCGCATCCGAATCACCGAGCGTAACGGCGGGTAAATTGTTGGCTTCTACTTTAATGACGGCCAAATCCGTCAGCGGGTCCGTGCCAATCACTTTAGCTTTGAGGCTCCGCTTGTCGGTCATAATTACTTCAACCTCATCAGCGTCCTGCACCACGTGGTTGTTGGTCACAATGTAGCCGTGTTTGCTGTTAATCACGCCAGAGGCAGAGGCCTGACCTTGCTGCCGACGCGGCCGTCCACCGCCCTGACCACCGAACTCATCACCAAAGAATTCCCGGAAGATGTCGGGAACTTGCTGGGTGCGTACCGACCGGCTCATGGTCGTCCGAATGTGCACGACGGTCGGCGTTACCGACTCGGCAGCCGTCGAGAAATCGCCGGGCGCGGCTGAGCCGTTGCCCGTTAAAGCTGCCAAACGACCCGTGAAGGTAGTCGCCGGTGAAGCCTCATTAAAAATAACGTCACGCTTATTGAACCCAAGCAGGTTATAAGCGGCCAACGTCACAGCGCTCGCTAAGAGTGCTACCAACGCCAGTACTTTCCAGTTGCTTTTCATGATAAATTGGAAAAATCAGGGGGCTGTTCTTTTTGTGTAATTTGCGGAGACCCGCTTGTTGGTATAACGGAAGGCAACGGTTGAAAAATCCGGTTACTGTCCGTCCTTAACAAAATTTAACAAGGCTTTGTTACGGGGTATTTAGGGTGAAAAAGCCCGCGATCTGGGTCAATCGCGGGCTTATCATTGGGAAGTTGAACCGGGCGTTACCCGCCAATTTCAATCTGCCGAGCGGGCTTCACTTTCGCTTCTTCACGCTTCGGCAACTCAATCTTCAACACGCCGTCGGTGTACGAGGCCTGAATAGCGTCCGCATTCACCGAAGTCGGCAGCGTAAACGTCCGCTGGAACGACGAGTAGCTAAACTCCCGTCGGGTGAATTTTTCGGCCGCTTTATCCTGCTCTTCGTTCTTGATCTCTTGGTAAGCAGAGATCGTTAGGTTATTGTGATTTAGATTCAACTTGAAGTCGTCTTTCTTCAAACCCGGAGCGGCTACCTCGATGCGGAAACCGTGCTCGTTTTCTACCACGTTTACGGCCGGCACATTGTGTAAGGCGGGCGTGTTGGTATTGAAAAAATCATTCATGTCGCGGCCGAAAAAGTTCTCGATCAACGACGGCAAGTTGTTCGTTCGCATTAACGGATTCATGACTGTACGTTGGTTTTGTTAAAGTTTATGGGTTAACTCTACCACCTCGTTTTCAAATTACGTACCAAACCCATGCATGCACTTAACTAAGACAAACTGTCAGTTTAAGTCTGGTTGTAGATCAACGATACGACAAAATGCCACACTTAATACTCTTCTTTCTTGAGAAGGATCTTTTAACGACCTAAGCGGCTCGCCCGGCAGGAGTTGATTTATTGATAGGGTAACAATCAGTAACAAACGAATAACGTAATCAATTACAGGTAGTCACAACCCTATTTATTCTACGTAGCAATTATTCTGCAAGTTATGTAGACTATAAACGACTTATTTTGCTTCTAATAACTCCAGCGCTTTTTCGGCGGCTGCCTGCTCTGCTTTTTTCTTGCTGTACCCGCTGCCAGTCGCAAACGGCTCATCGGCGATGATAACTTGAGCCACAAACTCCCGGAATTGACTACTCCCACTTTCCGACAAGGTTTCGAAGCGAACCTCTTTGCCGGCTCGCTGCGCCCACTCGATCAGGCGACTTTTGAAGTTAATGTTGTTTTGGACAACCGACTCGATGTCGTAGTGCGAAAGTAGTTTTTTAAGGACAAATCGGCGCGAAAACCGAAACCCTTTATCTAAGTAAACGGCCCCAACGAGCGCTTCGAGCGCATCGCCGTACATGGATGTGCGCGTCGGCATGCTGCGCGTGCGGTTGCCATCGTATTCGATTAGCTGATCTAAACCAATCTTGCGCGAGATGCCGTTCAACGTTTCCCGGTTTACAATTCGCGATCGGATCTCGGTCAGGAAGCCTTCGTCTTTGTACGGATATTTCTTGAATAGGAACTCCGCGATAATCATACCCAGCACGGCATCGCCGAGGTATTCTAATCGCTCGTTTGATTCCCGAAAGCCTTCAATCGCCGTAGCTTTGGAAGCTGACGTGTGGCGAAGCGCCAGTTGGTACAAACCGATGTTGGAAGGGCGCTCACCGATGATGTGAGCAATCGAGCGGGACAGATTTCCGCGCGGGTCAACGCCGGGACCCGACCGAGCGCGGCCCGACCGAAACCAAGTAAACGGATTAAAGAAATTGCGGGGCAGCGCGAGTTGCACGACTCAACGGAGTTTACGGAAGATGACGATGGCGTTGTGACCGCCAAAACCAAGGCGTTACTCATCACGGTTGTTAGCGGCCGTGCTTGCGCAGTCAAAGGCGTCAGGTTGAAACGGGCGTCGATTTCCTCGTCCTGATTGAACAGATTAATCGTTGGCGGTACAACCTGATGCTCCAGCGCTTTAACGCTGGCGATGGCTTCAACCGCGCCGGCCGCCCCCAGCAAATGCCCCGTCATCGACTTAGTTGAGCTGATGTTTAAACGAAACGCGTGCTCTTCAAACAGTTTGTAAATCGCCTTCAATTCCTGCGGGTCGCCGATGGGCGTCGACGTTCCGTGCGTGTTGATGTAATCAATATCGGTCGGCTGAATACCGGCGTCTTCGAGAGCGTCTTTCATGCCCAAATAAGCACCCAACCCTTCAGGATGTGGGGCCGTAATGTGATACGCATCCGACGACATGCCCCCGCCAATCATCTCGGCGTAGATCTTGGCTCCCCGGTTCTGGGCGTGTTCGTATTCTTCCAGAATGAGGGCACCAGCTCCTTCGCCCATCACGAAGCCGTCGCGGTCTTTGTCGTAGGGCCGCGACGCCGTTTGGGGCGAATCGTTACGTTCAGAAAGGGCGCGGTTGGCGTTGAAGCCACCGATGCCGGCCCGCGTCACGGCCGCTTCAGAGCCGCCCACAACGCACACGTTCAGGCGACCTAACCGAATGTAATTGAAGGCGTCAATGAGAGCGTTGTTGGTCGATGCGCAGGCCGATACCGTAACGTAGTTGGTTCCGCGGAAGCCGTACCGCATTGAGATTTGACCGGACGCGCTGTCGGCGATCATGCGGACGATAAAGAACGGATTGATGCGCGGGGTGCCGTCGCCTTTGCCGTATTCAATCATCTCGTCCTCGAACGATTTCAGACCGCCGATGCCCGACCCCCAAATTACACCAACTTTGTTTACATCAATGGTCTCGACGTCAAGAGCCGCGTCCCGTACCGCTTCATCGGTGGCAATCAGGGCGTAATGCGTAAACG
>CAXUEB010000272.1:5931-7511 GCA_964249775.1 uncultured Spirosoma sp.
CGCATCCATCTTGCGGGCTTCCTGCCGGGGAATAAACTGGGTAACGTCCAAGCCTTTGACTTCGCAGGCGAAGTGCGTCCGAAACTTGGCCGCGTCGAATTTCGTGATCGGGCCGGCCCCGCTGACGCCGGCGGTCAAGTTGCTCCAAAAGGTAGCTGCGTCATTACCAATCGGCGTCAGGGCACCGAGACCCGTCACTACTACTCGTTTTAACGTCATACCGAAGAAACTGCGGAGTATTTTAGACCGGGACAAGGTTTGACTCCCGGCAATGGGCTGATGGCGTTCGGGTTGGTTGGGGTGAGGGCCAAGTCAGCTTTGCGAAGAGATGGGTGAGCGTATAAAAATTTGGGGAACCTCGGCGAACTTTATCCACCGAAACGGGGCCTGCGTTAGGTCGTCGCGTTCTTTTCGAGGTAATCAATTGCCTGACCCACCGTACCAATGTTTTCGGCCTGATCGTCCGGAATCGAGATGTTAAACTCTTTCTCAAACTCCATAATTAACTCAACCGTGTCGAGCGAATCCGCGCCCAGGTCGTTGGTGAAGCTGGCTTCCGGCGTTACTTCCGACTCTTCCACACCCAGTTTTTCGACGATGATGTTCTTGACCTTTTGTGAAATTTCTGACATTTTAGTAGTCCGTTGGGGTTAAAAAACTGCGCAAAGAAACAGATTAAGTACGGGATTGTCAAACAAATTTTTGAGACGTAACCTTGCCTTCACCAACCGCAATCTCGCAGTAACCTACTCATTATCACAGACTTATTAAAGATAAATTCCTTTATGTAGGGCACACACGCAGTCGCTTAGCGGGCAGTTCGTTGGTTTTACGCACTTTTGTAACCGTAAAACCAAGCTACCCCTATGCAGATTCCCAAGTTAAAACATACCGGCAGCAATCGCTTCTTTTTGATGGCCGGGCCGTGCGCCATCGAAGGGCGCGACATGGCTCTGCAAATTGCCGAGCGCATCGTTACCATCACCAATCAATTTCAGATACCTTACATTTTTAAAGGCTCTTACCGCAAAGCCAACCGGACCAAACTCAACTCGTTCACGGGTATCGGCGACGAACTGGCCCTGTCGATCCTGAAGGAAGTAGGCGACACGTTCGACGTGCCGACCGTGACCGACATCCACGAGTCGGACGAGGCTGCGATGGCCGCGCCGTTCGTGGATGTCTTGCAAATTCCGGCGTTTCTGTGCCGCCAAACCGAACTCCTCGAAGCTGCGGCCAAAACTGGCCGGGCGGTAAACGTCAAGAAAGGGCAGTTCCTGTCGGGCGAAAGCATGGGCTTTGCCGTCGAAAAAGTGCGGGCTACCAACCCCGACGCAACGGTGTTCTTAACCGACCGGGGCAACTCGTTTGGCTACGGCGACTTGGTGGTTGACTACCGCAACCTGCCCGCCATGCAGGCCCACGGTGTTCCGGTCGTAATGGATTGTACGCACTCGCTGCAACAGCCCAATCAGGCGTCGGGCGTAACGGGCGGCAAACCCGCGCTTATCGCCACCATTGCCAAAGCCGCCATCGCCGTTGGCGCGGCCTGGCGAGTAGACGATGCGCGAGCCGTCGCC
>CAXUEB010000273.1:0-1772 GCA_964249775.1 uncultured Spirosoma sp.
GCTGGGTGGCATTCTCGGCGGACGCTAAGCGGTTAGTCAAACGAAAGGCTTAAATTAACCAACCATCCATATGTTAAGTAAATCAGTAAACGCCCGACTCCTCTGGGGCGGTATGAGTTTGGTCGTCGCCGGCTTACTGGCCGGTTGCACCGACCACAATGAAGTACAACGGGCCGCGGCTACGGTGAATCTGATCAACACGAGCGGGGTCAGCGTCGGTACGGCCGATCTAACCGAGTACGCGAATGGCGTCGTGCGGTTAGTCGTCAACGTCAGGGGTTTGCCAGCGGGCGAAAAAGGCATTCACTTCCACGAGGTGGGCGTGGCCGATCCCAGGGCTAACCCCCCATTTTCGACGGCCGGCGAGCACTACAACCCGGATGCCAAACTCCACGGCCTCGGCAACTTAGCCAACGGGGGCGCGCACAACGGCGATTTGGCCAACATCGTCATCAAAGCGGACGGCACCGATACCGACCGCATTACGCTGACGGACGGGCCGAAAACCTTGTTCGACGCCAACGGCTCAACGCAGATTATTCACTCGAACGCCGACGACCAGGAGTCGCAGCCGTCGGGGAACAGCGGGGGCCGCATTGCCGCGGGCGTGGTGGTGCGAAAGTAACGACTACGCTACCGGTAAGCAAACCAAAAAGGACGGGCACTGACCCGTCCTTTTTGGTTTATACCATTCGTTAGTAGCCGGTATGAATACCCTGGCACCCTGGCGGTCTGCACTTACTTCGCGTAGGTGAGCGGATTTGCTGCAAACACGGCCCGGCAGCCGGCCGAGCAGAAGCCGTACGTTTTACCTTGGTGCGTATGGCGATGCGTGGTGGTTGCGGCCACGCGCATCTGACAGACCGGGTCCGTCGAATTGACAATAATTCCGCCCGGCCCCGCCTTTACCGGCGCTTTTAAGGCACCCGTCGACTTCGGGGCGGATAGCACCGGACGCCCCCGATAAGCCATCTTAGGCCGGTTCGCTCCGAGCCGGTCCGCGCTGAACGGCGGCTGGGGTGAGTATTCCATGGCCCGCGTCACCATCTGGGCAACGGCCGTGCCGCTGTACTGCTCCACCAACCGCAGGGCACCGTCGATACCGGCCGTTACGCCGGCGGTGGTCGTTAGGTTGCCGTCTTGTACGTAGCGAACCTGCCGCACCGCGCTGGCTTTGGGAAACCGCCGGGCCAGCGAATCAACGACGGCCCAGTGGGTCGTCACCCGCCGGCCGTCGAGGGCTTGAATCTGACCCAGCAGCAGCGCACCCGTACAAATCGACAGCAGCGATTTCGACCGCCCGGCCAACGCCCGCAATCCATTCAGCAACGATTGGTCGGTGAGCACTGGCTGCGTCATCGAGTTGGGCATCCCCGGCACCACCAGGATGTCGGGCGCGGGCGCGTTGTCCACCGTAAAATCGGGCTTGATGCGCAGGCCACTCCGCTCGGTCGGCAGCAGCGTATCGGCCACTGCCACGGTGTAGAGCCGGTACGCGCCACGTGTCATCCGGTTGGCTTTGATAAACACCTCCATTGGCCCCGTCAGGTCGAGGTTGACCACACCCGGAAACACCCAGAACGCCACGTTCAGCGGCTGTTCGGGCGTTGCTTTTAAGGTTGTCTGCGCCCGCGCGAACCCGCCCCCAGCGAACAGGAAGGCAATAAGCAGAACGGATTTGTTGACGATTTTCCGCATGAACATGCTGTTGCGTTTTAACGCGTTGGCTTAGATCGTATAAAATTCATGGCTGTAAAGCCGACATAAATCGG
>CAXUEB010000273.1:1782-7502 GCA_964249775.1 uncultured Spirosoma sp.
GAGCAGAAACACGCCCGTAGCCCAGGTGCGGTAGCGCACGTCGGTCAGGTTACGGCCCCAAGTGGCCAGTTCGTACGGGCCATACGTGACGCCCGCCCGCGCGTTAAACAGGTGGTACGGCGACTGCCGGATGACGTTGTCGAAGTTGAGGTAGTACGCCCCCGTGTAGCGGTGTTCACCCCGCACGAACGCGGCCCACCGGTTGCCGAGCGGGCGGGTGTACTGCACCGCCAGAAACGAAACGGCGTTGGGGTTGAATAAGGCTTGATTCCCCGCGAAATCGCGGTTGGCTCCGCCCGAGAACGTCAGCAGCCGGACGTAGCGGGCGCGGCTTACACTCCCGTTCCATTCAACCCGCAGCCCTTTAACGGGCAGGGCCATCAACTCGATTTCCGCGCCCAAGTTATTCATCTCGCCCGTGTTGCGGGTCAGGAAAAACCCGTTCTCGACGACGTTGATCTGCTGATTACGCTGCTCCAAGTAAAACGCGGTTAGGTTGAGCCGGAGCCGGTTGGCGAACAAGGTATTTTTCAGGCCCGCTTCGTAGTTGTTGGAATACTCCGGTCCGAAGGGAACGTCGGCCGGGTTGGGCGCAAAGACGTTCAGGCCGCCCGCCCGGAACCCCCGCGCAAACTGCATGTACGCCAGCGTGTTGTCGGTTGCCTGATAGCTCAGCGTTACTTTCGGTGTAACGGCTCCGAACCGGGTGCTGAACTCGGTTGGCAATACGTTTTGCGTAACGGTTCCGTTAGCCAGCACCGTCTGCCGCGACTGCGTGAGTTCCCGTTCTTCCGCGTCGTAGCGCAGCCCCGCCGTCAGGGCCAGTTGGGGCGTCAGCGCGTAGGTAGCCTGCCCAAAAAAGGCAAGGCCCCGGTTGTCGAACGTCGTGTTCCGGTAGGCCGTCGAGCGGCCCGTGGGCAGGGTCTGGTACGTCGTGTTGAGGTTCAAACCACCCGGCGCGGTCCACAAATACGTGCCGACGGTCCAGTTCAGTTTCGGCGAACCGGACGGGTTCGACGCCACGCGCAACTCCTGCGTATAAGTCGGGATGTTATTGTCGTTCTGCACCCGAATCCGATCGACGCCCGTGAAATCGGTATCGAGCAGATCGGGGAACCAGCGTTTATAGCCGACGTAGGCACTGATAGCCGTAAACACCAGCGACCGCGTTCGGTAGTTGACGTTCAGCGATACGTTCACGTTGTCGCGCCGTTCGTTGTTGGTCGAGTTACGGGCCACTTCGTAGGGCCGGGCAAACAAGGCGCTGTCGGACGTCACCCAGGGGTAACTGCCCAAATCTTCGTTGCGCTCGAAGCGGCCGTTGAGGTCGATGGTGAGCTTGTCTGACCCGACGTACCGCAGATTCAGGCCCCCGGCGATGCTCTGCGGCCGGTCGAAGGGTTGGTTAGTCAGCGTGTTGGTGTAAATGCCCTGCCGCTGGTTAAACAGACCCGATACGCCCAAAAAGAGCCGGTTTTTCACGATGGGCGTGCTGACGCTGAGGTTGTAGCGCTGCTGTCCGTAGTTCCCCACGTCGGCCTGCGCGTACGCTTCGGGGCGGTTACCGGGTTTTTTGGTAATGATGTTGATAACCCCACCGAAGGCATTCCGGCCGTATAACGTACCCTGCGGTCCGCGCAGCACCTCGATGCGGGCCACGTTGTTGAACTGGAGGGGCACCGAAAACGACTCGAACTGGTAGACTCCGTCGATGTACGTCGCCACGGCCGATTGACTGTGGAGGCCCATTACGCCCCGGACGTTGATGAACAGCGAACTGCTGCTGCCCCCGTGCTCAACGGTTTGCAGGCTCGGAGCCAGCGCGCTCACGTCGCTGAACGACCAAGCGCGGTATTCCCGCAGTTGGCGGGCGTTCAGCACACTGATAGCGACCGGCGTTTTTTGAACGTCCGTCTCGGTTTTATCGGCCGTGACGACGACTTCGTCCAGCGCGCCAACCTGTTCCGACAAAACCACGTTCAGCAAAACCGACTCATCATTCGTGAGTTTGACGGACTCAATAACCGACGCAAAGCCCACGGCGCTGATGGCAAGCTGGTACGTCCCGGCGGGCAGCGATACCGTAAACTGACCGTTCCGGTCGCTGACGGCCGCCTTCGCGGAATTCAGCACGATCACATTGGCAAACGGAATGGGTTCGCCCGGTTGCGCCGACACGGTTCCCCGCACCGACTGCGCATTCGCGTTCATGACCTTGAACGTAAAAAGACAAAGTATAAGCAGTAATCGGTTCATTCGGTTACAGATAGGATAGGAGCGTCGTTGACAAACAACGACGTCACCGAGTGAGGTAAACGAGCCATAGACCGGCCCACGGGTTGGGTACGGAACGCACGCGCAGCAAGCGCAGCGGTGGCTGCGATGACGAGAGGGCTTAAAGAAGCGAATCAGGAAAAAGATAAATCAGACGCGGGGCGGCTGAAACACGGTCGGCCGGGGAACGGCGTGAAAGCTGAGGACGCCTGCTCGATTAGGAGCAACCTGCCAAGCCGGGTTAGGGACGTCCGCGAACGTAAACCCAACCGGATCGGCGAAAAACCACTGCATCAGGGGCAGATTACGAATTCGTTCGGTCGTTTCCTGATCCCGTTGCTGCTGACGAGCGGCCAGTTTTTTGGCCAAATAGCATTGCCCATCGCAGTGGAGTTGAGGCCGGTCGCGGTTTTCGCAGAGAACGCGGGCAATAGAGTCCCGATTGAGGTGGAAATGGGCAATCGTTCCCCACGGGCTGATGCTGGGCAGCAGCACGGCAAACAGCAGAATACTGGCTAATGCCCGACGCATGAGGATTTCAGTTCGAGTCGTAAAGGTAAGGACGAACGGGCAAGAATGACGCTTCTCGGTAACGTAAATTGATTGGTTGGGTCGTTTAGTCAGTTTTGCCTGTCAATCTGTCACAGAAAACTGGGGCTGGCGGGGCTGGCACTGGTATTGATATGAAGAAGATGTCTGTCAGGAACATTGACATTAGAGACCTTAAACCACAATAGAGCATATCCGTTATGGGAAAGATTATTGGAATTGACTTAGGCACCACCAACTCGTGCGTCGCCGTTATGGAAGGCAACGAGCCGGTTGTGATTCCTAACTCGGAAGGGGCACGGACGACGCCGTCGGTGGTTGCGTTTATGGACAACGGCAACGGTGAGCGCAAAGTCGGTGCGCCGGCCAAACGGCAAGCCATCACCAACCCGAAAAATACAATTTCCTCGATTAAGCGCTTCATGGGGAAACGCTTCGGCGAGGTAACGAACGAAACCAAAAACGTCGCCTATGACGTCGAGAACGGCCCTAATGGCACGCCCCGCGTGAAGATTGGCGACCGGCAATATACACCCCAGGAAATTTCGGCCCTGATTCTGCAAAAGATGAAGCAGACCGCCGAAGATTACCTCGGTCAAACCGTTACGGAAGCCGTTATTACGGTGCCCGCTTACTTCAACGACGCCGAGCGGCAGGCGACCAAAGAAGCCGGTGCCATTGCCGGTTTGGACGTTAAACGCATTATCAACGAGCCGACCGCGGCTGCTTTGGCCTACGGTTTAGACAAGACCGACAAGGATCAGAAGATTGCCGTATTTGACCTCGGTGGCGGTACGTTCGATATTTCGATTCTCGAACTGGGCGACGGCGTGTTTGAAGTCAAATCGACCGACGGCGATACGCACCTCGGTGGTGACGACTTCGACCAGGTAATTATCGACTGGCTCGCCGACGAATTCAAGAAAGACGAAGGCATTGATTTGCGGCAAGACCCGATGGCCCTGCAACGCCTGAAGGAAGCCGCCGAGAAAGCCAAGATTGAACTGTCCAGCTCGAACGCGACCGAAATCAACCTGCCCTACATTATGCCGGTCAACGGCATTCCGAAGCACTTGGTCCGTTCGCTGAGCCGCGCAAAATTCGAGCAGTTGGCCGATTCGCTCATTCAGCGGTCGCTGGAGCCGTGCCGCCGTGCCCTGAAAAACTCGGGTCTGTCGGCCGGTCAGATCGACGAGGTGATCTTGGTGGGTGGTTCGACCCGGATTCCGAAGGTGCAGGACGAAGTGGAGAAGCTGTTCGGCCGCAAGCCTTCCAAAGCCGTCAACCCCGACGAAGCCGTGGCCATTGGTGCCGCCGTGCAGGGTGGCGTGTTGACGGGTGAGGTAAAGGACGTCCTGCTGCTCGACGTGATCCCGCTCTCGCTGGGTATCGAAACGATGGGTGGCGTGTTTACCAAGATGGTCGAAGCCAACACGACCATTCCGAGCAAGAAAGTCGAAACGTATTCGACGGCATCGGACAATCAGCCGAGCGTCGAGATTAATATCTTGCAGGGTGAGCGGCCGATGGCGCAGCAAAACCGTCAGTTGGGCCGGTTTATCCTGTCCGACATTCCGCCCGCTCCGCGCGGGGTGCCGCAGATCGAAGTAACCTTCGACGTGGACGCCAACGGTATCCTGAACGTAACGGCCAAGGACAAAGGCACCGGCAAAGAGCAGAAGATTCGCATCGAAGCCAGCAGCGGTTTGACCGACGCCGAAATCAACCGGATGCGCGAAGAAGCCAAAGCCAACGAAGCCGCCGACAAAGCCGAGCGCGAGAAGATTGAGAAAGTCAACGCGGCCGACTCGATGATTTTCCAGACCGAAAAGCAGTTGAAGGACTACGGCGACAAACTGTCGGAAGGCAATAAGACGGCCATCGAAACGGCCCTCGCGGGTCTGCGCACCGCCCACAGTTCGCGCGACGTAGCGGCCATCGACAGCGCCCTCGAAGCCCTGAACAACGCCTGGGCCACGGCCTCGCAGGAGTTGTACAACGCCACCAACGGCGCGGGTGCCAACCCGATGGACGGTGCCGGTTTCGACGGCGCAAACGGCAACGGCTCGGCCAACGGCAGTGCTCAGGGCCAACCCACCGGCGATAACGTCTCCGACGTGCCGTATGAAGAAGTGAAGTAATCGGACCGGCGCACCGGAAGCTGAGCGATATAAGAAGGCCCCTGCTGGTAACGGCGGGGGCTTTTTTGCATTATAATAAACATATATTATTATTGCGTCGACAATGTAGACCAATCCTTATGAAAGACCATAACCCAATCAACGCTGAATCAATAGAATTAGAATTGAACAAGGTCAATAAACTTACCTCGTATACAACCGATCTATATCCTTTTAACTCTCTTAGTGATAGAGAATTCGAAGTGATGATCTATCTATTATTTATGGAAATGGTGAAAAGTAATGATGATTATGTAAAAGATACATTTGATAGCGTTCAACTTATGAATGGAGTTGCTGAGCAGGGAAGGGATGTTGTACTATCTTATAAGGGAAGTGATAATGGCTTGATACAGTGTAAAAAGATAAAAACTAATATTGACAAACCCTCTTTTGTTAAAGAAGTTATAAAATTCGCTTTAAATCTATTAGTTGATACGAGTTTAGCTAATAATATTAATGAATTTCAATATTATTTTGTGTCATCAAGTGGTTTCACTAATACTACAAAAAAACTAATCAGATCATATCATGAGAATATTATGAACGAAGAAAACTTAGAGAAGTGGATTACAGAAGTTTCGAACAGCTTTAAATCTTTAAATTCACTAAGTTACAATGTAAATCTTACGAGGGACGTAAAGCGTATAATTAGAGTCATTAACGTAAAAATTGTCACTCCTCAAGAGATTCAATATATGTTGGATAGATATCCAA
>CAXUEB010000274.1:0-620 GCA_964249775.1 uncultured Spirosoma sp.
ATTACTGACTTGTCAAGCGGCACGGGTTGACGGAACAACGAGCGACACTTACCATCTGTCACCATATTTTGACCGTTGATCCGATTCTCACTAATCAATCTATCCAAGTACCTTGTATCGCATAGTACCTTGAATTATCTTTGCTCATAAATTTAGCAAAATCCCCCGCTAAGCAAGGCAGCCTGGACCGGATTCTACGACAGGCCCTTGTCAATGGTTTTTAACGTACTACGCCAATGAACATCGAAAACGCACAGGTGCAGATGCGGAAAGGCATTCTGGAATTCTGCATTCTGCACATTATATCGCGGGGCGAAGTGTATGCTTCTGATATGCTCGAAGAACTCACCTCCGCCCGGATCATGGTCGTGGAAGGAACGCTGTACCCGCTGCTGACCCGGCTCAAGAACGCGGGGCTACTCGACTACAAATGGGTCGAATCGACGTCGGGGCCACCGCGTAAGTACTACATCCTAACCGACCTCGGCCGCGCTTCCTTGGACGCGCTCAACGAGACCTGGCAGGAATTGGCCCAGTCGGTCAACCACATCATTGGCAAGACCGACCAGTACCGCAAACCAGTCAACGGTTCGACGCCCGTTGAATCCGCGCCGATGGTG
>CAXUEB010000274.1:630-1921 GCA_964249775.1 uncultured Spirosoma sp.
CGTTAATCCACAAACCAACGCTTAACCTATTCTCCTCACTCGCCATGAAAAAGACCATCAGCATCAACATTAGTGGCTCAATCTTCCACATCGAAGAAGACGGCTACGACAAACTCCGAAATTACCTTGCGTCGGTGCAACAATATTTTTCCACTTACGAAGACAGCCAGGAAATCGTCACCGACATCGAAAACCGCATCGCCGAAAAACTCCTCGCCAAACTCAAAACAACGGATCGACAAGTAGTGTCGCTCGACGACGTCAACGAACTGGTGGCAGCCATGGGCACCGTCGCCGACTTTGAGGCTGTCGAAGAAGAAGAAATCTTGGTCAGCACCGGTGGGCGTAATTCCGCCACCACGGTGGGCAGCGGCCGGTCCGCTGGTGGTAGTCAACCGGGTCGTTCGGCGGCTGGTGCCTACGGCCCACGCGCTGGAGCCGGTACGACAATCAACCCACGCCGGCTCGTGCGCGATTTACGCCGAAAAACGCTGGGGGGCGTGGCGGCCGGCCTGGCGCATTATTTCAACGTGGACGTGGTTTGGGTGCGGCTGCTGTTTGTACTGTTGGTTGTTGGTCTGCCGACGCTGGTGGGCGCAACGGACGGCCCGGATGATGCGGCCGGTTCGCTGGCCGGCTTCACGGTCGTGGTTTACATCGCCATGTGGATTGCCTTGCCGGGCATCGGTACGATTGAGGACGATAAAACCGTTAAGAAATTTTACCGCAATCCCGAAGACAAAGTTTTGGGGGGCGTGGCGTCGGGCATTGCCGCCTACTTTGGCGTCGACACGGGTATTATTCGGCTGCTGTTCGTGCTGGGCATTGTATTTTTCGGCACTGGCCTGCTGCTGTACATTGTCCTGTGGGCCATTTCGCCCCCGGCCAACACGCTGACCGAGAAAATGGAAATGCAGGGCCAGCCCATCACGCTTTCCAACATCGAGTCGAGCATCAAGCAAAATCTAAACATCAACGAAGCGCCCAACCAGGAAAGCAGCCTGACGCGTGTGCTCTTGTTTCCGTTCCGCGCCATCGCCACCATCATCGGCGGGTTAAGCAGCGCACTGGGACCGCTGCTCAACGGCATCGTCGCCATCATTCGGGTGTTTGCGGGTATTCTGCTGCTGGTGCTGGCGTTTGCGTTCATGGTTGCCTGCTTAGCCTTTCTGGGGGCGGCCATTGGACTGTGGTCCAGCACGGCCATTGGTCCCGGCGGTTTTCCAGCCGAACTGATTCGGGCCGACGTGACGGTGCCGATGGTGCTGTCGGGCTTCGCGGTGGGTATCAT
>CAXUEB010000274.1:1931-7450 GCA_964249775.1 uncultured Spirosoma sp.
GATCACTACGCGCCCGGTGCTGAGCGGCCGGACGGCCCTGACGCTGGCCGGCGTCTGGTTGGTGAGCTTGGTGGTGTTTTTAGGCACCGTTTCGCCCCTGATTAACAGCTTCCAGCGCCGGGGCACGGTTGAAGAAACCAAGGTGCTGAACGTGTCGGGAAGCGTGCCGACCTTCGCGCTCAACGATGTTGACGACGAATACGATGATTGGGGAACGCGGCCGTCGATCGAACTGAAAGGCTACGACGGGACTACGCTCAATCTCGTGCAACGCTTCCGGGCGCAGGGCAGCACCCGCGCCGAAGCCCAGGCCAACGCCCGTTTGGTGAAGTACTCGTACGTGGTTCAGGATTCGACGGTGCGCTTCGACGATGCGGTGGAAATGCGGTCGCGCTTCCGGGCGCAGGATTTAGATATGGACGTGCTGATTCCCTACGAAAAACCGTTCCGCATGACGGCCGGCTTCGCCCGCTACATCCGCAACGAATTCGGTGAGCGCGAACTGAACCGGATGGGGTCGAGTCTCTGGAAATTTACGAAATCGCCCGATTCGGACGCCGGGCAGTTGGTGTGCCTGAATTACCCCCGCGAGAAAGACCGCGACAACGACAGCGAAGACGACGACGTGACCGATCTGACAGACGATGTGCAGGGGGCCGTAGCGGGCGAACTGGGCGATGACTTCGACGACATCGGCTCCAACACCCGCCAGTTTACGGTCGGCAAGTTTTCCAAAGTTGACGTGGGGGGCGCGTTCGTAGTGCGCTTTCGGCGGGGCGAGACCTACAAAGTCGTCGCTGACGGCCGCGAAGAAGATTTAGACGATGTGAAAGTCGACGTGGATGGCAATACCCTCAACGTATCGGTCGACCGGCGGGGCGTGTTTGACTGGGGCAACCGCCAGCGCATCGGCCTGACGATTACGGTGCCGGCCATTGACGCCCTTAAACTATCGGGCGCGTCGAAGGCCAGCTTAACCGGGTTTGGTGACTTTGCCAATCTCGACCTCGAACTAAACGGAGCCTGCCGGACGGTTTTCGACGGTGAAGTAAACAACCTGAACGTTTCTTTATCGGGCGCATCGAACGCCGTGCTGCGGGGCCACGCCAGTCGGTTGGAAGCCGGCTTGAACGGAGCCAGCAAAATAGAGGCTACCGGTATGCGCGTGGACCGGGCATCGGTCGACGCCAGCGGAGCCAGCCACGCCGACTTGGGCGAAGTGGGTTCGCTCGACTCCGAAACGTCCGGCGCGAGCAAAGTAACGCGGCAGTAAGCTGGGCGCATCACCCAATGGTAGTGCGGGGGTGTATATATATACGGACAAACAAACGGCTCCGGGGCAATGGCTTCGGGGCCGTTTTGTTTGTCCGCACGGGCGAAGCGTCGGTTTTTCGACTCGGTAGCCGGCCTTGGTGCGCGGATTGGAATGATATTGGCTTACGATTACGAAAGACAACGCGGGTTGGGTTGGGGCACGTTGCTTATCACAAATTATACCAAACCCAACGATCCCCTCGGCTGTCTGGCAACTTTTTCAATAGTTTACTTATATACGCAATATGGTAAACAGTTTGTTTGCAAATAAATAGGTATACACGCTTATCTATGTGTTTTTGATTCGTTACTAAAAGATTTGTCTCATTTACTGCCGTCAACGGCACAGTTTTAGTAGTCATACGCCCGAACAAGTTGCCTTCGGGTTTATGCGCCATATCACCCTCGCTACGGCTATCGTCGTCGATTCTATTCGGCCCGCTCGGAATGAGCGGTTGGAATCGCCGGTATTCAATACGGACCAATGCTATGACTGCCCCGGCTCGGTAACACCGCTTCGGGGGCACTCGTCCGGCGGGCGCTTGGGCCTAAGCTGGGTTACTGTCACGCCTGAACGCTCTTTCCACTTATAGTATCCATTTCACTATGCGTACATCTACCGCAAACACGCTTAGGTTGGTTTCCATACTCCTGTCGGGGTTTTTGCTGTTTCTGCTGACGGCTCAGCAGGCGCACGCGCAGGTGAGTGGAACAGTCTACCGGGAATTCAAAATGAACGGAGTAGCTGACCCAGCCGTCAACAATACCTTCACCAGCAGTGGTGGTGTTTCGGCCAGCATCCAGACCCGCTTCGCTGAGGTTGGATTGGCGGGGGCCACCGTCACCGTTTACGGCGATAACGAAGCCGTGCTCGGAACGGTCACCACCGGAACGGCCGGTACTTGGTCAGTGCCCGTCCCCGCGTCGTACACCGGCGCGCAGGTGGTGGTCGAATGTACCCTACCGACGAGCCTAACGGCGTTGCGACCGGGACCGCGGGGTACAAACAACCGCACGACGGTAGCCCGGGTTGCCCGCAATGCTACGGGTGTCGACTTTACCTTCGGCGTGGGGTCCGAACACGCGCAGGACAATCCGCAGGTCGCGTTTGCTTGTTTTGCCCTGCCGCAGCCCAGCAACAGCACCGGTAATCCCGGCAACAGCGAACCGATGGTTATTCGGTTTCCTTACATTAATGGTGGACCGCTGGTTAACGGAACACGGAATACGCCTACGCCTACGACCAGTACGGGTCAGAACTACTACGCCGACAACCAGAACCCAAGCGTGACCAGCAAAGCCGTTTTGACCACGTTCGGTCAGACCGGAACCGTGTACGGTGTGGCTTACGACAAACGCCGGAATCGACTGTTAACGAGCGCTTTTGAACGAGCTTACGCCGGAATTGGACCGGACACGGACGGAACCGGTGGGGAAGGAAAAATTTACGTAACAACGTTGGATGCGGCAGGCAACGCCACCGGTACGGCCGTTTGGCTGGATCTGGAAACGGCGATTGCCAGCGGGGTAGCGGGCACGGACCCGGCTATTACGGCGGGTTTGTCGTTTACTAACGTGGTGTCCGGTATTTCAAACGCGGTAACCGTCTCGTACTTCGAGCACAACAAAGTAGGGCACCTGAGTCTGGGCGACATGGAATTTTCGGCGGATGGCCGCACCGTGTACGTAGTTAACCTGTTTTCCCGGCAGATTTACGGCATTCCGATTAACGCCGATGGCACACCCAACACGGCGGGCATTCGGACCTACACGCCTACCAGCCCTTGCGCCACCGGCTCGTTCACCGACCCAACAACACCCTCACCCGCAGCCCGGCCTTACAACGCTGTGCTGGGTCTCGGCATTCACCCCGAGAACGGTCGGGTGTATTGCACCGTGACCTGCACCGGCCCCGCTGTGGCTAATTTACGCGGCTACGTTTATTCGTTTGATCCAACGGCAGCAACGACGACCTTCCGGGAGGAAGTGCAAATTCCGCTGAATTTCACCCTACAGACCGGGTCAACGGGTAGCGAAGGCGAATACGGAAACAAGGCGAATGAACCTTGGACGACAAGAGCTAACAATACGCTTATTTCGGACGACGCAACGAATAATTACGTCGAGCAGGCTTCCCTGGCCGACATCGTGTTCGACATTGCCGCCGACGGTACGACGTTAATTATCGTCGGTGGCCGGAACATTTTATAAGAAGCCATTTCGGGTAGCCGCATCACCACGGGTCAGGGCATGTGGCTGGCCGCCAGTAACGGCACCACCTTTACGCTGGAAAATAACGGGGTAGCGGGTACCCGCACCACCGCCAATACGCTGACACTGCCTTGGTTTTCTGTCCGGGGTGGTAACGGCGTATTTTTCAATACGCACGGCTCGGAAGGAGCCAACGCGACCGGCAACATGATTGCCCTTCCCGGTTTTACGGAAGTGGCGATTGGGGCCATTGACAACGTCGCATCGGCGGGCAACAGTGGGTTGATGTTTCTCAACCGCGCCAATGGCTCTCGTACCCGCGATATCCTGCTGCTGGGTAGCTTAGCCACGGGCGGTGTTCCTGACCGCTCCGACGTGTATAAAGCCAATCTCTGGGGCGAAGCAGAGGCTATGACCGAAGCGGCTCCGTTGGAAGTTGGCAACTACGTGTTTTTAGATAACAACCGAAACGGTATCCAAGATCCCTCCGACACGCCCGTTGCGGGCGTTCAGGTTTCGCTGGTGCTGGATTCAAACGGCAATGGTGTACCTGATACGGGTGAACCCACCAGCTCCACCGTGACCGACGCCAACGGGTTGTATTACTTCAGCCGAGCCGCTAACGGACTGCAATACGATACGCCGTACGTGCTGGTCATTAACCGGGCCTCGGATTTCGCGACCGGGGGCGCTTTGGCGAGTACAATTCCAGCCGTCGCGAACGTAAACGGGAATACCCGCGATACGCGCGATTCGGACGGTGAGATTTTGGCGGGGCGGACGGTCCGAGCGGCTTTCATAACCGGCGCTCCGGGCGAGAACAACCACGTGTTCGACTTTGGCTTCGAGCCGTGCGCGCCCCCGTCGGTTACCTTAGCGGCCAGCAGTAACGCGGTTTGTCAGGGACAGCCCGTTACGCTCACCACGCTGGTCAGCCCGGCCGGTAGCTACACCTACGCCGTTAGCGGACCCGCGGGTGTCAGCCTGACCGGTGCCACAACGGCCACCACCGTCGCTACCAACCTGCCGACAGGCGTGAATACGTTCACGGTAACGGTCAATACCACACCAACCTGTTTTACGACCGCTACCGTTTCGGTTACCGTGACGAACTCACTGATTACGCTAACGGCGTCACAATCGGCAATCTGCCTTGGTCAGTCCGTTAATCTGTCCGTAGCAGGCGTGCCCACGGGCGGTATCGTTAGTTTTGGGACGCAGGGGCCATTAGGAACAATCATAAACCCGGTTTCTTCCGGCGTATTCAGCCCCACGGCGCCGACAACCTTTTTGGCCTCGGTAAACGTACCGGGTGTAGGAGGGTTGCTGGGAACCGTTCTAACCAGTTGTCCGGTGACTGTTACCGTCAATCAGCCGCCCGTAATAGCACCGTTGGGCCTATCGGTTTGCGTTGGCACTCCGCTCGATCTAACGGCTCTAACCGGCACAGGTGGTTCACTATCGGCCTTAGCTGGCTTAACAAACGTTTTCCGTCCAGGTAGCAGCACCACTGTTGGTCCCATAACCGGACCGATCTCGGTCAGCGCGGGTATAAACACGTTCAACGTAATCGGCACAAATCCAGTTGGTTGTAGTGCCGTAGCCACTATTTCTGTGACGGGCGTAGCTGGCCCAGTTCTGCCAACGTTAAGTTTCTCCGTATGCGCAGGTACCGCGCTCAATTTGTCGGCTCTGACGAGTACGGGAAGTTCGTTGTCGGCCTTAACTGGATTCACCAACGTCTTCCGACCAGGCAGTACAACGACTGGCGCTGGCATAACGGCTCCGGTGTCGATAAGTGCTGGGGTCAATCTTTTCAACGTCACCAGCTCGAATCCGACCGGCTGTACCACTAACGCACCCATCAGCGTAACCGGCGTAGCCTTGCCCAGTGTAGCCCCCGTGTCACTGTCCTTGTGTGTGGGGGCCAGCCTCTCCCTGCCCGCTCTGACCAGCGCCGTACCAGCGCTGACGGTGTTGACGGGTCTGACGGG
>CAXUEB010000275.1:0-6712 GCA_964249775.1 uncultured Spirosoma sp.
CAAATACGACCCGATTCCGAACCGCAAAACCGATACCAATAAACACGGCCCGTTCAGCCCCGACTACATCGGCAAAAACTACGATTACCCCGAATCCCCCTACGAGCGCCGGCGCGCCATTATCCGCGACCACGAGCTGTACCAGAAAGGGCTGCTGTATTTCCTGCAAAACGATGCCCGCGTCCCCGCCGACGTGCACGAAAAAATGCAGCAGTGGGGTTTACCCAAAGACGAGTTCACCGACAACGGCGGCTGGCCCCACCAGTTGTATATCCGCGAAGCCCGGCGCATGATCGGCGAGTTTGTGATGAAAGAAGCCGACGCGCTGGGCAAAACATCCGTTCCGAACCCAATCGGCATGGGATCGTATGCCTTAGACGCGCACAACGCCCAGCGGTTCGTCAAGCCCGACGGCTTCGTGCAGGACGAAGGCGACATCGGCGTCCACCCCGACACGCCGTATTCCATTGCGTACGGCTCGATTCTGCCCAAAGAAGCCGAGTGCCGTAACCTGCTGGTGCCGGTCTGCGTATCGGCCAGCCACATCGCCTACGGATCGATTCGGATGGAGCCGGTATTCATGATTCTGGGCCAATCGGCGGCTACGGCCGCGGTATTGGCCATTGACAACAAGGTGTCGCCCCAGCGGTTGCCCTACGCCAAGTTACAGGCCGTGCTGCTGAAAGATGGGCAGCGGCTGACGCTATAAACCAAAAGGACCTGACCCATTCAATGGGTCAGGTCCTTTTAGCTGGTTAAACGGCTTTAACTGTACGAACCTTTGCCGATGTCGCCTTTACCGTCCGCGTTGCGGTTGCGGTGCAGCTCGTGCACGTTCGCCCCCAGCTTATCACCGTCCATGTACTCATCTTCGTACTGATCCGGGGCGGGTTCTTCGGAATCAACTTCGCTGCTCGGCCCCCCGCTGGCACCTTCGGCCGACTGATTGGCGAGACCGGCGGGCGAAATGGCCTGCTTGGCCCGGATAATGTCTTCTTTGTCGGGATCTTGATTTTCCATAACGCAGATTGGTTTGTGGTTTTCGTTGCCTTGTTTAACGTTGTTTGGGGCGGATTGTTTGGCGTAGGCGCGGAGTCGATCGATTCAGCCGAAGCGTTGGCCACCTGCCGAACCGGTCGCTACAGAGATCGGTCGACGTAGCGCGTGTTGTCTGCGAAAGAGACAATCCGGTGGCCAAGTTCGGCGGCACGCAAAGCCAGCCAAGCCACAACCGTTGATGAGCTGACACGCGAAAGATTAATCAGTACGTGTCTTTGTAGCGGTGGTCGAAGCGCTTTTGCCGGACCGGGTGCAGCGGAATCTGCAAGCCGCCCGTTTGTTCGAGCCAGTCAAAGACCTGAGCCTTCATGTCCTGCGCGACGGCCTGATGTTCGGGGCTGCGGATCAGGTTGTTTACTTCGAGCGGATCGTTTTGCAGATCGTACAATTCGTTTGCGTCCCAAACGCCGTGGTTGAAGATGTACTTGTAGCGATTCGTGCGCAGGCCAAACATGGTAGGCGTCTGCGGGAAATCGGGTTCCCAGTAGTACTCGTAGAACGCCCGGTCGCGCCAGGCAATAGTTTCACCCCGCAGCAGGGGCAGAAACGAAGCGCCCTGCATCTGATCGGGCTTAGGCAGGCCCGCGTAGGCCAGCAGCGTCGGGGCAATGTCTACGTTCTGAATCACGGATTCAAGCTTCGTACCGGGTTTTATCAGGGCCGGGCAGTGCACCAGCAAGGGCACCCGCATCGACTCTTCGTACATGTGCCGCTTGTCGATCAGGCCGTGCTCGCCGAAGCTGAAGCCGTTGTCGCCCATGTAAACGACGAGGGTATTTTCCAACTGTCCGTTGGCTTCCAGCCACTTCAGTATCCGCCCAACGCTCTCGTCGATACCCAGCAGCGTCTCGCAGTACTGCCGGTAGAACTCGTTGAAGCGAATCCGCCCGTGGTACATGTAGTCGACGCCGTGCCAGCTATAGCGCTGGGCCTTCACCCAGGCAGGCATGTCGGCCAGGTTCGTTTTTAGGGATTCGCCCGGCCGGTCCGACGCATTGGTGGATGCGCCCGGTTTAGGGCCAAACACGCGGCTGCTATCCGTCGCCGTCAGGTCCATCGAGCGGGGGTAGTTGATCGGCATCGCGCGGTACGTTCCCCGGTGTCGCCGGCCGGGTTCAAACTCGGCGTGCACGGCTTTGTGGGACAGGTACAAACAAAACGGCTGGGATTGCACCGGCGCACCGGCCGGACCGTTACCCTTGTGCTGCGCGTCGAGCCACTTTAGGGCGTAATCGGTGAGCAAATCGGTTGTGTAGCTGCTGTCGCCGTGGGCAACCTGTTTGCCGTTGATGTTGAAGGTGGGGTTGTAATACACGCCCTGCCCTTTGAAACTAAGCCAGTAGTCGAAACCGGGCTGGGGCGCGTCGCCCGTGTTGCCCATGTGCCACTTGCCCAGGAAAGCCGTTTTGTAGCCCGCCCGTTGCAGGTACTGCGGAAAGAATTTGAGTCCCTTTGGCAACGGCGCAAAATTGTCGACCACCGTATGCTTGTGGGGAAACTGCCCCGTCAGAATGCTGGCCCGGCTGGGCGAACAGAGGGCGGTCGAGACAAACGCGTTGCGAACGTGCGCGCCGTTGAGCGCCAGCCGGTCGAGGTTGGGCGTTTTTAGCCCAACCACTTTACCCGTGAAGCCCATGAAATCATAGCGGTGGTCGTCGGCCAGAATGTAGATGATGTTTTTGGGGCGTGCCGGTGCCGGTGACGGGACGAAGGGGCGGAACGCGGCTAACAGCCCCATCACCGCCATCAGACTACTCCAACTTACGAACAGACGTTTCATGCGTTAATGAATACCAATGAGTGATAAATCCAGTGCCGTTTTCCCGACCGAACGCTGCCATAAGCATAAATTGCCTAACCAATACCCTTGGCGCGTTCTTAGTTTTGACGGCCACTCCCTTCACGGCTCCGGCTAATAGCAACCGGATTAGTCGGCTACAAAAAAGCCGGTCCGTTGTAAAGACCGGCTTTTTCCAGAAAAATTGACGTTTCCTTACTTTTTCGTCACCCGAATCGAAATCCGACGGTTCTGGGCGCGGCCTTCTTCGGTGTCGTTTGATTCGACGGGGTGCTCCTGCCCGTAGCCTTCGGCTTCCAAACGGTCGTTGTCAATGCCCATTTTCTCTAACTCGGTGCGCACCGAGTTGGCCCGGTCCTGCGAGAGCTTCAGGTTGCTGTCGGCGCTGCCGACATTGTCGGTGTAGCCACCGAGTTTAACATTCACGTTCGGGTAAGCTTTCAGGATTTCGGCGATGTTTTTTAACTGCTCCCCTGATTCCGAACGAAGCGTGGCCTTGCCGGTGTCGAACGTCAGCCGGTCGAAGTCGAACCAGGTTTCCTTGTCGACGGCTTGGTCGCTCTTGATAAAGCCCAGCAGCTTGTTTTCGATGCCGAACTCCGGGATGTTCAGTTCAACGCCACTCGTCAGTTTCTCGGCGCGGAACGCGCCCAAACCCCGGTTCGGTGTGCTGACTGCGTTATTGTCGGCTGCGGTTGATTTTTCGAGGTCGACATTTTCGTTGCCCCCCACGGCTTCCTGACCTTCGCGGTTGTACCCAACCTGCTCCGACGACTGAATGGCGATGTAGGGCGCGATGACCAACGACACGATGGACATCAGCTTAATCAAAATGTTCATCGACGGCCCCGACGTATCTTTGAAGGGATCGCCGACCGTATCGCCCGTGACGGACGCTTTGTGCGGCTCCGACTTTTTATAAAACATCTCACCGTTGATCAGCACGCCCTTCTCGAACGACTTCTTGGCGTTGTCCCACGCGCCCCCGGCGTTGTTCATGAAAATACCCATCAGGACGCCCGACACCGTTACGCCTGCCAGCAATCCGCCGAGCACTTCGGGACCGAAGATGAAGCCGACAATCACCGGCACCGACAAGGCAATCGCCCCCGGCAAGACCATCTCCCGAATGGACGCCTGCGTCGAGATGGCTACGCACTTTTCGTATTCCGGTTTGCCCGTTCCTTCCATGATACCCGGAATTTCGCGGAATTGCCGACGAACTTCTTCGACCATCGACATAGCGGCCCGGCCCACGGCGGCAATCGCCAGCGACGAGAAAATAAACGGAATCATGGCCCCCACGAACAGCCCGGAGAGGACGTCGGCCTTGTAAATGTCGATGGCCGAGATACCCGAGATACCCACGAAGGCGGCAAACAAGGCCAGGGCAGTCAGGGCAGCCGAGGCAATGGCAAACCCTTTGCCCGTAGCAGCCGTCGTGTTGCCCACCGCATCGAGAATATCGGTGCGGCCCCGCACTTCTTCGGGCAAATAGCTCATTTCGGCAATGCCCCCGGCGTTGTCGGCAATGGGACCAAAGGCGTCAATGGCCAACTGCATGGCGGTGGTGGCCATCATGCCGGCCGCCGAAATCGCCACGCCGTACAGACCGGCAAAGTGATAGGACGTATAAATACCAGCCGCCAGGACCAGAATCGGCAAGACGGTCGATTCCATGCCGACCGCCAGACCGCCGATGATGTTGGTAGCCGCGCCGGTGGCCGACTGTCGGATGATAGACAGCACCGGCCGACGACCCATAGCGGTGTAATATTCCGTAATGATCGACATCAGCGCACCCACCACCGATCCCGTCAGGATGGCGTAGAACACGTCCATGCGGGTAAACTCGACCCCCCGGATTTCCATCGTGGTGTCGGGCAGCACGGCCCCAACCAGAAAATACGAAACAATAACGGTCAGAATAATGGACCCCCAGTTGCCAAGGTTGAGGGCGCTCTGCACGTTGCCGTTGTCATCTTTAACACGCACTAAGTAGCAGGCCAGAATCGAAATAATCAGGCCTATGCCGCCAATCAGCACCGGCAAGACGATGGGCGCGTGACCCGTAATGTTCTCGGCATCAGGAATCCGAATTTCGCGGCCCAGGACCATCGTCGCCAGAATCGTCGCGACGTAAGAGCCAAAGAGGTCGGCTCCCATGCCGGCCACGTCGCCCACGTTATCGCCGACGTTATCGGCAATGGTGGCGGGGTTACGCGGGTCATCTTCGGGAATGCCGGCTTCGACTTTACCGACGAGATCAGCCCCAACGTCGGCCGCTTTGGTATAGATACCACCGGCCACGCGGGCGAAGAGAGCAATGGATTCGGCCCCGAGCGAGAAACCAGCCAGCACCTCCAGCGCCCGCTCCATGGGTAGTCCGTTCACGTCGCCCGACTCGCCGACGTATAAGTTATACAGCACGATAAATAGAACGCTCAGACCCAGCACGGCCAGACCCGCCACGCCAATGCCCATCACCGAACCACCCGTGAACGATACGTCTAAGGCCCGCTTCAGGCTGGTACGGGCGGCCTGGGCCGTGCGCACGTTGGCTTTGGTAGCCACCTTCATGCCGATGTAGCCCGCCAGCGCGGACGTAAAGGCTCCGAAGGCAAAGGCCACGCCGATGACCCACGATGAGTTTTCAACCTGCGCCCCGGCAAACGACAAGAGGGCCGCGACAATAATTCCAAAAACGATGAGCACGCGCCACTCGGCTTTGAGGAAGGCAATGGCTCCGTCGGCAATGTATCCGGAAATTTCCTGCATCCGGGCGTCACCGGCGTCCTGCCGCGATACCCAAAGAAATTTGGCGAACATCACCGCCAGACCCACCAATCCCAGAAATGGGACGATGTAAAGACTGTTATTCATGCGACTACGTATAGGTTTGAAAAATGGAGACTGCCCGCAAAGATAGAATTTGACGGTGCATAACCCATATTCGGTCATTTTATTCGTTGACCTTTTTCGAGGATAAGTACGTTTTTTTTGATAATCAGCGGGCATTGGTCTGTTCGAGCTACGTTCTCATGGACCAGTATGTCCGCTAAATCCGTTCGGCGGTTATCTTTGTTAACCTTGTTCTCTTTAATGTCGACTGACCGTGCGCCTATTCACGCGATTGCTGTTTGCTTTCTTCTCTCCGTTATTCGTCACGATTACGTCCGCCCAGGTGCCCTACGGCCCGATTAAACCTGCTCCTCCCGGCGACATTCTGTTAAATCTTAACCGACTCAACGTGCTCGGCTCGGTGCTGTACGTGGCGGCCCATCCCGACGACGAAAACACCTTGCTGCTGGCGTACATGGCCAAAGACCGGCTCGTTCGCACCGGGTACCTGTCCCTGACGCGGGGCGACGGCGGGCAGAACCTGATCGGCCCCGAGCAGGGCGAAAACATTGGCGTGATCCGCACGCAGGAGCTGCTGGCCGCCCGGCGCGTCGACGGCCCGGAGCAGTTTTTCAGCCGGGCGTATGATTTCGGCTTTTCTAAATCGACCAACGAAGCGGTACGGACCTGGGGGCAGGATAAGGTGCTGGCCGACGTAGTCTGGCTGATTCGCAAGTTTCAGCCCGACGTAATCATCACGCGTTTTCCGCCCGATCAGCGCGCCGGCCACGGGCACCACAGCGCGTCGGGTTTCCTGGCCGAAGAAGCGTTCAAGATTGCCAACGACCCTACCAAGTTTCCCGAGCAATTAGCCTACCCGGAGCGCCGGCCGGTAAAGCCGTGGCAGGCCCGGCGGGTGATGTGGAACGTGTTTATTCCGGGGCAGTTTCTGAGCAACAAAAAGCCCGAAGAAGCCGGTAACTTGATTAGGTTGGAAAAGGGATTCTAGAATAC
>CAXUEB010000275.1:6722-7408 GCA_964249775.1 uncultured Spirosoma sp.
CCGCTGCTGGGCCGCTCCTACGGCGAAATTGCGGCCGAAAGCCGCAGTCAGCACAAAAGTCAGGGCTTCGGCGTACCGGCCAACCGGGGTGCGCGGGTGGATTATCTCTTACTAAAAGGCGGTGATCCAACCGAGAAAGACCCGTTCGACGGCGTCGATATGACCTGGAAACGCGTACCAAACAGTCAGCCGGTGCAAACGCTGGTGAATCAGGTCATTGCTGGCTTCCAGTCCGACCGCCCGTCGGCTTCGGTGCCCGCGCTGGTGCAACTGTACGGAGCCATTGGCAAACTCGATACGACGAATCTTTACGTTCGTACCAAGCGGCAGGAAGTGCAAAATCTGATTCAGCAGTGCCTGGGCCTGTGGTTTGAAACGAACCCGGCCAACTATGCCGCGACGCCCGGCGAAACCATTACCGTAACGACCAACATCGTCGGCCGCACGGATAGACCAATTCGGTTAACGGGCGTTCGCTACTCAACGGGCAAGGACACAACGCTGAATCTAACGCTCAAGCCGAATGACGTGGCTCTGCTGCCGACGACGCTCGTTATTCCCAAAAATCAGCCCATCTCGCAACCGTACTGGCTGCAAAAACCCATCGACCGGGGCTTGTTTCAGGTCGACGATCAGCAACTAATCGGCCTGCCCGAAAACCCGCCCGCCTTGACAGCCAGTTATAC
>CAXUEB010000276.1:0-7403 GCA_964249775.1 uncultured Spirosoma sp.
CTTCCAGAAGTTCTCTTCCGAAATCACCCAGCCCGCCAGGAAACCGGGGAAGAAACCGTACCGCGTTGCTTTTGGAAAAATATCGGAGCCGTCGTAGCGCCACAGGAATTCAGCGATGTACTTTTCCTTATAGTTATAAGCGACCCGACCGAAATAGTTTAAACGAGCACTCTCCAACGCACTACCATTGGTACTCTGCTCCAGCGCACCGCCGGCAAATAGCTGATCGATGGCTGGCGACAGAAAATACCGGCGGAACCCACTAAAGCCATCTTCGTTAATGGTTTCCCGGTTGGAACCGGCCAAAAACGTGAACGCGTGATCACCAATTTTACGGTCGTACGTAACGGTTCCACCCAGCAGAATGTTGAGCCGGTTGTTATTGAATTGGTCCAGGCGGGGTTCTGGCTGACCGCGTTTGCTTTGAATTAGCTTGGGCGTTACGCCGTCGGCTTCAAAACCCACACCGCGCTCGTAGAGGAACCAGGGAATTTGCCAGTTTCTACCCGTTGTGATCCGTTTGTCGACCGCGGCAGTACCACTGATTTTAAGGCCCGGAACGCCCGGAACCGTGAAATCCAGTTGGCCGTTAGTCTGAATGAAGTCTCTTTTTTCACGGTACGACCCACTTAAATCCGTCGTAATGACAACCGGGTTTTCGCCGTTCTCAATATCGGGTCCCGGTAAGCCGTTGGGCCAGTAAGCTTGCTGCTGCGGTTTTCCCCGCATCTGCATCCGAAAAATAGCGCCCGCCCCACGCGTCGGGTACGAGCGGTCTTCCTCACGTCCCAGAATACCGATGCTCGCATGAACGTATTTGTTGATGTTGGCGTCTAAGTTAATCCGTAGGTCATACTGCTTATAGCCGGTTGCTGAATTCTTGTAGTAACCGTCCTGATTTTGATAACCCAGCGAGGCTAAGTACCGCAGGTTCTCCGTGCCGCCCGTCACCTGAACGTTATGACGCACCTGGGGCGACCAAGTTTTCAGCGTCGCTTTGTACCAGTCCGTATTGGGGTGATCCCAGGGATCAGAACCATCAGCGTACTTCTGGATGTCAGCCGGGGCGTACGGTGCTTTTCGCACCGTGCCGTCGGGCCGGGTATAAACGCCGGTTGTTTTATACGCCTGCGTGGCCGCGGACCACTCACCAACCGGAAGTTGATACACATCCAGGTCATTCAGCATGCTGGTGTACTGAGCCGCGTTGGTTAGCTCCGGAATGACCGTCGGCTGCGAAAAGCCCTGATTGAAGGTATAAGAAAGCTGTGGCTTACCGGTTTTACCCCGCTTGGTCGTGATTAGAATAACGCCATTGGCCGCCCGCGACCCGTAGATGGCAGCCGCAGCATCTTTCAGTACCGAGATGCTTTCAATATCGGCCGGGTTGATTCGGTCCAGCCCCCCTTCGCGACCCGGAATGCCGTCGACGACAATCAAAGCAGCCGTATTATTGAGCGTATTGGAACCCCGAATCCTGATGTTCGATCCATCAGCGCCCGGTTCCCCGCTGCGGTTAACGGCGAAAACGCCCGGCAACCGGCCCGCCAGAGAATTCGACAAATTGACAGCCGGTGATTTTACCAACTCGGCTCCTTTTACGGCCGCTACAGAGCCGGTTATGGTTTCTTTCTTTTGTACTCCGTAGCCCACCACAACCACTTCATTGAGTGATTTGGTGTCGGCAGCCAGCGTCAGGTTAACCGTGCCCCGATTGTTGACTGGCACTTCCTGCGTCGTGAAGCCGATGTACGAGAAAACCAGCGTACCATTCCCGTTCGGAGCCGTCAGGACGTAATTTCCAGTGGCGTCGGTGACCGTACCAGTCGTTGTGCCTTTCAAGACCACACTCACGCCAGGCAAAGCTTGACTTTGATCGTCGATCACCCTACCCGAAAGTCTTATCTGGGCGAATGCACTGGTTGAGATAAACAGTGCGAAGATGAAGGACACGTAAAAACGGCGTTGCGACGACCGACTCATTACCTCGGTTGCTTGCTGGACAAAGCAAACTCCCGTTTTGGTAAAAAATGTTTGCATACGTTTATCCTGTTAGTAAATTATAGTTAATCACAGGACAAAGCGAAGATAACGTGAAAATCTACTTCCTTAAAACTACTCAAAATGCAAATTATTTAAACAAAAATGCAAAGTAAACCGTTAGTTACAACCGTTCAATGTACTGGCGTAACACGACACGGTTGTCTGTTAACATACACGCCAGTTTACTGATGTAGTCGTTCTTAACTAATCCGCCCCCAGTTACTCTCCGTCTGCTTGAGGTTGTCGACGTGATTGCGGATGGGCGCGTGCTGGGGCAGGACGAGTTCGGGGTCCTCCAGCAAGACAGCCTGCGCCGATTCGCGGGCGGCTGCCAGGATGGCGCCGTCTTTGGCTAAGTCAGCAATCATCAAATCCATGACGCCACTTTGCTGGGTGCCGGTTAGGTCGCCGGGGCCGCGCAGTTGCAGGTCGACGTCGGCAATCTCAAAGCCGTTGTTGGTGCGCACCATCGTTTCGAGCCGGGTGCGGGTGTCGCTGCTGAGTTTATAGCCCGTCATCATCACGCAGTACGACTGATCGGCTCCCCGCCCGACGCGCCCGCGCAACTGGTGCAACTGCGACAGACCGAACCGCTCGGCGCTTTCAATGACCATCACACTGGCATTCGGCACGTTGACGCCCACCTCAATCACCGTCGTCGCGACTAAAATCTGCGTTTCGCCCTTCAGGAACCGCTTCATCTCGTCGTCTTTTTCGTAGGCCAGCATCTTGCCGTGCAGAATGCCAATCTCGTACTTCGGCCGGGGAAACGCCCGCTGCATTCCTTCAAAGCCGTCCATCAAATCCTTGTAATCCAGCTTTTCGGACTCTTCAATGAGCGGATACACGACGTATACCTGCCGACCCAATTCGATTTGCTGGCGCATGAACCCAAACACCCGCGAGCGGTGCGCGTCGTAGCGGTGCACGGTCAGAATTTCTTTGCGGCCGGCCGGCAATTCATCAATCACCGATACGTCTAGGTCGCCGTACAAAGAAAAGTGCAGCGTGCGCGGAATGGGCGTGGCGGTCATCACCAAGATATGCGGCGGCACCACCGGGTTTTTGCGCCAGAGTTTGGCCCGCTGCGCCACGCCGAAGCGGTGCTGCTCGTCGATGATGCACAAGCCCAGGTTTTTGTACTGCACGGCGTCTTCGAGCAGGGCGTGCGTCCCGACCAAGATGTGCATCGTTCCCGTTTGCAGGCTTTCGTGCAGCGTCCGGCGGGCCTTAGTGCGGGTCGAGCCGGTCAGGATGCCGATGTTGAGGCCGAGCGCGTCGGCGAAGGGCTTGAGGCCGTTGTAGTGCTGGTCGGCTAAGATTTCGGTGGGAGCCATAATACAGGCCTGCGCGCCGTTGCCGATGGCCATCAAACAGGCAATGAACGCCACGATGGTTTTACCGCTGCCCACGTCGCCCTGGAGGAGCCGGTTCATCTGCTTGCCGGTTAGAAAATCGGCGTAAATTTCTTTCAGCACCCGCTGCTGCGCACCGGTCAGTTCAAACGGCAGACAGTCTTGATAAAAGTGCTTTAGCAGACTCGTGTCGCGAAAAATTTGTCCTGGAAACTCTTCTTTCTGAATTAGTTTGTTTTTAATCAGCCGCAACTGATTGTAGAACAATTCCTCGAACTTCAACCGCCGTTGGGCCTGCTTCAGCCAACCCTGGTTCTGCGGCAGGTGAATATTCCAAAGGGCTTCGCGCTTACCCACCAGCCGGTACTGCTGAATGAGTGCTTCGGGCAAGGTTTCGCGGATGTGCGGCCACGACTGCTCCAGCAGGATGCGCATCATCTTAGCAATCATCTTGCTGTCGACGTGGCGTCGGCGAAGCTTTTCGGTTAGGTTGTAGACCGGAAAAAACCCCGCTTCGTGCTCCGACGCCTGGGCCATGCTTTCCAGTTCGGGGTGCACAATGCTGAACTGCCCTCCGAACGATTGCGGCTTGCCGTAGGCGATGTACTCACCCTCGCGCCGGAGAATTTTCTCGATGTAGGTAATGCCTTGAAACCAGACCAAACTCATCGTGCCCGTGCCGTCGGTAAAGGTCGCGACTAAGCGTTTTTTAGGGCCTTCACCTTCTAAGTACCAGTCGCGCAGCCGCCCACGGACCTGCGCCGACGGCATCGAATCCATTAATTCGCTGATGGTGTAGTAGCGCGGCCGGTCGTCGTAGCGGAACGGGTAATATTGAATCAGGTCGCCGAACGTAAACAGGTTCAACTCTTTGTTGAGCAGTTCGGTGCGTTGCGGACCTAACCCTTTCAGGTAGCTAAGCGGAGTATCAAAAAAGGTGGCTCGTTCGGTCATAGCAGACCCAAAAAACCCGACTTACTGGCGGGATTCAGCCAAATTTACGGAATTCTGTTAATAATCGTCATTCGTCGACTCGTCCCAAACCGAACGACAAACCCGCATAGATGTCTAATCCCCGCGGACGAATACCGTTGCGGGCCGTACCGAACAGACCCAAGAGGTTGTCCGTGCCGAGCCGGGCCGGTCCTATACGCACCGCTAAACCCACCGACAGGCCTCGGTTGAGGTACGTAACGGGCAAAGCCAATCCAATCAGTCCCGACTCGACGCGGGGCGTCACGGCCAGTAACGTCGGCTGGTGCAGCGTGGTCGCGCTAACCGCCCGAACGCCCTGCAAATACGTCATGTTCAACGCCAGCCCACCGGGCAACTCGTAATCGGCCGTTAGGTTGAGTGAAGTCGGCAACCCCGCCCGGAACCGACGCCGGGCCGGAGTCCGGCCGTCGTTTAGTCGCTGTTGAATAACCTGCGCAATGGCTCGCGTGCCGTTCACATCGTCAAAGTCCTCGCTGTTAAACCGGACCGGCTGCTGGGCTATCCCCGCGTAGTCGTATTCCTCACCCCGGTACGTTAGCCCGCCCACGTCGGTCAGGGCCACGCCCAGCCGCAGGGCAGGGCTGTCGGCGTCGTATTGACTGACGTAGGTCAGGCCCAGGTCGAAGCCCACGCCCCGTCCGGGTGCCGACGGGCTGAGCAGCGTCCGGAGCCGGAGTCGCCGGTTTTGCAGAAACGTCGTGTAGCCCAAGGTCGCGTCCAAGCGGTCAACTTCAAAGAAGACGCGGTTGGGATCGTCTTCCTCCGTTGCGATGCGGTAATCCAGGCCCCGGTTGATGAAGTGCTGCGCGTTGTAGCCCAGCAAAGCCTTAGCCGTCAGGCCGAACAGTAATTTGTTGCCGTCGCCTTCCCACAACGTGGAAGCAAAGGTTAGACCCAGTTCGGAAAAAGTGTTCGTGTTGGCGCTGAACTGATTGTCGTTGCGGGGGATGCCGAATAGAATACCCTCGGTCAGGCCAGCCCGTACTGCCGACACCAATTGCTCCGACGCACCGACGACCTGCCCAATAGCCCGCAGGCGCGAGGTAACGGCCACCGCGCTCCGCTGGCCAACGCGTATCTGCAAAGCCGGCCCACGGACTTCGCCCCAAATCGTGCCGTTCTTGGGCTGACCATCCAAATTTTCATCGGTGTACTCCGCCGAAAACGCCACTGAGCCGTCGGGACGCTGGTACTGGTTGGGCACCGTACCACTCACCAGCCGAACTAACGAAAACGGAGCCTGGTAGCGAACGTAATTGTTATCGAGGTGCGCGCTGACCGTCGTTACGTTGAAATAAATGCGGTTGGGAGAGTCGGCCGCGAGCGCCGGATTGAGATACAGTCGGTTCGTGCCGGCGGAGGAACTGGTAGAAATTCCCAGAACATTCTGGGCAAAACTGGCCGTGACCGCCCCAAACAGCGACCCCAGCAACAGCGCATACTTCATGAATGTGCAGGTTGAATGGTATTACCCCACAAAGTAAACGCCAATTGTGCTGCTGGTGATAACGGATGTCCCAATTATCGAGCCAGTGGAGAAGCGAATGGTGAATAGCGAAGTACCTCAGGGTGGAACGACTTCGCTATTCACCAGTTCACTCAAACGCCTTCCGCTTCGACCAGCTTTACCTCCGGTACTAAGCGCGTCAGGAGGTTTTCGATACCGGCTTTGAGCGTCAGCGTCGACGATGGGCAGCCGCTGCACGAGCCTTGCAGCAGCACTTTAACCGTACCGCTCGGCTCATCGAACGTGTGGAAGCTGATTGCCCCACCGTCAGATTCGACTGCCGGGCGAATGTACTGGTCGAGCACGGCTTTAATCTTTTGCACCGTCTCGGAGTCCATGTCCAACTTCGTCGTGTTGGCGTCCATCGTGCGCTGGGCAAACACGGGCTTCTGCTCGCTAAAGTAGTCTTTAATGAAAAACTTAACCTCAAACAATACGTCGTTCCAGTCGGTCTCGTCGTCTTTGGTGACGGTAATAAAGTTGCCCGAGATAAATACCCGGCGCACAAACTCGAAGCCAAACAAGGCCACCGCTAAAGGCGAAGCTTTGCCGTCCAGTAAGGCGTCGCCCGGCGTCGCGTAGTCGAACGACAGCCCGGCCGGGACCAGCTCAAAATTAACGACGAACTTCATTGAGTTCGGGTTGGGACTTCCTTCCGTGAAAATGGATACCGGGCGGCTTAAGGTGGAATTCATATCAAATACGTTTATACAGTTCTTTCTTGTCTGTTCTGTTTCTCAACTGGATTATTGACCTAACAGCACCGTCGTTTTTTTAGTTTTGTCCATCAAAAAACCCGCCTGACTATTGCCAAGCGGGTCTATTTTATTCTGCCATAAAAGCAGTAGTAGAAACGAGCTACTTACTCAGTCGGCTTGGTCTCTGTCGGTTCAGCTTCAGCCGATTCGTCAGCAGCCGGGCTGATAACGTCCTTCACCGTATCCACCGTCGTTACAACGGCGGCTATTACGGCAGCGGCTGCGCTAACAAATGGGGACGTTCCGGGAGTTGCTTCCGTAGCCGTTTCCGGCGTCGCTGCGTCAGTCGTTGCGGGTGCCTCTACCGGAGCAACGGCTTCGGCTGGTTCGCTCGTGCGGGGTTGCCGGGCTGGAGCAGCGGCTTCAGCGGCCTGGTCTTTCGGAGATGCCCCCGAAGGTGTCGTTACCGGTGCCGGAGCTACGGCAGTTGTAGATACCACCGACGGGCCTGTCGGGATAATGTCGACGTAGGAGCGGCTATCGCGGCCCGGACGGAACTTAACCGTACCGTCGACCAAGGCGAACAGCGTATAATCTTTACCCAAACCAACGTTTTTGCCGGGGTGGTGTTTCGTACCGCGCTGGCGGATAATGATATTGCCGGCAATGGCCGACTGGCCACCGAACAGCTTCACGCCTAAACGTTTACTGTGCGAATCACGGCCGTTTTTGGAACTACCTACACCTTTCTTGTGTGCCATTTTTTCTAAGGAGTTAATGAGCTGGTCAGTTAACGAGTCGGTC
>CAXUEB010000277.1:0-7380 GCA_964249775.1 uncultured Spirosoma sp.
CGCGCCGGTTTCAGACGCCGTTTATGGGCGACGAGTTTAACGTGTACCGGGCGCTGCGGTCGCTAAACCCGTCGCCGTATTTGTTCTATTTTGACTACGGCAACTACAAGCTCTTCGGCTCCTCACCCGAATCGCAGATTGTCGTGAAGAATCGCAAGGCAACCATCTACCCCATCGCCGGCACGTTTCGGCGCACCGGCGACGACATTCGCGACGCGGACTTGGCCCAGAAACTCTACGACGATCCCAAAGAATCGGCCGAACACGTCATGCTGGTTGACCTCGCCCGCAATGACCTCAGCCGCAACTGCGACGTAGTGAAGGTCGAGACGTTCAAGGAAATCCAGTACTACTCCCACGTCATTCACTTAGTCTCGAAAGTCGTTGGCGATCTAACGGAGGAAGCCGATCCGCTGCAAATCGTAGCCGAAACCTTTCCGGCCGGCACGTTGTCGGGTGCGCCCAAGCACATGGCCATGCAACTCATCGACCGCTACGAAAACCTAAGCCGGTCGTTTTATTCGGGTAGCATCGGCTACATGGGTTTCGACGGCGAGTTCAACCACGCCATTATGATTCGCACGTTTATGAGCAAAGACAATACGTTGTACTACCAAGCCGGCGCGGGCGTTGTAGCGAAGTCGGTCGTTGACAGCGAGTTGCAGGAAGTGCATAACAAACTGGCCGCCCTGCGCATGGCCATCGAACAGGCGAAAACAATCTAAGCCATGAAACTCCTCGTTTTAGATAATTACGACTCATTCACCTACAACCTCGTGTATATCCTGCGCGCGTTGGGGCACCGGCCGGCCGTTATTCGCAACGACAAGATGACCGTCGATGAAGCCGGTCAGTACGACAAGATTCTGCTTTCGCCGGGGCCGGGCATTCCGGCCGAAGCGGGCATTATGCAGGATTTGGTACGCGAACACGGTTCCAGCAAAAGCATTCTGGGGATTTGTTTGGGTCACCAGGGCATTGGCGAAGTGTACGGTGCTCAACTCGAAAATCTCGGCGACGTGCTGCACGGCGTAGCGCACAAAACCACCATTACCGACCGCGCCGAACCCTTGTTCACCGACATTCCCGAAGAGCTGACCGTCGGTCGTTACCACTCGTGGACGGTGGTTCCTGATTCTATGCCCGCCGACCTGCGAACCACCGCCGTCGACGAACACGGCCGCGTGATGGCCCTCGCGCACACCCGCTACGACGTGCGGGGCTTGCAGTTCCACCCCGAATCGGTGCTGACGGAGAACGGGGTAAAGATGATTGAGAACTGGCTGAAAAATTAAAGCGTGAAAAGGTGAATAGCGAATCAGTACGCTACATTCTTTCGCCTTTTCACGCATTCGCTCTTTCCCGATGAAAGCAATTCTAAACCATCTGTTTGAATACAAATCGCTTACCAAAGATCAGGCGAAACAAACGCTGATTGGCATTGGGCGTGGCGAGTACAACCCGGCGCAGATCGCGTCGTTCCTGACCGTATTTATGATGCGGAGCCTTCGGCTGGAAGAACTCGAAGGCTTCCGCGACGCGATGCTGGAACTGTGCCGACCGGTCGACCTATCGGCCTACGACCCGATGGACGTTTGCGGCACGGGGGGCGACGGCAAAGACACGTTCAACATCTCGACGTTAGCGTCGTTCGTCGTTGCCGGGGCGGGACAGCGCGTGGCCAAGCACGGCAACCACGGGGTTTCGTCGCTGGTTGGTTCCTCGACGGTGATGGAGTATTTGGGCTACACGTTCACTAACGACGAGAGTGAGTTGCAGCGCAAAATCGAAACGGCGGGTATCTGTTTCCTCCACGCGCCCTTGTTCCACCCCGCTATGAAGAACGTCGCACCCATCCGCAAAGAGTTGGGTGTCAAAACGTTTTTCAATGTCTTAGGCCCGATGATTAACCCCGCCAAGCCCCGTAAGCAGCTGGTGGGCGTGTTCAGCCTTGAATTGGCTCGATTATATGCGTACCTTTATCAGCAAACGGACAAGCAGTTTATGATCCTGCACGCGCTGGATGGGTACGACGAGATCTCCCTAACGGGTCCGTTCAAGATCATCAGCAACCAGACCGAACAGGTGTTAGAGCCGGAACAGTTAGGAATGAGCACGTTACAACCCGAGTTACTGGCCGGTGGGCAGACGTTGGCCGAGTCGGCGCAGATTTTCAGGAACGTGCTGAACGATGAAGCGACGCCGGCGCAGAAACAGGCTGTTCTGGCCAACTCGGCGATGGCGCTGCTGGCCGCGGGTACGGCGCAAACGCGCGAAGATGCGGTGGCGATGGCGCGGGAGTCGTTGGAAAGCGGGCGGGCGCTGGCGTGTTTTAAGCAGTTAATGGCATGACGATTCTTGACGAAATAATTGCCCAGAAGCGGCTTGAAGTAGCCCAACGTCAGGCAACAACGCCTACTTCGGCGTTGGAGCAGATGCCCGACTTCCGGCGAGAATCCCTGTCCGCGCGCGACGCCGTTCAAGACCTCCACTCCACCGGAATTATTGCCGAGTTTAAACGCCGGTCGCCGTCGAAAGGCTTACTGAACGGTGCCGCCGACGTGGTTCAAACGACGCAGGGGTACGTGCGAGCGGGCGCGGCCGTGTTGTCGGTACTGACCGACGAACCGTTTTTTGGCGGCACACCCGCCGACTTGCAAGCCGTTCGCGTGGCCAATCCCGGAACGCCTATTCTTCGCAAGGACTTTGTCATTGACCTCTACCAACTGCTCGAAGCGAAAGCCTGGGGAGCCGACCTCGTGTTGCTGATTGCGGCCTGCCTGACACCAACCGAAGTGGCCGAGCTAAGTCAACAGGCGCACAATCTGGGGTTGCAGGTCCTCCTCGAAGTCCACGACGAAGACGAACTGGAGCGCTCGCTGACGCACACGGTTGATCTGGTCGGCGTGAATAACCGCAACCTGAAAACGTTTGAAACGTCGGTTGACACGTCCTTGCGCCTGATCGAGCAGATTCCCGATACGTTTGCCAAGATTACTGAGAGCGGCCTGCACGACGCGGCCACGATGCTTACCTTGTTTCGAGCCGGTTACGACGGTTTTTTGATCGGCGAAGCGTTCATGAAAACTCCAGATCCAGCCGCTGCTTTAGAAAGGTTGGTTACAGACTTTACGACCCAAATGCCCACTACTAACCTCTATACGCCATGAAAATTAAAGTGTGCGGTCTGCGTGATGCTGACAACCTAAACGAGATTGCGGCTCTGGGTCCCGACTTCATCGGGTTTATTTTCTACGATCAGTCGCCCCGCTTCGTGGGCGAGGAGTTAGACGCGGAGGTAGTGCGGGCGCTGCCTCGATCGATTCGGAAGGTTGGCGTGTTTGTGAACGCCAGCCCAGACTCTATTCTGCGGAGCGTAAAAAAATACGACTTTCAGTACGTGCAGTTGCACGGCAACGAAACCCCGGACTACTGCCGGAGCCTGCGCAACCGGGGTATCAGCTTGATCAAGGCGTTCCGGGTCGATGATCAGTTTAACTTTTCGATGCTGAACAACTACAAAGCGCAGTGCGACTTTTTCCTGTTTGACGCCAAGGGCGATCAGCCGGGCGGCAACGGCGTTCAGTTCAACTGGAGCATTTTGAGCCGCTACGACAATGAGAAGCCGTTTTTTATCAGTGGTGGCATTGGCTTAGACAATCTCGATCAGTTGACGCAGTTGAAAGGCATGAAACTCTACGGCGTCGACGTCAACAGTCAGGTTGAAACCGCACCGGGGGTAAAAGACGTGGCGAAGGTGAAGGCGTTGATTGCGCGGCTACGACCAGTAGAAGCGGAGGAAGCGGTATGATTAAGCTCGTAATTTAGGAGCAGCGGATTGGATTGAACGTAAAACGACAAGGCGATGGAAGCAACGAAGGACCAGGAATTAGAACATATCCCGACGATTAAAGAACGGGGGTCGAACGTATATAAGCCCAGCGACATTAAACGGTGGGGCGTCGAGCGGAACTGGAAGCGTTTGTCCTTAATTCCGATTGGGGCGTTCAAAAGTTGAACAGGATAAAGTAACTATTTACCACTTATTCAATTGCCGACGTTACGATAACCATTACAAAACTGTATGCCGATGTAAATACATTCAGCCAAGGTAAGCTTAAGATTCGGCCCGCAATAGGGGCAAAAACGACATTTGGATAGCGGCTACGGCTATGTACTTAGATATGGAACTGCACACCACCGACAACGACTTCGACCACTTACCAGCGTTAGGATTACGTTTAGTTAAGCATTAGTGCTCATGCAAACCACGCTCGAACCCCAGACCTCGTTTACCGTAACCGATAAAGGCTTCTACGGCCGTTTTGGTGGCGCATTCATTCCCGAAATGCTGTACCCCAACGTCGAAGAACTGCGGCAGAACTACCGGCAGATCATCGCCGATTCCCAATTCAAGGCCGAGTTTGGGCAACTGCTCGAAGATTATGTCGGTCGGCCGACGCCCTTGTTCCTGGCCCGTCGACTGTCGGAGCATGTCGGCGCAACAATTTACCTTAAGCGCGAAGACCTTTGCCACACGGGGGCGCACAAGATTAACAACACCATCGGGCAGATTCTGGTCGCGCAGCGGCTGGGCAAGAAGCGCATCGTAGCCGAAACCGGGGCCGGGCAGCACGGTGTGGCGACGGCGACGGTCTGCGCCCTCATGGGTCTGGAATGCATCGTCTACATGGGCAGCGTTGACATGGAACGGCAGCAGCCCAACGTCGACCGGATGCGGATGCTCGGCGCGGAGGTTCGACCGGCCACGTCCGGCAGTCAGACGCTCAAAGACGCCACCAACGAAGCCATGCGCCACTGGATCAACAACCCGGTTGATACGCACTACATTATTGGCTCGGTGGTTGGTCCGCACCCCTACCCCGACATGGTGGCGCGGTTCCAATCCGTGATTTCAGAGGAAATTAAACGGCAACTACTCGCGAAAACTGGACACGAGAACCCGGACTACGTCGTCGCTTGCGTGGGTGGCGGTAGCAACGCGGCCGGCGCATTCTATCATTTTTTAAACGAGCCGTCGGTACGCTTGGTCGTGGCCGAGGCCGCCGGGCAGGGTGTAACGACCGGGCACTCGGCGGCAACGACGGCGCTGGGCAAGCCGGGCGTGTTGCACGGTAGCCGGACGATCCTGATGCAAACCGAAGATGGACAGGTTACCGAACCGTATTCTATCTCGGCTGGCTTGGATTACCCCGGTATCGGTCCGCTTCACGCGCACCTGTTCGACTCGGGTCGGGGCGATTTCTACGCCGTTACGGACGACGAAGCCCTGCAAGCGGGTTTTCAGTTGAGCAAACTCGAAGGCATCATCCCGGCCCTTGAAACGGCCCATGCCCTGGCGGCCCTGCCTAAGATGAATCTGCAAACCGACGATATTGTTGTCGTGTGTTTGTCGGGTCGGGGCGATAAAGATTTAGCGACGTACTCCAAGCATTTGTAATGGCTCCCACACTGACCCGAAACCGGATTACCGACCTGTTTGCCCAAAAAGGCGAGCGGCTGTTGAACGTGTATTTTACCGCCGGTTTCCCGAATCTGGACGATACAATGACCGTTTTGCGCGGCCTGCAAGCGGCCGGCGTTGATCTGGTTGAGATTGGGATGCCTTACTCCGACCCGGTCGCTGACGGCGAAACGATTCAGCAGAGCAACGGCCGGGCCTTGGCCAACGGCATGTCGCTCAAAATCCTGTTTGCGCAATTGGCCGACAGCCGGCAGGAACGGTCCGGCGACCCGGTCACCGTGCCTATCTTGCTGATGGGCTACATTAACCCGGTGCTGCAATACGGCGTTGAAAACTTTTGCCGCATGTGCCGGGCCGTTGGGGTTGACGGCGTTATCCTGCCGGACCTACCCCTGGATTTGTACTTAGACGAATACGAGCCGATCTTCCGCAAATACGGCATCTTGAACATTCACCTGATTACGCCCCAAACGTCGGAAGATCGAATTCGGCACATCGACGCGGAGTCGGACGGGTTTATCTACATGGTTTCGTCGGCGAGCATTACCGGCTCCACGAAGGGAATTAGCGACGGGATGCGGACGTACTTTGAGCGCATTCAAGCGATGAACCTGCGCAATCCGCGCCTGATTGGCTTCGGCATTAACGACTACGAAACGTTTGACACGGCTTGCCAATACGCCAACGGAGCGATTGTGGGTAGCGCCTTCATCCGGCATCTGCACGATCACGGCACCTCGCCGGAAAGCATCCGGGCGTTTGTCAAGACCATTCGGGCGTAACGCCGTACCTTTGCGGCATGAATTCCGAAACACTCGTAAAATTAGACTTTGACAAATCGCCCGACGGTCTGCTGCCCGCCGTCATTCAGGACGCCGAAACGGGTAAGGTCCTCATGCTGGGCTACATGAACCGCGCGGCTTACGACAAAACGGTTGCCGAAAACATCGTCACGTTTTTTAGTCGCAGTAAACAACGGCTTTGGACGAAAGGCGAAACGTCCACTAATTTTCTCCACGTCCGCGAAATACGGACGGATTGCGACGGGGATACCTTGCTAATCAAGGTTAGTCCGGCCGGTCCGGTCTGTCATACGGGTGCCGATACGTGTTTCGATGAGCACAACCGGGGAAAAGCCTATTTCCTGAATTATCTGCAAGGTATCATCCACGACCGCCGAGTTAATCCGTCCGAATCGTCGTACACAACAACGCTGTTCAACCGGGGCGTTAACAAGATTGCGCAGAAGGTAGGCGAAGAAGCCGTTGAGTTGGTAATTGAAGCCAAAGACGACAACGACGACCTATTCAAGGGCGAAGCGGCTGACTTGCTGTTTCATTTTCTGGTGCTACTGGAGCAAAAAAACATGGACTTAGACGACATCGTGACGGTCCTGCAACACCGGCACGCAAAATAAGCCGGATAAACATTCCCCGGCTGAGGTGGGTTGGGTAAGGGACACAATGCTGTTCCACTAACGTTCCCTTCATTCATGGGCCTTCTTATTCGTATTCTCATCAGCGCCGTGGCCGTTGCCATTGCCAGTTATTTCATCCCCGGCGTCAGCGTAACCGGCGGCCTCGGTACGTACTTGATTGTCGCTATCGTCTTGGGCTTTTTAAACGCCTTTATTAAACCAATTCTGACGATTCTGACGATTCCCGTGACGGTTATCACGCTGGGCTTGTTTCTGCTCGTCCTGAACGTGCTAATGGTTTACTTCGCCGATTCACTCGTTGGCGGCTTCGACATTCGCGGAACGGGCTTTAGTTACTTCATCACCGCTCTGCTGTTCAGCTTCGTTGTTTCAATTATTACCTCGCTGATCGACGCTATCGTTTAACTACCCGTCTGTTACCAAACCGAAAGGGGCACCGGGCTTACAACTGTAAGCC
>CAXUEB010000278.1:0-7290 GCA_964249775.1 uncultured Spirosoma sp.
TGGGTGAGCCGGTGGGTGCGTTCTGGGGTCTGACCCGGCTGGGTACCTGGAGCGAAGCCGAACGCGAAGAAGCCGCCCGATTTACCAGCTACCGCAACAACCTGACGGTGCTACCCGGTGACATCAAGTACTTGGACGTCAACGGCGACCGGGCCATTACGGACGCTGATCGGAGCATCATCGGCAACGGCAGTCCAAAAGGCTGGGGCGCGATGACTAACAGCATCCGCTTCAAAAACTTCGACGCCACGCTCGAACTGCAATTCTCGTATGGTAACGACGTGATGCTGATGAACTTGCACGCCAGCGAAGACCGGCAGGCCTTAGCCAACAGCTATACGTCGGTCTTGAACGCTTGGACGCCGACGAACCAGAACACGCCCATCGCTGAAATTCGCGAAACCCGCGCGGGTTACGTTACCAACGTAGATACCCAGTGGATCAAGAACGGTTCGTTCCTGCGCGGCCGGAACGCACTGATCGGTTATACACTGCCGGCGCAACTGACGAACCGGCTGAAGATGAGCCGGGTGCGGTTCTTCGGTACGGTGCAAAACTTCTTCCTGCTGGTTGAAGACCCAATCGTCGGCGACCCGGAAGTTACGCCGACCAACCAGGGCAACGAAAACAGCGCCTTCTCGCAGGGCATGATCTGGCACAATTACCCGAAACCGACTACCTACATGCTGGGTCTGCAAGTTGGTTTCTAAATCGTCCGTTTTACGTCACTCAGTGGTCATTCGCCGTCAAGGAAGCAATGACCGCTGAGTGACTAACCACTCAAAATTTTTACGTTCATTATGCGATCTATTTTATTCAAGGCGTTGCTGTGCGGCACCGTCCTGCTGGGTCCGGTGGGTTGTTCCGATTTCTTGGACGAGCAGCCGCCCTCCAACCTGACCTCCGACAACTTTTTCCAGATTCCCGACCACGCCGAAGCCGGAATAGCCGCGGTATACGCCGAAACGCGCTTCTTCGGGGGTGGTGCCGGTATCTTCTCATCGAACTGGCAGTTACTGGAAGCCCTGACTGGCACATCAACGACGGAAACGGCTCAGAATTCGGACCTCAATAACCTGTACAGTCTGTCGCACGACGGGAATACAGCCCACGTGGTGAACTGGTGGAATGGCTTGTACCGCTTGATTGCGCAGGCCAACTTAGTCCTCGACCGGGTGCCGGCCATCACGCCGATGGATGCCACGCAGAAAGCCAGAATTCTGGGCGAAGCGCGGTATTTGCGGGCTTGGGCTTATTTCTACGCCGTCCGGTTGTGGGGTGATGTGCCGCTCATTACCACGCCCCAGACGGCTACTTCGGAAGATTTCCGGCCAACGCGCGCCCCGCAGGAAAGCGTGTATAATTTCATTGTGGAAGACCTAAAAGCCGCCGAAGCCGCGGGCTTGGACTGGACGGACGTAAGAGGACGGGTAAATCTGGCCGCCGTGAAAACGCAGTTGGCGAAGGTGTACTTGACAATGGCTGGTTTTCCCCTGAACAAGGGCGCGTCGCACTACAAGCTGGCGGCCGACAAAGCGCTGGAAGTAGTTACGTACGCCAACGCCAACCCGACGGCGATTAACCTATTTCCGACCTACGAGGACGTACACCGCGAAAGCCTGAAGAACCGGGTCGAGCACCTGTTTATGCTTCAGTACAATGCGTCGTTGGCAGGAGTCGGGGGCAATCCGATGGATAACTTCTACGGCAACTTCAAACCGATCAACTTCAACGGTCCGACGGGTACGGGCAGTTCGATCCCAACGGAATCTTTCTATAATTCCTTCGAAGCAGGCGACCGCCGGACGAAAGATCAGGAAGGTTATTTTTACACGACGTACTTCACGAACGGCACCGGCGCTCGGTTCAACCTGGGTCGGCCTTACGTGTTCAAGCACTTCAACCGCACGTCCAACGGGACAGAAGGTGTACCCGGTACGCGCCTGAATAACCTTAACGTACCGATAATCCGCTACGCCGAAACGCTGCTGATCTTTGCCGAAGCCCAGAACGAAGTGGGTGGCCCGACGCAGGCAACGGTCGATGCCCTAAAGCGCATCCGCGACCGGGCCCAACTGACGACGCCCGCGCTGGGCACGTTCACGCAGGCCAGTTTCCGGGATGCCGTGTTGCGGGAGCGCACCTATGAATTTTGCTACGAGCAGATTACGTGGTTCGACATGATTCGCACCCGGAAGGTGTTCAACGAAACCACCAAAGGGTTTGACAACTTCGTCGGGCACGTTCAACAGAATGGCACCAACGCGCGTTTGGAAGAAAGGCACCTGCTCTTGCCCCTGCCTCGCCAGGAAATGCTGAATAATCCAAATCTAAGACCCAATAATCCGGGTTACGAGCAATTGTAGACGTGACCGTCTGAACACACAAACGCCCACTTGTTCTTGTAACAGGTGGGCGTTGCTTTTTTACGTTCGTCGCTTCCAGGAAGCGACGGAGTTATAAGCCTGTCGACTACAGCCCTTAGTCAAACATTGGCCAGTAAACACCATCAGGCAAATCATAGGTTTTTGCTTCATAATCAAGCGCTTTCTGTAGATTTTCGTGTGATACTTTCAGGTAAGGCTGACGCCATTTTTCTTCGGATAGGTATTCGCCCCAGTGCCAAAATTGCCACGGCTTGATCGGTTGCATACGATAAAGTATGTGCGAATTTTTAGGATGCATTTTAACGTACTGCACGTAACACAAGTTTTTAAGCGAGTCTTTCAGTGGCCCCTGGTATATGTGGTTGTGATCTGCAGTTATGTAATAGGACTCGCTTGTGCCATGCACAACCACTCCTTCTAAAAACAATTCACACAGAGCTTGTAACGGAGGAAAATTGCTCAATGTGACACCTATTCCTACGAACAGCAGTTTTGTGTATCTCTTCATGACAGTAGATTTTTTGCAAAGACCTTTGCAAAGGTCCGGGTGTATTTCGACGGCTCTCTTGACATTAATCAATAAATACCAACTTGACTTGTTCTACGACGGACTCGCTAACCTCCAACGTATACATTCCATGCCACCCGGCTTATTGAATAGGTGGTCGGTAAGTATAGCTGGCCGACCACCTACTTTTTTGTTTTTCCAAAACCACGAGTTGCATGAACGAATTATCTGCCCAGTCTCACCGCCGTACGTTCCTCAAGCAGGCCGTCGGTTTATCGGTATTTTACATTGTTCCCCGGCATGTACTGGGGCAGGGCTTCGTGGCCCCCAGCGATCAAATTACCCTTGGCTTTATCGGCCTCGGGAAGCAGTCGAACGGTCTGCGCCGGCAATTTCTGCAAAACGACGGCCGCGTGATAGCCGCCTGCGACGTAGACCCGACGAAGGTGACGGCCTTTGCCGACGCCGTCAACGCGCACTACGCCGAGAAAGTCGAGAAAAGCACGTACAACGGCTGCCAGCGCTACGACGATTACCGAACCCTGCTCGCTAACCGGGCTATCGACGCCGTCGTGATCGCCACGCCCGACCACTGGCATGGCGTCATGGCGGTAAACGCGGCCAAAGCCGGCAAGGATATTTACTGCGAAAAGCCTTTATCGCTCACCGTCGAGGAAGGGCGGGACATGGTACGCGCCACCCGCAAGCACAAGCGCGTGTTTCAAACCGGCAACATGCAGCGGTCGTGGAAAGAATTTCGGCAGGCGGTCGAACTGGTGCGCAACGGCTCTATCGGCGAGGTAAAGACCATTAACGTGAACGTCGGCGGGCCACCGCGGCCGTGGGACCTGGCCGCCCAGCCCCTACCCGCCGGTGTCAACTGGGACGCTTGGCTCGGTCCCAACACCGTCGAACGCCCGTACAACAACGTTCTGCTGCCGACGCCCAACGATCAGTTTTGGGGCCAATGGCGGGGCATTGATGAGTTCGGTGGGGGCGGTATGACCGACTGGGGCGCGCATATGTTCGACATTGCCCAGTGGGGTTTAAACATGGACGAATCGGGGCCGGTCGAATTAACGCCACCAACGGATGGAAGCGGTAAAGGCTTGGTGTACCGCTACGCGAACGGCGTCGTAATGAACCACCAGCCGGTCGAAGGCAAGCAATTCTGCCACTTCATCGGCACCGAAGGTAAGGTAAAAGTGGCACGGGGCGAACTAACGACCACGCCCGAAACGCTGAAAGACAAAGTCATCGGCGAGAACGAGAAAGGCGGGGCTGGCCATTCGGTCTACTTTAGTGACAATCACTACAAAGATTTCTTAGACGCCATTCGTAGTCGCAAAAATCCCATCAGCGACGTGGAAGTGGGCCACCGCACGGCAACAGTCTGCACGATTGGCAACATTGCTTACAAACTGAAACGCCCGCTCCGCTGGAATCCAGCTAAAGAAACGTTTGAAGGAGACGCCGAAGCAAACCGGCTGCTCAGTCGCCCCCTGCGCAAGGCGTGGAAGGCCTAAAAAATCCGTATCTTTGCGCGTTGACTATTGGGCGTATGACGCTGCACGTTACCCAACTCGCCGAACTGGACACGTTGGCCCACCGCCTGCTCGCCGACGGGCGCGCGTGGTCGACGTGGTTATTCGACGGCGAGATGGGTGCGGGTAAAACTACGCTTATCAAAGCCCTTTGCCGGGCGCTGGGCGTTGTCAGTACGGTGCAAAGTCCAACGTTTTCAATCGTTAACGAATACACCACCCACGAAGGCCACTCGGTTTACCACTTCGACTGCTACCGGCTCCGCAACGAAGCCGAAGCGTTGGACATTGGCATCGAAGAGTATTTCGATTCGGGTGCTTACTGTTTTGTCGAGTGGCCGGAACGCATTGCATCACTGTGGCCCATGACGTATTACCAAGTCCGAATTTCGGCCGATTCGGACGGCCGGCGGACCGTAGAAACGACATCAGTTGACTAATTTGTGGTTGGTCGTTGTCGTTGATTAACGCGTCTGTAAGTCCTGCGCCAGCTAACGACAAACCATTAACCACAACCTGAACACCAACAGAGAGTGACCGGATTTGAGGAATTGGCCAAGCAAACGGCCCTGTACCCGAAAGAAGCTCCGCTGGCCGTTAAAACCAGCCGCAACAGCCTGCTCATCGGCTTGCCAAAGGAAGTATCGCTTCAGGAAAACCGCATTGCCCTGACACCCGAAGCCGTTGCCATTCTGGTGCGCAACGGCCACGAAGTCATTGTGGAGCAGGGCGCGGGCGAGAAAGCTAAATTCGCGGACACTGAGTATAGCGAAGCCGGCGCGCAGATTGCCTACTCACCCAACGAAGTTTACGAAGCGAACCTGATTTTAAAGGTTGAACCGCTCGTCGATGCCGAATTTGAGCACGTCCGCTCCGGCAGCACGGTCATTTCGGCGCTCAACCTGCCCGCCCACGACCGAAGTTATTTTGAAAAACTTAACGAAAAGAACCTAACGGCATTCGGTTACGAATACATTGAGGATCAAAGCGGTGGCTTGCCGGTGATTCGGTCGATGAGCGAGATTGCGGGCAGCACCGTTATGCTGATCGCCGGTGAATACCTAACCAACGCCGATAATGGCCGGGGCATTATTCTGGGCGGCATTACGGGCGTTCCGCCGACGAAGGTTGTGATGCTGGGCGCGGGCACCGTGACGGAATACGCCGTGCGCACTTCGCTCGGCATGGGAGCCGACGTAAAGGTTTTCGACAAACACCTGTATAAACTTCAGCGGCTCAAGTACAGCGTTGGGCAGCACGTTTACACTTCCATTATCGACTCCGATACGCTGACCGAAGCCATTCAGCGGGCCGACGTAGTAATTGGGGCCATGCGCGCCGAAGACGGCCTAAGTCCGGTGGTGGTGACGGAGGAAATGATTGGCCGCATGAAACCCGATTCGGTCATCATCGACGTGTCGATCGACCAGGGTGGCAACTTTGAAACGTCGCGCATGACGACGCACAAGCACCCGACGTTTAAGCACTTGGGTGTCATTCACTACTGCGTTCCCAACATTGCGGCCCGCGTTGCCTACACGGCCAGTATGGCCCTGAGTAACATTTTTCTGCCGTTCCTGCTCGAAACCGGCACAACGGGCGGTATTGAGCAAATGATGTACGCGAACCGTTGGTTTATGAAAGGTGTTTATACCCATAAGGGGACGCTCACCAACGCCTACATCGCCAAGAAGTTCAATATGCGCTTCAAAGCGCTGGACCTGTTGCTGGCCGCCCGGTTCTAAGTTCAACCGTTTTTTATGATTCACCACAGCAACGAAAATACGTTACTCGACGACGCCAATTCACCCGACGTCAACAAGCGGTTGATGGGTGAGATTTCGTCTGATTTTGTGAAAGTGGCGGATGCCCTCAAGGAAGCGTCGTACCAAATTCGCAAGCGGGGCTTTTCGGATTACCCCGTTTTTGTGGCTTCCCGGCGAGACATTCCCGTTGGCCAATCGCTGATTCGCGCCGGCGAACTCGACAATCAGTGGCATTACAAGGCGTCGTACTTAGACGAATTTGTGCAGCGCGCGCTGATTGGTCCGGAGTCAGTTGAGTTGTGGAAAGAAAACTATAAGAAGCCCGACGAGTACTGTTGTTTGTTTGTTGTGCACGGCGATTTCGCAGGCTTTGTTTACATTCCGTTCCCCGAAGATTAGGCAGCTTCGTACGTGCGTTTATTGCTCAGCCGGATCGTGACGACCCGGCTTATTTTTTTGCATTCTGTAGCCGGGGCTAATAATACTTTTTCGGGAAATCGTCTTTTGCCCAACATCCCTTACGTTGTTTTCTTTTTCTGCGTTCACCCATGCGTGTTTGATTTGCGTAAAAACGGCTCTACACGGCGAAAAACACCCCTAACCAGCCAGCTACTGCTAACAAATTGGCACCGAAATTGATTTTACGTATAGTGAACGGAATCTTACCAAAGTGGGTAGGAATTGACGGATTTTTTTTGTATTTTTACCATCTCCAACACGTCCGTTCGAGACCTATTTTCTAAGCCCCGCAACCGAGACACAGCCATTATTTCCATTCCAATATGACCAACGAACTGATTGAAGCAGAGGCTCCCGCTGAAACCGCACCCAACAGCAACTACGGTGCCGACAACATTACCGTTTTAGAAGGTCTGGAGGCCGTTCGCAAGCGCCCCGCCATGTACATCGGTGACGTCGGTATCCGCGGGTTGCACCACCTGATTTGGGAAGTTGTCGACAATTCCATCGACGAAGCGTTGGCGGGCCACTGCGATAAGATTACCGTAACGATCAATCCTGATAATTCCATCACCGTACAGGACAACGGCCGGGGCATCCCGACCGGTATCAACACCAAAATGGGC
>CAXUEB010000279.1:0-7245 GCA_964249775.1 uncultured Spirosoma sp.
GGCAAAATCAAGCCTGGCGCGCAGATTGGCCTGCACCTGTGCCTCGGCGATTTTCACAACGAAGCCTTAGTGCACCCAAAAACGTTGGGCAAGATGGTGGCTTTCTCGAACCGGCTCGTGGCCGCGTGGCCGCAGCAGCACCGACTAATGTACGTTCACTACCCGTTGGCCGAAGGCGCCGTGCCGCCCACGACCGACACGCGTTATTACGCACCGTTGGCGGAGATTCGGTTGCCCCCGGCAACGCGGTTCGTGGCGGGTTTCGTGCACGAGAAGCGCAGCTTAGCCGAAAACCGCCACATTTTAGACAGCATCGAAACCGCCCGCGGGCAGCCCGTCGACATCGCCTGCTCGTGCGGGCTGGGCCGCCGGACGCCCGAAACGGCGACTAAACTGCTGGCCTTGATGGCTCGGCTAACGGACAGTTAAGTCTTTACCCATTTAGTGTTAACCCAATCAATTCACCCAAAAACCCCTTACTATCATGTTTGCCCGGATCATCAATGCCCCCCTCCAACCCGGTGCCGCTACCGAAGCGACGGACTACTTCCGTGAGTCAATCGGCACGGAACTCAAAAAACAGGCTGGGTTTCTGAACAGCCGCTTCTTGGTCAATGAATCGACGAACCAGTGTTTGATGGTGACGCTCTGGCAGACGGAAGAAGACCGGCAGAAGTCCGAAGACGTCGGCTACCTGAAGACGGCGCTGGAGGGCATCAAACCGCACTTAGCCGGACCGCCCGCCATTACTTACTACGAGGTGACGGTACAGGTTGTCTGATTCGTGCGCTTTCCGTTTCTGTCCCTTAATCTGGTTGGCCCGGCCGCGTTTGGTCGGGCTAATCGTTCAACCCGCTCACAAACTGCTTACGGGATGCTTTCTATGGCCGACCTTTTTGGGCACGTTGCCAATCTGATTTACGCGGTAGGGTCCAGCATCAAAGGGTCGCTGGCGATCCGTATCTCGCTGGTACTGGGCGCGTTCATTGAAATTTTGTACGATTTTTACGTTACGTCCGAACCGCTCTGGACGAGTATTTTCTGGTGCCTGATCATTATCGTCATCAACGTTTATCAGATCATCCAGATTCTGCTCAACCGACGTAAAAGCGGCCTGAGCCTCCACGAGCAGGAATTGTACACGGCGCTGTTCAACGCGATGGACTGGGGCAATTTCAAAAAACTCATGAAAACCGCCCACTGGGAAGTGCTCGGCGATGACCGAATCATCATTGTCGAAAACGAACCGACCGACCACCTGTTTCTGCTGGCCAAGGGTACGGCCGAGGTCACGCTGTTGGGCAAACCCATCGCGCAGGTAGGGAGCGGGCGTTTCGTCGGCGAGATGAGCCTGCTGACGGGGCAGGTGCCCACCGCCACGGTAGCGGTCGAACGGGGCGCGACGCTCGTGAGCTGGCCCAAGGCGGAGATTCGCCAGCTTCAGGAGGCCGACCAAAGCCTGAACAATGAACTGTACGCCGTCCTCAGCCGCGACATCATCGAAAAAATAAAGCACCAAAATCGGCAATTAGTCGGTTAACGTTTCCCCCATGCGCACGTCTTTTCTACTCACGACAACCGTACTGTTCGGTTTACTGTCGGCAACCGCCCGGCTGGGGTACGCCCAATCCGCCGAACGAAATAGCCTGAAACGGCAACTGACGACCCAGCCCGCCGACACCACCCGCGTGCGGCTCCTGAACCAATTAGCGTATCTTTATTACAGCAGTAAGCCCGACACCACCTACCAATTGGCCCAGCAGGCCTACCAGTTAGCGGGCCAACTCGGTGATAAACAAGGGCAGGCCCTGAGCCTGAACCGAATGGGCGTCGCGCTGAATAACTTAGGCGATAACCCCAAAGCCCTGCGGCTCTTTCAGCAGTCGATCCAGATCAGCCGCGCCATCGGCGACGTAAGGAACATCGCCAGAACTCTTAACAACACCGCTATTATTTACGGTGACCAGAAAGATGACCGGCGGGCTTTGGCTCTCTACTTAGCCTCGTTGGCCACCCTCCGGCAGGCAACTCGCCAGTCGGGCGCTTATGATGCGGACCAGATGTTTAGAGTTACGTACAGTAATCTGGGCGAAACGTACTGGCGTTTGAACCGCTTAGATTCCGCCGAATACTACGGTCGACGAGGCCTGCAACTGGCTAAGCAATATAAAGACAGTGTTGGTTTATACGTGACCCTGGAGGTGCTGGGACACATCCGCGAAAAGCGTGGCGACAGCCGGGTTGCCCTGAGTTACTACCAACAATCGCTGGATATTGCCCGGCAGACGGGGGAACTGGTCGGACAGACCGATGTGTACCTGAGCATCGCCGGACTCTACCAGAAAACCGGTCCGCTCGACTCCGCCCGCGGCAATGCCCGCCAGGCCCTGACCACCGGCCAGCAAAGCGGCTACCTGTTGGGTACCCTTAAGGCCAGCCAACTCCTGACCCAGCTCTACGAAGGCCGTGATAACACGCAGGCCCTGACGTACTACAAGATTGCCGTAGCCGCCAAAGACAGCCTCTTCAGCCGCGAAAAAGTGAAACAACTCCTGACCTTGGACTTCGAGGAACAGCAGCGCCGTCAGGAACTGGCCGCGGCCGAAGAAGCCTATCAGAACCGCCTGCGTACCTACGGTTTGTCGGCGCTGGTGGGCGTGGCCGGGCTGGTGGCCCTGCTGTTGTGGCGGGCTAACCGCCGACAACGGCGCACCAACGCCCTGCTCAGTCAGCAGAAAGCCGAGATTGAACAGCAGCGCAGCACGGTCCAGCGGGCGCTGACCGACTTGCAGGCGGCCCAGACCCGGCTCATTCACCAGGAGAAACTGGCCAGCTTAGGCGAACTGACGGCGGGCATCGCCCACGAGATTCAGAATCCCCTAAACTTCGTCAACAACTTCGCCGAGGTCAGCACCGAGCTGATCGATGAGTTGAACGAAGAGCGTCAGCGTTCCCAGCGCGACGCCGACCTGGAAGGCGAGTTGCTGACTGACCTCAAACAGAACCTGCAAAAGATTCATCACCACGGCCGACGCGCCGACCTCATCGTTAAGGGTATGCTCGCCCACAGTCGCTTAGGTACCGGCAGCAAGCAGCCCACGAATCTGAACGCCTTAGCCCAGGAGTACCTGAAATTGGCGTATCAGGGAATGTGGCGGTCCGGCGTTCCGGCGAAGGACAAGGACGTCAACGCTGAACTGGTGACCGACTTTGACCCGGCCGTGGGCAAGGTTGAGGTAGTCCCCCAAGAAATCGGGCGGGTGCTGCTCAACCTGTTCAACAATGCCTTCTATGCCATCCGCCAAAAGCAGCGCTCGTTGAGCCAGGTACCCGCCGGAGCGGAAGAACCGAGTGCCGATCAGTACCAGCCTACGGTCTGGGTACAAACCCGGCGCGTCGATGGGCCGTCGGACCGCCGAGCCGTCGAGATTACGGTGCGCGATAACGGCACGGGTATCTCCGAAGCCGTGCAGCAGAAAATGTTCCAGCCGTTTTTCACCACCAAGCCCACCGGTGAGGGTACGGGTCTGGGCCTGTCGTTGAGCTACGACATCGTTACCAAGGGCCACGGCGGGACGGTGAGCGTCGACTCCGAGCCAGGTCAGTACACCGCCCTGACCATCCGCTTACCCGCCTAACGCTTGAACCCAAAGTCAGACTACGTTTGTGACCGACCTAACCAAGCCCAGTTCATTATGCTGACGTTCCAAACCGGCGTGCTGCGTCTGCTGAAAGACGTAATCAGCCAGGACACCACCCGCCGGCACGTTGATGCCAACGGGGCCGACCGACCGGCGCAGGCGTCCCGGCGTCGGTTCATGAAACAGCTTTCTACCGGAATCGCCGGAGCCGCTTTGTCGGGGCAGTTCCTGCGCTGCCGCCCCACCCAGCGGCAACCGGCGATCGCCATCGTTGGGGCCGGTATCGCCGGACTGACGGCGGCCTACTACCTCGAACGGGCGGGCCTGCGGGCCGAGTTGTTTGAAGCCAGCGGGCGCGTCGGTGGGCGTATTCGGTCGGCGAAGGGGCTGCTGGCCGACGGCATCGTCACGGAACTGGGTGGAGAATTCATTGATTCGCACCACGGCGAACTGTTACGCTTCTGCCGGGACTTTAACCTGCCCTTGCTCGACACGAAAGCGCCCGCCGAGTTGGCCTTGACCCGCAACCGCTACGTGTTCGAGGGGCGATTGATTCAGGAGTCCGACATCATCCGGGCGTTTACGCCCTTTGCCAATGCCATTCGCCGGGACATCCAGACCCTGACGAATCCGGGCCGACCCGGTTCGGCAATCCTGAACCCGGCTGCGCTTAGTCGCTTAGACCAGCTTTCGATCGACGCTTATCTTTACCAGCTTGGTTTGTCGGGCTGGCTGGCGGTGCTGATCCGTACCGCCTTCACCAGCGAATACGGCTTACCGGCCGGTGAGCAATCCTGCCTGAATCTGCTGGGTTTGCTTAATCCCGAAACGGCCAAGGGGTTTGAACTCTACGGCACGAGCGACGAACGCTACAAGGTTATCGGCGGCAACGAGCGGATCGCAACGGAATTGCACCAACGGTTGAAAAGCCCGGTTCATACCGGCTGCTACGTGGAGCGCATTGCCTCGAAAGGCACCGGCTACCAGCTTTCCTTTACCAACGGCCGCCAGGCCGACGCCGACTACGTAATTATGACGCTGCCCTTTTCGGTGCTGCGGACCGTCGAGTTCCGGGTCGATATGCCGGCCCGTAAACGGCGATGCATCGAGGAATTGGGGTACGGAACCGTATCCAAACTGCTGATTGGCGTGAGCGAGCGCATCTGGCGACGGGACGGCTACGCGGGTACGGCGTTCAGTGAGCACATCCAGAACGGTTGGGACAGCAGCCACATGCAGCAGGACAACGCCGGGCCGGGCGGCTACAGCCTGCTGCTGGGGGGCGCTAACGGCGAACAGTTAACCCTCAACCAATTTGACCACTACCTGACCGGCTGCGAGCAGGTGTTTCCGGGCATGGAACGGGCGGTCAACGGCCGCAGGAGTCTGTATAACTGGAGCCGGAACCCGCTGTCGCGCGGGGCGTACGCGTGCTACCGGGCGGGGCAAGTGACGACGATTGGCGGAGCCGAGGGTGAGCGGGTCGGCAACATCCTGTTCGCCGGGGAACATTGCAGCCGGGCGTTTCAGGGCTTCATGAACGGGGCGGCCGAAACGGGACGTAAAGCCGCCGAAGCCATCGCTCAATCGTTCGGTGCGGTTGTGTTGCGCCCGGCGCGAGGTCAACTTGAACCGGCACTGTAAGGGAAAATTTTAGCCTGTACCAGGTTGCTAATCAATCTAATCTTGTAAACTAACCCATTCTATGAATGCTTCTGATTACATCGTCCATTTCCTAAAAGCCGTTGGCGTTCGTCAGGTTTTCGGCTATCCCGGTACGCCTATTCTACCCTTCATGGCCGCCTTGGAGCGGCAGTCCGAGATCGAGTGGGTCTTGATGCGCCACGAAAACTCGGCCGCCATGGCCGCGTCGGCGCAGGCCCGGCTAACCGGCGATCTGGCCGTCTGCATGGCGACCTCCGGGCCGGGATCGGCCAATTTTATCTGCGGTCTGGTCGATGCCCAGTTGGACCGCGCCCCCGTACTGGCCCTGACGGGCATGGTGCCGACCTACAACCAGGGCCATTCCGAGTTTCAGGACATTAACCAGGCGCAACTGTTGTCGACCGTGCTGCCGATGAGCAGCAGTTGCGTGCACCCGCGGCAGTTGGTGCCGCTGTTACGTAATTCGGTCGGTTACGCTTGGCAGAATCAGCAGACGGTTCACTTAGCCCTCTCGTCGGACGTCTTGACCGCGCCCGTGACGGACGACGATTCGCTGTTTACCATCGACGCGGCCCACCTGCCCAAGCCGCTCCGATTGATGCCACCGCCGGCGGAAGCGTTCGACGTGGTGGCCGATGAGTTAATGCACTACGGGCAGGTCGTCATCGTGGTGGGTCGGCGGGCGGTGGGCTGCGGAGCCGCCATTTTGCAACTGGCTGAAAAGCTGGGCGCACCGGTGATCACCAGTCTGGACGGCAAAGGCATCGTCGACGAGCGTCATCCGCACGTACTGGGCGTGCTGGGTATTTTTGGTTTACCCGGCGTCGAAAGCACCAAGCAGATTATCCGGCAGGCCGATGCGATTCTGGCTTTTGGGGTCGATACGCTGAAGCCGTTCCTGACCGACGCTGACAATGCCCAGCGCCGGGCCTTGATTCAATGCGAAGCCGATTTCACCACGATTAGTCTGGAGTACCGGCGGACGCGCACCTTGGTCGGACCGTTGCAGGCCATTGCCGACGGCTTGGCCCGTCGATTAGGCGAAAAGCCGACGAATCCGTTACTGACCGAATCGTTCGGGATTAAGCAGGCCCACCTGGCAGAAGTAGCCGAGTTGGGAACGGACGCGGAGCAATCCGACTACGTGCACCCGGCCTATTTTCTGACGAAGCTAAACCAGTTCTTGGACGAAACATCGATGCTGGTGCTGGACACCGGCGCGCATACGGTTTGGGCCGCGCGCTACCTGCAATTATCTCAGCAACAGCCGGTTATTGTCAGCAGCCACTTGGGCACGATGGGCTTTTGCCTACCCGCCTTGATTGGCCTTCAAATGGCCCGGCCCGATCACCGCGCCATCGGCATCAGCGGAGACGGCGGGTTCCAGATGGTCGTGGGTGAACTGGCCACGGCGGTGCAGTACAAGCTGCCCATCGTGCTGATTGTCTTTAATAACGGCGTGTTGCAGAACGTAAAAACGCAGCAGGATGTGCCCTTTGGTACGTACCTTTATAACCCCGACTTCGTAGCTCTGGCCAACGCCTTTGGTATTGATGCCGCGCTAATCGACGGCCAAACCGACGTAGACGACGTGCTAACCCAGGCTTTTACCAAACGCGACCGCCCGTTCCTGATCGAATGCCGGATTGACCCCGAACTGGAAATTCCACTGAGCCGCTGGGAGCGGCTGGTCGCGGTGCATTGACACCGTAGGTATCAATGAATCGGCTGATCGACTCGTTCTTCTTCCAGATCAATGCGGGCTTCTTCTTTGCGAACAACTTCTTCGTCAAACTCATCCTGATTCTTGAGTCGACGTAACTCCCGACGCTTTACATCCATGATGTCGGTTACAATCTGGTTGTAGCGCCGGACTTGTTCGACGTTACAGTCGAGCGAATCTAAGCGCTGGGCGGTCAGATATGTATCGCTCTCGATG
>CAXUEB010000280.1:0-2930 GCA_964249775.1 uncultured Spirosoma sp.
AGTCTGGGAAGCCGATTCCGCGGATGCAGGGGCCGAACCCAGCCGGACGCCCGACCGGGTGTTTTGGTTCGACAGCGACAAGTGGGAGAAAATTACCTACAACCTGCTCTCGAACGCGCTTAAATTCACCCCGCCGGGCGGCCGGGTATTGGTCAGTGGTCAGGTATGCAGTCCCGACTGCTTTGTCCTGCGGGTCAGCGATACGGGCATCGGCATCCCGGCCGATCAGCACGGGCGAATCTTTGAGCGCTTTTATCAGCGGTCCGCCGTTGCGGTCGATGCCTCTTTAACCCGGGCCTACGCGGGCACGGGCATCGGCCTGGCGCTGGTCAAGGAGTTGACCGATTGGTTGGGGGGCAGCGTCCGGGTCGACAGCCAGGAAGGTCGGGGCAGCGTCTTTACGGTGGAATTGCCCCTCGCGGTTGCGCCGGCCACTCCAGTCGTCTCCCCGGAACCACCGGCTTTATCGGCAACCGACCTCAATGCGGCAAAAACCGCCGGGGCTGGACAACCGGCACCCGGCAACGGCACCGACAAACCGCTCGTGTTGGTCATCGAAGACAACGCCGATTTGCGGACCCAGATGGTCGCTTACTTATCGACCCAGTATCAACTGCTGGCGGCCGATGACGGCCTTCAGGGGCTGGAGCAGGCCCTTGCGCAGGTGCCCGATTTAATCATCAGCGACGTGATGATGCCCGGATTGGACGGCTACGCCCTGACCGAGCAGTTGAAAGCGGACTGGCGAACCAGTCACATTCCCCTAATTCTGCTGACGGCCCGCTCCTCGGCGGAAAACCGTTTACAGGGCCTGACCGCCGGCGCGGACGATTACCTCACCAAGCCGTTTCGGTTGGCCGAGCTGACCCTGCGAATTGGTAACGTTTTACGTACCCGCCGGCAGTGGCAGCAGCGCCTACTGGCCCCGTCGGGGGTGGTCGCCCCGGCACCCTTACCCGCCGACGAACTGAACCGGGAAGCGCAGTTCTTGAACCGGCTGCGCGCGGTTATTCTCAACCAGTTGGATCGGGCCGACGCGCAGGATGTGGAGTGGCTGGCCGCCCAGGCGGGTATGAGCCGCACCCAGCTTAACCGCAAGCTAAGCGCCCTGACGGGCCTGAGCCCTAACCGCTTCCTCCACCGGGTCCGGTTAGAGAAGGGCCGCGAGCTGTTGCAAACCGGCGAGTGGAGCGTCGCGCAGGTGGCGTATCAGGTGGGCTACAGTTCCCAGTCGTATTTTGCCCGGCTGTTTCAGGAGCACTTTGGTGCGGTTCCGACCCGGCTGAAAGGACCAGTCTAAACTAAGGAATGGGTAGTTAATTCCAAATTTGGGGATGTCAACATGAGATCAAGTCTTTACGTCGGCTTAGGCCGAATCACCGAGCAGTTCCAGCAGGGGCGAGTGCCCGTCGACGCCCCACTTTTTACGTAGGCGGTAGCGGGTCTTGCGGATGGATTCGGGCGAGATACCCAGCATCCGGCTCATCTGGCGGGTGTCGATGCGTAGCTTGGCGAGGGCCAGCAGCCGTTCTTCGGCCGGCGTAACGTCGGCAAATTGCGTCCGCAACTGACCGAAAAAGCCGGGATACACCCGCTCGAAGCGCCGGCGAAATTCGTCCCAGTCGTCGTTGGTCAGCAGCGTGGAGTTCACTAAGCTTTGCTGGGCTTCGGCCGCCAACTGGCGTTCGTGGGTGGTGGGCTGCAACCCGTTCAGTTGGGCCGTGATGGTGTCGATCAGGGCGTTCTTCTCGCGCAAATTTTCGACGAAGCCAGTCAGATCGGCCCTGGCCCGTTGCAGATCGTCCTCCACGATTTGTTTCTGCAACCGCAGCGACCGTTCCTGCTCGGCGTTGATGACCTGCTCCTGCCGACGCCGAATTCGGCTGCTACGGTACAGCAGAAAAAACAGCAGCGATGCCAGCGCCAGCACCACGCCCGCCCCGACAAACAGCAGCCGCTGGAATTGGCTTTTCCGTTCGATGGTCTCTACTTCGGCCTGGTGCTGTTGAATCAGGAGCCGTTGCTCGACCAACGAAATCTGCTCCGACCGGTAGCGTTTATTAATGCGCTCGGTTAACGCCAGCAGGCTGTCGGCGTGGCGGTACGCTACCGGCAGGTTTCCGACGGACTGGTTATACTTCCGGCTAATGTCGTGGTAGTGCCGCAGAAAGTACTCGTCGCTCAGGCTCCGGGCAAAATCGGGTATCGTCAGGTTACGGACGTAAAGTTGCCGGGCCTGGTTTACGTAATGCCGACAACTATCGAACCGCCCCAACTGCCACCAGACATCGGCGATGTAGAGGGCCGTGTGGTGGGGAAAGTACCGGTTGCGGCCGAGTTTCAGACCCAGCCGGTAGTCGGTCTGGTAGGCGGCCAAAGCCGCCGACCACTGCCGCCGGTTGAGGTACAGTTCGGCTAAGTTGCCGGCGATAATGCCTACCCAAAGGGAACTGTTGTAGGAAGCCGCCACCTGCTGGCCCTTCCGGTAGCTCTGTTCGGCCTTGCGAATACGGGTCGAATCGGCATCGGGAACCTGCCGGGCGTAGGTCAGGCCCAGCGTGTTATACGTCTGAATGGCTAAATTTTCGTTGAATGCCGGGTAGCGGGTTGCTTCCGTCAGGAGCCGGATGACCTGTTCGTGTTCGCGGAAGTGGTAATAGTTAAAGGCCAGTTCGTAGAGATAACGGCTAATCTCGGGGATGCGCTCGTAACCGATTTGGCGAAACGCCCGGTTAGCGGCCAGCAGGTGCTCAAACGCCTTGCCGTATTCTTCGTTAAGAAAGTAGTATTGCCCGGCGAAGTGTCGGCACACGGCCGCAATCTGCGGGTCGTCGTTCTGCTCGGCCCGTTCCCCAACGGCCACAAACATAACGGCATTGTCGGCGTGGTTGCGGTTGCGGTGCTTCGGATACGTATCTTTTAAGTAGCGG
>CAXUEB010000280.1:2940-7201 GCA_964249775.1 uncultured Spirosoma sp.
TTTCAAGTACCGACCGTACCGGCTGAGTTGCTTGTCGCCGGTTTGTTCGCCAATCGCCCGAACGGCGTCCAATTCCCGAAACGCGCGCGCCTGATTCTGAATAACGGCCCGGCAGGTATCGAAGTAGTTTAAGACCTGAATCACCCGGTTGGCAGGCGTGGCCCTTTTTACGTGGTCGAGAAACGGAGCAGCCGACGCTGGGTAGGCAACCAGTAACCACGCGGCCAAAAGCAAGCAACGGACGGGCATGGCGGATGATTGGCTCATGAGTCACTGAACGGTGGAACCTAAATTCTTACCAATTCCACGGGTAATGCACGGGTTATAACCGATACGTCCGTTGGTTTTGCGTTAAGCCATGCCATTGCCGGGCCACGCTAACATTCGGACCTAACGTAGTCTTTCCCCGTAACGTAAAATTCGGATGGACCACCGTTCCAAAACGGTGGTCCATCGCATGACCGGTCCAGTCCATTCGTTAACTCAAAATCGTACGGCAGTACTCGACGCATTTCTTGACTTCGGCGACGGCGTTGGAACCGGCCGGAACCTGGTACTCCAGTTCAACCGTGGCCGGGAAGCCGTATTTCTGTTCGCGCATCAGCGTCAGCACTTCCCGCAACGGAGTATCGCCCTGGCCCCACGGCAGATTGCCCTTCCCGTGCGCCTGGGTTTGCCGGTCTTTGATGTGCATACTGGCGATGCGGGCGTGTTTCTGCCGAACCAAGCCCAGCGGATCGGGCTGAGCGGCGGCTACGTAATGGCCCAAGTCGAAATTGAGCGCGTTGGCCGGCGACTGGGCTAAAGCCGTATTCCAGAAGGTCGGCGTTTGCTGCGCGTGGCCGTGGTAGCCCACGCGAATGCCGTGTTTTTCGGCCATCTTGCCCAGCTTCAGCGTGTGGGCGTCGTTGGCCGGGTGTTCGAGCGTCACCTGGTTGGCTCCCAACAATTTAGCCGCCCGCATGCCGTAGTCAATCTCGGCGTCGGACTGCCCCGTTCCGAACGCGTCGGGCTTGAAGCCGTAGATGGTCACGCCCGCCTGATTGTACAGCTTACGGACCTGCTCGAACTTGGTCATGGGAGCCGACAGTCGCCACTTGGTCATCTCGTCGCGGTAGGCTTTCATCTGCGCTTCGCCTTCCGTCACCGTTTTCTGCTCATCGGCGGTCAGGGCCTGCCCTTCGCGTCGCTTTCGCATCAGGGGAAACAGCGTCCGCATATTGACCGGATTCTTGGGCGCACCCGCGAACGTTTCGGCCGGATTGCCCATCAGTTCAATCGCGCTGATGCCGCTGTCTAAGACGTATTGCAGGGTGGCTTCGGCGCTTTGGTCGGGCATGTCCCGGAACGAATACGTAATAACCCCAATCTGCACCCCGTTGATGATCGAACTGGGTTTGTCGCCCAAACTGCGGAGCAGAGCGGGCGCTCCAAAAAGCTTGGGGCTACCCACGACCGCCCCCGAAAGTAAGGCGGCCGTTGTTTCCAAGAACTGACGGCGTGTTGGCTGTTTCATAATCGTGTGCGGTGAAGACTGCCGCGATTAAACGGGTTTACTCCCAAAAGACTGCTACCCCGTTAATTACTCATGGTTCGATGCGCCGACAGTTTTTACGTTGGCCGGCCGGTCCGTAAACCCATTCCGGCATTGCCGGAAATAAGCGCTTTGCCTACCCCATAGATTCCGTAAAGTTAGCCCGCGTTTGACGCTACGGAGCCAGAACAGAAAATAGCCCGCTCACCGGATGTCAGGGAACGGGCTATTTTTTACGGACGCGGACTAAATCAACTAAACGCGTTTAGGTGCTTCTGGAAGATGGCTTCGTACTTGCTGGCCGCGGCCGTTTGCTTGGCTTCTTTACAGGCTTCGACAATCGCCTGAAGAACGCGCAGGTCCGTGTCGGGGCTACCGAATCGGCGGCCTGTCTTGTCGTACGACAGATTCTGGTCGGCGCGTTGGGCCATCGTCTCGGCGATTTCAAGCGCCTTTTTGGTGTCGCCCACCGCAAACAGCGATTGCACGTAGTACGACGAGATGTAATCGAACGGCAACGTCTTATCGGGCACGACCTTGAGCGAGTAGTTCAGCACCTCGCGGGCTTTGTCGGTTTTGCCTTCCTGCCGAAGCTGATCGGCTAAGCGCAGAAACGCAATCCGAGCCGAAATCACCGGTGGGCCTTTGTAGGTCTCGTCGTAATACACGTCCGGGTTGTTGAACTCGCGCCAGAACGTTTTCTTCATCATGTTCGTGTACATGACGTCGGAGTTGACGTAGCCGTCGGCCGCGCCCGGCACCGCTACGGGCATCAGGCGGTAAGCGTAACCTTCCAACTGCATGTAGTTCTTTAGATTCAGGTAATTGTCGCCCCCCAGGGTGCTCGAAAAATAAACGGGCCGCTGCCAGTTGTTGGTCGCGATGATGTCGAGCATAATCAGGTCGGGCTTGTACAGGCTCTTCTTCCCGATGGTCCACTGTAAGGTGTCTTTCATGAAGGGCATCAGATTCGCCGGCACGAAATTCGCCTTTTGCACGGCGGCCTTGTCGATAGGCATAAAGAGCACCGACGACGGCAAAACGCTCGTCATTTGCCCGTTGGTGAGCGGCACCTGAATGGCCGGGCTTTCGGTCCGAATCAGATTGATGTACTGCTTCAGGTCAATGCCTTCCTTCACGCCCGGCACCTCGTAGAACATCACAATGTCGTTCTTGCCTTTGTTGAAGTTATCAAACTCCAGCGAAATGGGCAGCGCTTCAGACTCATAGGTTTTGCGCTTCATCTGCTGAATGTACCACTCCGTACCGAGCAGGCTCAGATTGCAAACCCGCACGTCGCGCCGGAAACCTTCGACTTCCTGCACGTACCAGAGCGGGAACGTATCGTTGTCGCCCCCGGTGAACAGAATGGCGTTCGGGGCGCAGGAATTGAGCAGGTTCTTGGCGAAATCGACCGACTGATACCGGTTATCGCGGTTGTGGTTATCCCAGCTTTTGGCCCCCATCATGACCGGCACCAACAAGCACAGGCCCACCACCAGCCCGTTGCGGGCCAGGTCGGCTTTCAGCACGCTCCGCAGTCCTTCGGCGATGGCCATCACGCCCAGACCCAGCCAGATGGCAAAGAAATAAAACGAGCCGACGTAGATGTAATCCCGTTCGCGCGGCTCCGACGGGGGCGAATTGAGAAAGACTTGCAGGGCAATGCCGGTGAAAAAGAACAGCAGGGCCACGATCAGGAAATCGCGCCGACGGCGGAAGTACTGAAACACGATACCAAACAAACCCAGCACGAACGGCAGCATGTAGAAGTTGTCGCGGGCTTTGTTGGTGCGGAGCAGTTCGGGGGCTTCGGCCGCGTCGTTGGCGGTTGACCACGGCAGGAGGTAACCCGCGCCTTCCTCGTCGGACGCGCGCCCGGCGAAGTTCCACATCAGATAGCGCCACCACATGTGGCCCAACTGGTGGCTAAACAAAAACGTCAGGTTGTCGCCCATCGTTGGCTTCTGCCCTTCGGAAAGGCCGAGCATCTGCCGGTACAACTGCGGGTGATTCTGCTGCGAACTGTAGACGCGTGGGAACAGCATCTCGTCGCCCGGACCGTAGATCAGTTCCTGCTGGTAATCGAAGATGACGTACTTATTGCCTTCTTTCTTCCAGACCGGCGCGCCCTGCTTCTGGTCGACGGGCTGGGCCGTGAAAACGGGGCCATAGAGCAGCGACCGGCTGCCGTACTGCTCCCGGCGCAGGTACGACAGGAAATTAAGCGCGTCGCTGGGATCATTTTCATTAATGGGCGGATTGAAATCAGCCCGCACCAAGACCTGCATGTACGATGCGTAGCCGATCAGGACGAACGCCAAGGCCAGCAGGCTCGTGTTCAAGACCGCATTTCGCCGGCGAACCGACCAAATGATACCGTACGTAACCGCCCCCAGGAACACGACCGTGAAGAAGACAACCCCGGAATTGAACGGTAACCCGAGCGTGTTGACAAAGAACCGCTCGACGGCGAAAGCCGCACCCGGTAAACCCGGAATAATGCCGGCGTTGATAATGACCAGCGCTCCAAGCCCAACCCCAAAGGCAATAACCCCGCCCCAGAACGTCGGCTTGGCGGTTTTCTTAAAGTAATAAATCAAGGCCAGGGCGGGCAGCGTAACGAGGTTCAACAAGTGAACGCCGATGGACAGGCCCGTCAGGTAAGCAATAAAAATCAGCCAGCGGTTGGCGGCTGCTTCGTCTTCGATGCGCTCCCAGCGGAAA
>CAXUEB010000281.1:0-312 GCA_964249775.1 uncultured Spirosoma sp.
CTCCTACATTATGGTCGACAAAAGCGGCTCGGCGGTTATCAACAGCGTCAACGCCGACCGGGCACAAACCCAAACCTTACCCGGTGCCGCGGCTCCGTCGGCCACGCCAGCCCCGGCTCCCGCGCCGGGCGCAGCTACGCCGGGCGCTTCCACCTCGGCACTGACGCCCCAGAAGTAACGAGTGAAAGGTGAATAGCGAAGGGTGAATAGTAAGGAGTGAACGCTTTGTCTTCACCCCTCACTATTCACCTTTCACTTTTTACGCCACGGCCTGCGCCAGTAACTGCCGGGCAATGGGCAACAGCGTTTCGT
>CAXUEB010000281.1:324-7175 GCA_964249775.1 uncultured Spirosoma sp.
GCTCTTCCAGCCGGTCCCGGCTTTCGACCCGAAACGTCGCCGGGTTGGGCAGATGCCGGTGCCGCCGAATCAGGTCAAGTTTAATGCCCTCAAATGTGTTGACCAGCGTTTTCCGCACGGCCTCCACAAAACGCAAACGCATGACCCGACCACCCGGCTCTTGTTCGGAATACAACGTCAGACAAAAGTAGTACACCTGCGTTTCGGACTGCGTTGGCGCGTGCAGCAGCAGATAGCCTTCTTCGGGCCGCAGGGGCATTAGTCCCACGGGCGCGAGCGTTAACGACCCGGCGATGTCGGTCCAGCGCTGCTGCCCTTCGGTCAGCGTGGCTTTGAAGCGGGGCAAGGCAAAATTCATGATCGTGTCCATTTCGGTCATAAATTCGTCGTCGGCCACGTCTGATTTGTATTCAATTCGGGGTGGCGGCCCAGTAATACCGGTAGCGCGTTTGGGAAAGGCAGCATTTAACGTACCTTTGCCCCTCGAAAAGCGGACACCGGCGTCGTAGTGGTTGCGCAGGTCGGGTAGATCAGGGCAAAGCTTGTCTTCGTCGAAGTTCTGCCGAACGGCCTGTAAGTATGCCAACAAGACATATTTTTGGTATTCGGCATCCAGCCAATTTTGAAGGAACCAGTCGGAGGGCAATTTTCTCATGAACGAAAAGCGGGCGCTGTAAGGGCGTTTAGTTTGGTCAACTTAACGAATAGCACTAAAAATGCCAAATGCTATTGGTTTAAGTAGACGGTTTGGGCAAAGAAAATAGAGAAAGTGGGTTAAAACACAGTATGTCAGCTCAAAACGGAAATTTTGGCAGTCCGGCGCGTTGGCATAGAAATTGGCGGTCCCGAAAACGTCGTGTAACGTTTTACACAAACAAGTAATAATCTTAATCAACTCATTATCATGGTAGCAGAAACGGAAAGCGTTAAAGTGAACGTGAAACCGCTGGCCGACCGGGTGCTGGTCGAAGCCGCCCCGGCCGAAGAAAAAACCTCGTTCGGGATTATCATTCCCGACACGGCCAAGGAAAAGCCCCAGCGCGGGACGGTCGTTGCCGTTGGTGCCGGTAAGAAAGATGAACCGCTGACGGTTCAGGTTGGCGATACGGTTCTGTACGGCAAATACGCCGGTACGGAAATCACCGTCGACGGCAAAGAATACCTCATCATGCGCGAATCTGACATTTTCGCAATCCTTTAATCTACTGTTTGCTTGTTTAGCGGTTCGTTTGTTTGTTGACCAGCAGACGGAACGGCCAAACAGACAAACATCCAAACTCACAAACAATCTATCATGGCTAAGAAAATCTTTTTCGACACCGAAGCGCGCGAGCGGATCAAGAAGGGTGTTGATACCCTGGCTGACGCCGTAAAAGTTACCCTTGGACCCAAGGGCCGGAACGTGATTCTAGACAAAAAATTCGGCTCACCCGCCATCACCAAAGACGGCGTGACAGTTGCCAAAGAAATTGAACTGAAAGACGCCATGGAAAACATGGGCGCTCAGTTGGTAAAAGAAGTGGCTTCCAAAACCGCCGATTCAGCCGGTGACGGTACGACGACCGCGACGGTGCTGGCGCAGGCGATTTATTCGATCGGCGCGAAGAACGTAGCCGCCGGTGCCAACCCAATGGACCTCAAGCGGGGCATCGAGAAAGCCGTTCACGCCGTTGTGGCCAACCTGGCCGAGCAGTCGCAGGTGATCGGCGACGATTTTGGTAAGATTGAGCAGGTTGCGACGATCTCCGCCAACTACGACGAGGAAATTGGTACGATGATCGCCGAAGCCATGAAGAAAGTGGGCAAAGAAGGCGTCATTACGGTTGAAGAAGCGCGGGGTACCGAAACGGAAGTAAAAACCGTGGAAGGGATGCAGTTCGACCGCGGTTACTTGTCGCCTTACTTCGTGACCAACACCGAGAAAATGGAAGCCGAACTGGACCGTCCGTTTATCCTGATCTCGGAAAAGAAAGTGTCGTCGATGAAAGAACTGCTGCCGGTGCTGGAGCAGGTGGCTCAGACGGGCCGTCCGCTGCTGATCATCGCGGAAGACGTTGACGGTGAAGCCCTGGCGACGCTGGTGGTAAACAAAATCCGGGGTGCCTTGAAAGTGGCCGCCGTGAAGGCTCCGGGCTTTGGCGACCGCCGGAAAGCCATGCTGGAAGACATCGCCATCCTGACGGGTGGTCAGGTAATCTCGGAAGAGCGCGGCTTCAAACTCGAAAACGCGACGATCGATTACCTTGGTCAGTGCGACAAGATTACGATTGATAAGGACAACACGACCATCGTGAACGGTGTCGGCCAGAAAGAAGACATCACGGGTCGAGTAAACCAAATCAAAGCCCAGATCGAAAACACGACCTCGGACTACGACCGCGAGAAATTGCAGGAGCGGCTGGCTAAGTTGTCGGGTGGTGTGGCGATTCTTTACATCGGTGCCGCTACCGAAGTAGAGATGAAAGAAAAGAAGGACCGCGTTGACGACGCTCTGCACGCAACCCGCGCGGCCGTGGAAGAAGGCATCGTAACGGGTGGTGGTATTGCCTTGATTCGGGCTATCTCGGCCTTAGACGGCATCAACGCCATCAACGAAGACGAGAAGACGGGTATCAACATTATCCGTCAGGCCCTGGAGTCGCCCCTGCGCACGATCGTGGCCAACGCCGGTGGCGAAGGTTCAGTGGTTGTGAACAAGGTGAAAGACGGTCAGGGTGGCTTCGGCTACAATGCCAAGAACGACAGCTACGAAGACTTGTTCGCAGCCGGCGTCATCGACCCGAAGAAAGTAACGCGGCTGGCGTTGGAAAATGCAGCCTCGATCGCGGGTCTCTTGCTGACGACCGAGTGCGTCATCGCCGATGAGCCGGAAGAAGCCCCGGCCGGTGGTGGTGCGGGTATGCACGGCGGTGGCGGCATGGGCGGCATGATGTAATCGTCGTGCTGACTGTTATCAAAACGCCCCCAGTCGAGAGACTGGGGGCGTTTTTTCGTTATATTTACAAAAAGTCAATTCGATGGAAGCTATCGCAGAACTACCCGCAAAAGCTGGACATACGCTGACTGATGAAGAGTTCTACACCTTTTGTCAGCGTAACGCCGATCTTCGCTTCGAGCGCGAACCCGACGGAAAATTAATTATCATGCCCAATACTGGCGGCAAGACCGGAAAGCTTAATTTCAGATTGTACAGTCTATTTTTTTCCTGGTTGGACGAAAGTCGGAGCGGTGAAATGTTTGATTCCTCAACGGCGTTTCGGCTTCCCGACGGCAGCACCCGCTCGCCTGACGTGGCCTGGGTTCGGCTCGACCGGTGGAACGCGCTCACCGAACGACAACAAGAACAGTTTCCACCTCTCTGCCCTGACTTCGTTGTTGAATTACTATCACCGACGGATGTACTAAAAACGGTCAAGATTAAAATGCTTGACGTGTGGATGCAGAACGGTTGCCGGTTGGCGTGGCTCATTGATCCAAAAACCGAAACGACCCATGTTTTCCGGGCTAATGGCGAAATACAAATTATCCAAGGCTTTGACAAAACGCTGTCCGGCGAAGACGTTTTGGTTGGCTTCACAATGCCGCTGAATCGGCTTTCCCCATAAGTACCCGCTGTACTGCGCCAGTAAGCTCACAATAACGGATGACCAGGTGCTCACCCACAAGCCGGAGTTTCCTCCGGCCGGTGCGGGTGCCAGTATGCACAGTGGTGGCACGACGTAATTGCCCCTGCCGATACGTAACAAAAAACGCCCCTGGTTGGGACTGGGTCGTTTTTTGTGTAGGCTCTTTCATAAGGCTCGGTTTATTAATTCAATCATGCCCCACCCCATAAACGCTTATCCAATCTAACGTCTTCCTCCCCCACTACCTCAATCTCCTTGTAGCGAGGGTGTTTTGGGTGCAGTAGAAAGTTGAATGAAATTGCTAATACGGCAGAGGGAACGGCCAAGGCCAAGTCAGCCGGTTGGTTTAACCACTCGGCGAAGATGGCTTGTGTCAGGGAAACGGCCGTTGGATCAGTCCATTCGTCAGGCAGCAAGTCGGGATAAATCCAACGAACATCGTCGGGAACTTGCAACGTGAAGAGCCGCAGCCGGGGCAGCCGCTCGTAGGGTATTCTTGGAAAGTGAACCAGCGTTTCCAAGAGCGCCAGGGCCGGCGATGAGGCCGTGTACAGGATACCAATGCCGGGCGGATTCCAGCGGCCACCGGCTATCTCGGCCCCAACGACCGACAAAGGATCGTACCAATACGGTTCCTTCAGGATTCGATACACGTCCACACGTCGGGCCGATTAGCTAAACACCCCCGCTTCGATGCGGGTGAAAACATTATCAACCAGACGACAACCCGTGATCGTATCTAACAAAGAGAAAGGAGTTGGATACGGAACGGATGGCTCCTGCGCCCGGTGCGCTAAACGTTCACGTCGTCGTTTAGCCGCTCCGGCTAAATCCGTTGGACCCTCTTTGGTGCCCAGTTCGGCCATCGACTGCGGTGTGTATGTCGTTGGGGGCGTTTCTGAATGGGCTTCCGACCGGTTTGCCGTTGTCACAGCCAGTTCGGCCAAAGGAGTACGCAGCCAGTTAGACAACAGGTCTACGTGGCCATCGAAAACGGTTAGTCCATGCTCAAACAAGCGTTGCAACAATAACAGCCGCTCGGATAAAGGTACCGACAAGCTTCCTTCCGTATGGTTATACAGATTGCGCTCGGTGACGCCCAAAACGTACGCCACCTCTTTCTTGGTCAAGCTCCCTAACTTGGCTACCTCATCGATACGGGTACGGGGCAGTTTCTGACGAGCCTGTGCGATGATGTCATTATCTAAGAACTCCCAACCGAATCCGGTGCGGTTGACCGAAGGCGTTGCCATAGTAGTATGAAGTTTTGCCTAAATATACCTGAAAAACTACGAAGAATAACCCCTGTATTGCCCTTTTTGGTGTTCCATTACGCCCTTGGGGAGGTAGCGGCTACTGACGACCGGGTGCACAGTCGCCCACAAGCCGGAGTTTCCTCCGGCCGGTGCGGGTGCCGGTATGCACGGTGGTGGCACGACGTAATTGCGGGTATTTGGGTGGGAGCCTCTTTGGTTCCCTGGTCGTTCATATACTGCGGCTGGGGAAAGATCGGGGGCGTTTCCGTTGGCATCTAAAAATCGTTTACGTCATACGCCGTCGAGACAACCCGGTTCCAGTCGGGGTGCCGTTGGAGGTAAGCGGCCACGAACGGGCAGAACGGCACAATTTTGAGGTTGTTGCGCTCGACGGATTCCAGCACACCCTGTACCAAGTGCGAGCCGACGCCCCGCCCTTCTAAGCTCGGGTCAACTTCGGTGTGCGTTAAGGCAAGCGTTTGGTCGTCCATCATCTGGTAAGCAACGATGGCCAGTTTGCCGTCAATGTCCAGCTCGAAGCGGTGCTGCTGCCGGTTGTCGGTCACGGTGGTTTCGGTCAGGTTCATGACTGTCAGGGGTTGACTATCGCTTTACCAGCGAACGGCTCGGGTTGTCAAAAAATTCCGGCTATTTTCACCGTAAATTCGCCGACCTATGAACCGCCTTGATCGCCTGACCGCCATTCTGATTCACCTGCAAACGAAGCGAATCGTCCGCGCCCAGGAACTCGCCGACCGCTTCGGCATTAGCCTCAGGACGGTGTACCGCGACGTGCGGTCGCTCGAAGAAGCGGGCGTGCCCATCGGAGCCGAAGCGGGCGTCGGCTACTTCCTGACGGACTACCACCTGCCGCCGGTCATGTTTACCAACGCCGAAGTCAGTGCCCTGCTGCTGGGCGCGAAGCTTATCGACAAGTGGACTGACGAATCGGTAGGTACGGCGTTTCAATCCGCGCTGTTTAAAATTAAATCCGTACTCAAACGGTCCGATCAGGAGCATTTGGATGACCTCGCCCCGAACGTTAACGTAGCCAAGCCCATTGCGCAGCCCTCTTCAGCGAACAACCTGCTCAATACCATCCAACGGACCATCGGCCAGCATCACGTGCTCCGGATAGAGTACCGATCGTTATACGGCGAATCCCCCACGCAGCGCGAAGTCGAACCCGTTGGTTTGTACCACTACGGCCTGGCCTGGCACTTAATTGCGTTCTGCCGCGCCCGGCAAGATTACCGCGACTTTCGGGTGGACCGTATCGGCGAATTAGTCGACACGGGGCAGCGCTTTGCCCGGCCCGAGCGGCTGTCGTTGCAGGCGTACCTCGACCGGGCTTGGATGGGCACCGACCGACCGTCGATGGCCGCTACGGTTCTATTCGAGAAAGGGGCCGCTCGCTTTATCCAGCAGCAGAAACACACGTACGGGTTTATGGGTGAAGAAGTCTTGGACGCCCACGTCCGAGTGCAGTTTTGTACGACCTACCCCGAAGGTCTGGCGCGCTGGCTCCTTTCCTACGGCGACTCGGTGACTATTGAGCAGCCCGACCAGTTACTGAACCTGATGCAGACGTTAGTCGGGGAACTCCAAAATCACTACCTGCCCACAACGGCTGACTTGCCGTTGCGGAATTAAGCGCGGTTTGCAAAGCACTGCTGACATACCGCTGTCACCCCGTCGCGCGACCTTTGGTCTGTCCTTCAACCCCAAACGCGTCCGCCTATGCTTACCTCCTCTCTTCCGTCGTTATCCGCTGCACAGCCAACCGTAATCACCCAGCGCCAAGTCAAAAATTGGCACGAAACGTTGTACGACGAACTAACCGGCGGACCGACCCTTACCCGCGCCTGCGTCTACAACACCTTCACGGGCGACCTCGACGGCGAAAGCTGGGAAGAATATTTGCTGGTGTGCCGGGGCGACGGAGACCGTAATTTTGTCAGCTTAGAAC
>CAXUEB010000282.1:0-2199 GCA_964249775.1 uncultured Spirosoma sp.
GGCTGGTTGGCCTGGGCGAAACCTATCCCCGCAACAGCGTCGAAGCCGAAGCCATCCACGGCTACATCGCGCCCGCCCTGCTGGGTCGCGATCCCCGCGACATTGAGCGTATCTGGCAGCAGATTCACCAACGATTCGATTTTGAGATTACGGGCGGCACCGAAATGCGCGTGCTCAGTGCCCTCGATCTGGCGCTGTGGGATTTGCTCGGCAAATCGCTCAACGCGCCGGTGTACCGGCTGCTGGGCGGACTGGCCAATCCGCGCGTGCGGTTGTACAACACCTGCTTTCCCTATAAACACGACTTCCGGCAGGACCCCGATAAAATTATGCGCGAAGTCCTCGATGGGCACGGCGTTCGGGCCATCAAAATCTGGCCGTTCGACGGGGCCGCTCAGCGCAACGGCGGGCAGTACATTACGCAGGCGGATATCGACCAAGCCCTGATGCCCGTCCGCAAGCTGCGCGACGCCTTCAGCAATGACATTGAGATTCTCATCGAGGGCCATGCCTACTGGAACCTGACCTCCGCCGTGCGCATTGCCAAGGCGCTGGAGCCGTACCGCCCCGCCTGGCTGGAAGATCCTTTGTTGCCCGGTCACTTTGCGCAGTACCGTCAGTTGGCCGAAGCTACCGACCTGCCCCTGACTATTGGCGAACGCATCGCCGGTAAACTGGCGTTCGAGACCCTACTGGAGTCGCGGGCGGCTAAGTACATTATGTTCGACCTGTGCTGGTGCGGAGGGTTAACCGAAGCCCGCAAGATCACCGCCCTGGCCGATGCGTACCAGTTGCCAGTTGCACCCCACACGGCGGGCGGTCCCTTGCTGTTCTATGCGTCAACCCATCTGTCGGCGGCTTCAACCAACAACTGGATTCAGGAAAGCTGTCAGCGTTTTTACGAGCACGACTGGCCTACTACGCTGGTCAACCCGCTACGCCCGCAGGACGGCCACATCAGTCCGCCCGACGCCCCTGGTTTCGGCATGGACGTAAAGCCGGAGGTGTGGAACCACCCGGCCGTCGTTCGGCGCGAAACGGTGCTGGGTAAGTAAACAGACTTATTTTGTGGCAGAGATGTCCAGAAAACGAACGGCAAAAGTGGCAACAATTTTAGCTGGATCAGGTTATTTGCATACTACTTAACACGCATGTTATGGTTACCGATCTGAACAAACCGGAGACTCAACAGATTCAGGAAAAAGAAGTAAAGAATGTGCAGCCCAACATCGGCCTTGAGAAGGATGTTCTTAAAAAAGACAACGAACTCCTCAACGCGTATTTAGCCGACCTGCACGTCCTGTACGTCAAGACCCGCAAATACCACTGGAACGTGGCTGGGCCGAGCTTCAAGGAATACCACGAGTTTTTTGAGGAGCAGTACACCGAACTCGAACAAATTATTGACCAGGTGGCCGAGCGCATTCGGACGCTGGGCGGTAAGCCGTTCTCAACCATGGCCGACTTCATCGGCGGCACGAGCCTCGAAGAAGATCATAGTGGCGAGGTAAAAACCGTCAATATGTTCGAGCGGCTGTTGGCTGACCACGAGCAGGTGATTCGTGAATTGCGCGAAGACGTCGATACGTGCGACGAAGAACTGAAAGACGCCGGCACGGCCGACTTCCTGACGGGACTGATGGAAGCTCACGAAAAAATGGCGTGGATGCTGCGGAAGTATCTTTCGTAGTTGACCAACGGAATGAGAGCACAAACGGATGGAATTTCCCTTGCAAGGGAAATTCCATCCGTTTTTTTGCGTAATTGGGGGTTGTCTCTGCAACGTGCACGGTTGCAGTCGCTGTTTCGGTAATGCCTAAATCCCTTTCTTTCCGCGCTGGACTTGGCAGCGTCTTGTTGTGGTCGGTCATCTCGGCCGCGTTCATTAGTTCCAATTCCGTCACGGCCTGCGCCATCGCCGGCTCGACCTACGGTCTGCAACTGCTTTGGGTGCTGACCTTTGCCACGCTCGGTACAGTCTGGTTGCAGAAGGCAGCCGCCCGCATCACCACCGGCTACGACCTGGGACTATTACCCAAACCTACACTGGAGCGCGCGGACGGCGTATTGCTTGGGCGTTATTTGGTTCGATTTCTCTCGGCTGCGCGGCTTATCAGGCGGGTAACATGCTGGGGGCGGTATCGGGGGTAGACCTGCTCACGGGCCTGCCGGTGCCTACGTTAACCGTTGCTTTAGGAC
>CAXUEB010000282.1:2209-3825 GCA_964249775.1 uncultured Spirosoma sp.
TCGACGCAGGGCTTAGCCAGTAGGCTGGGCTTAGTCGTTTTCCGGATGGGTGGGGCGTTCGTTTACGTAGCGTTCGGCGCGCCGATTACGCCGGCCGAACTAACCAAAGCCCTGATAGTACCGTCCGTCCGGTTCGTTGTTGCTTATTAACAGCCTGATTGGCACGACTATCGTTTCGTACAATCTGTTTTTCGGATCGAGCATTGTGCCCACCGTGGACTCGGCCGCCGTGGATTCGGCCACCGGGGGCACGTCCCCCAGAGCTTAAGCAAAATGCGGCTGGGCATTTGGTAGCCGTCGGGCTGGGGGCATTATATCGGTCGGGCTGCTCATCCCCGGCGATTTCTCGTATGCTCACATTACCCAAGTGCTCAGCGGTCGACTCGGTGCGTGGGCGGGTACGCTGTTTGCGTTCGGATTGTTCACGACCGGTTTCGCGTCGTCGCTGGCGGCTGCCGTGACGGCCAGTAGTTTGCTTGGCATCCGTAAAAATTCGGTTCCGTACTGCGCCATCTGGCTTATTGTCCTGGCAACCGGCCTGATGTTTGGTTTGCTAAATGTATGTAACGCCCGTTCCGGTCATCGTAGCGGTGCAGGCCATTAACGGTATCCTGCTCCTGTTCGTAACCGTGTTCTTGTTTATCGCCGTCAACAACCGGACGCTGCTGGGCGACCAGTACCGTAATTCGTTGAGTCAGAACATCGGTATAGGGTTAGTCGTCGTAACGGCCATCGTGGGCGGTTGGCCAAGATGGTTGCAGAGATACGTACGAATCGCTTAGCCGCAACCCCCGCCCCCCGGCGTTTCGATGCGGATTCGTTCGCCCGGCTGCATGGCCCGCGTGAAAACGCCCGGTAGATTCGCTTCCGTGCCGTCCGGGTAAATCAGCGAATGCCGACCCGTTTCGCCCGGCTCACCCCCGTTCAGACCGTAGGGTGCTACAGTGCGGTGCTGGCTCAGCAGCGTAGCCTGTACCGGTTCGAGAAATTCGATTTCGCGGAGGATGCCGTCGCCCCCGCGCCACTGCCCCGCGCCCCCGGAGCCGTGGCGAATGGCGAACTGGTGCAGCCGAACGGGATAGCGCCGTTCGAGTTCTTCGGGATCGGTGAGTTTGGTGTTGGTCATGTGCTGGTGCACCGCCGAGCGACCGTCCGCGCCCGCGGTGGCACCTGCGCCCCCGCCAATGGTTTCGTAATAACCAAACGCCCGGTGCGCCGGACCGTCATTCCCAAACAAAAAGTTATTCATCGTGCCTTGACTGCACGCGGCCAGTACCAACGCTTTGAGCAACGTATCGACCAACCGTTGGCTGACCTCGGTGTTGCCGCCCACGACGGCGGGACAATCGGCGGCAGTGTCGGGAAAAACCGGGTTCAAAAACGAGGATTCGGGTAAAATCAAGTCGACCGGAGCCATCAGCCCTTCGTTCAAGGGAATGTCTTTCTCGACCCATAACCGCAGCACGTACAGCACGGCACTGTACAGGATCGAAAGATTAGCGTTGAGGTTGTTGGGATGAACGCCCGATGTACCGGCGGCCGGAGCGCCGGCGGGGCGCGGGGGGGGCCCCCCGCGGGCGGGACAGTGGAAACTAAAACACCCCGGGGTTTAGATT
>CAXUEB010000282.1:3835-6700 GCA_964249775.1 uncultured Spirosoma sp.
TGCGCCCGTTGTTTACGATTATGCGGACTCGAATCGTGTGCCCGTCGTCGAGCGATTCCTCGGCTGCGAAGGTCTGACCTTCCAGGGGGCGCAACACCGACTCGATGGCGTCGGTTGCCGCTCGTTGCAACCGCGTCATGTAGTGGTGCACCGTGGCCAGGCCGTGTTGCCGGGCGAGGTCACGCAGGGCCGTTGCGCCCGCCCGCAACGATGCCAGGGCCGCTTCGATGTCGGCCCGGTTTTCGGCCAGCGCGCGGGTCGGGTAGGGGGCTTGGGCAAAACGCACGGCCAGTCCGTCCGGCCCGTCCCACTGCAAGACGTTTCCCTTCACGACGTACTGCGGTTCGAGCACAACGCCTTCTTCGGGTAGATTCGTCGCGTCGGGCGGCATCGAACCGGGCACTTTACCGCCAATCTCGGCGTGGTGCGCGCGGTTAATCACGTAACCAATGAGTGCACCGGCGTCGGTGAAAACGCCACTGAGCAGCGTTACGTCGGGCAGGTGCGACCCGCCGTATTTCGGGTGATTGGTAATCAGTACGTCGCCGGGACCAACCGGTAGTTTCTCCAAACACAGCCGCGCGCAAACGCCTAAGCTGCCCAGATGGACCGGAATGTGGGGCGCGTTGGCGACCAGCCGGGCGTCAGCGTCGAGCAGGGCGCAGGAAAAATCGAGCCGTTCTTTGACGTTGGTCGAAAAGGCCGTTCGTTGCAACTGCGCGCCCATTTCCTCGGCAATGGCCCGGAAACGCTGGGTAAACAGTTCGAGTTGAATGACTTCGTTGCTCCCCTCATTGGATCGCCGGACCGCCCCGACCCTTCTCTCGTTTTGGAAGAGGGGAGCGTCATCCACATCCGCTACGTAATCAACAACGGCGTTGCGGTCGGCCTGCACAACGAGCCGCCAGCCCGGTTCGATAAAGGCCGAAGAGGTTGCGTTGAGCAGCAGGGCCGGCCCGCGGAAGGTGTCGCCTTCGCGCAAGAGCGTCCAGTTGTAAGCTGGGTAAGGGCCGGCCGTAAAAGTAGGCACGGCGTGCCGGTGACTCACGGGTGGCCCACTGACGGCCAGCTCCTCAGCGACGGTGCTGACCATGACGCGTACACTTTCAACTTCGATGGAACGGCCTTCGGGGTAATGACCGTAGAGGTGCTCGTACTGCGTCCGAAACCGTTCCGGCAGTTCTGGTAGCGAGCGAATGAACGGTGTGGATAAAGAAACAGGAAGCGCCGTTTCCTGGCCTTGCAAACGCATGAACACGATTATCGACTGAACCGTGACCGACAGAGTAACGTCTTGCCTTATATCCGTCAGTGCCCGGTGGCTTAGCTTTCCGATCAGATCAGGTAATTTGTTTTCAACTTCCGCCAGCGGCTGCAACACCGACTGCGAAGCCATACGCTCAATCTGTGCCTGTCCGATGCCGTAGGCGCTTAACAAACCGCCGTCGAAGGGCAGAATCAGTTTCTCCGTACCCAACAGCCGGGCAATGGCGCAGCCGTGTAGTCCGCCCGCTCCGCCGAACACCAACAGACTGTAGTTTTTTGGGTCGAACCCCCGCGCCACCGAAATTTTGCGAATGGCCCCGGCCATGATTTCATTCGCAATGCGCTCAAAGCCCCGCAATACGTCAACTGGCTCGGGCGCGTTACCGGTCTTTGTCTGTATAGTCCAGACAACTTTATCCAAAGCCACTTGAGCTTGCTCGGGAAACACCGGGATACCGAACTGCTGGGGGTGCAGCTTACCCAGTAGTAGGTTTACGTCCGTAATTGTCAGCGGGCCGCCCGCTCCGTAGCAGGCCGGGCCGGGGCTGGCTCCGGCGCTCTGGGGACCAACCCGCAACTGGGCACCATCGAACCAACAGATTGACCCGCCCCCGGCCGCCACGGTTTCGATGGCCAACGACGGCAGTTGCAGATCAAATGGGTCGATTCGGGTCGTGAAGCGATAATCAGCTTTCCCGGCGTAGTGGGCCGCATCCGTACTGGTGCCGCCCATGTCGAACGTCAGCACCCGTTGCGTGCCGAGTTGACGGGCAATGGCCGCCGAACCGATAACGCCCCCGGCCGGCCCGCTGAGCAGGCTGTCTTTCGGCCGAAACAGATCGGCGCGAACCAAACCGCCCGCACTGGTCATTACCCGGACTGGATGGTCCCGGACTGGATGGTCCCGGACTGGATGGTTGCCGAGTTGCCGTTGTACGTTGTCTAAATATGACCGCAGCACCGGCGTCAGGTACGCGTCAACCACTGCGGTCTGGGTGCGGGCGACGTAACCCGGCGCGGTCGAAACGTCGGTGGATAAGGTTACGAGTGGAAAACCGGCCGCCGTTAGCGCATCGCGCAGTTGTTGTTCGTGGACGGGATTGCGGTACGCGTTCAGCAGCGAGACCGCCACCGCGTCGGGCTGAATCGGCCGAAGTTGATCGAGCAGCGCGGTAATGGTTCCGGCGGATAAGGGGGACAGCGGCTGCCCATCGGCGGTCATTCGCTCGTCTACTTCCAGCACCGACTGGTAAAGCACTTCGGCGGGTGGAATGGCTAATTGAAACAGGTTAGGCCGTTGCTGCGTCCCAATTTTCAGTACGTCTTTGAAGCCCTTGGTAACCAGCAGCGCCACCCGGCCGCCTTTCCGTTCGAGCAGGGCATTGGTGCCTTTGGTAGTGCCAAGCCGCATTTCCAACGATGGAAACGGCTGGTTCAGGGGCGTTTGGGTCAGGAGCCGAGCGGCTAAAATGGGGGCTTCCTCACCGGTAAAGAGTTCAATAGTGACCTCGTGTAGGCTGGTGGTACGGCCTTCCGGCGGGGCCCCCCCGGGGGGGGGGGGGGGTTTTGGGGGGACCAACCCCCCCGGGGCGGGGCCCC
>CAXUEB010000282.1:6710-7108 GCA_964249775.1 uncultured Spirosoma sp.
GTGGGGGGGGGGCCGGCCGGCCGGGGGCCCCGGGGGGGGGTTTGTATGTTGTTGGGGCCCCCACCCCCGGGGGGGGCCCGTCCAGGCTACACGACGCCACCGTAAACACCTCGTTTGTTTCCACGACCCGCAGTTGATAGCCGTCGAAGATGGGGACCGTTAGCCACGGAGCCGTAAGTTGGCCGTTGATCAACTGACCCCGCAGGCGGCTACTGCTGAGTACTTTGGTCCGGTGTAGGGTGCCGGCGGGGTCGCGGGCAAGGCCGTCGGTAAAGGTGCCGCCGGTATCAATCCAGATTTGCCAGGGTGAAGAATCAGCGGAGGAAACAGGGTGATCCATACCGCAAAACAAGGCAAAAAACGCCGAAGCTGCTACGCTGCTGACATAGGGTTGTCAG
>CAXUEB010000283.1:0-4352 GCA_964249775.1 uncultured Spirosoma sp.
CGCCCGAAGAACTCAGTTTTGTGCAGGAATACAGCACCGACGTATTTTTTAATCTCGACCGATTTGTACCCAATGCCCAGTCTGCAAATCCTGCCTGAGTGTTACGCAGATACGGCTTTGGTTCAGTTGTTCGTCCCGGATCGTCTGACTGTCGTTCACCTCGCTGGGATACCAAACGTTGCCAAAGAAATGCAGGAAGCCGCCGAACGTAAAAATGCTGGCTTACGCATTGGCTTTGTCGATAACGACAAGCGCGTACCACCCTACCTACAAACGTTCGACACGGTATCAGAACAAGATAAAGTTTTGCTCAAACATAAAAATCAAACCGAGCAGTATTTGATTGTCATCGATAAAGCCATCGAATCGTTTCTACTTTGGAATACCGAACAAATTGGAATCGACGTAGCGACTTACGGTTTCGTCGCGGACGTAAAGTTATTCGGCAAAGCGTTAAAAACATCAGCAATTGGCAGCAACCCCGACTACCTACGACTTGTCGGTGATCTTTACGCCCGGCAAGCACCCGGTTTTCTTACACTCGAACGTGTTTTGAAGAACATTATGGCGACATAATGCCGGCGCTACGAATTGAGAATATCCCAACCAAACCGCAAGATCGTGGCGGCAATGACTAAGAGGAAAAACACGCGGATGAAGCGGTTGCCTTTCAAAATGGCCAGTCGGGCACCCAAGAACGCGCCGGACAAATTCGCCACGGCCATCGGCAGGGCAACGGCGTAGAGCAAACCGCCTTTGTTGACGAAGAATAGAACGCTGGCCAAGTTCGTAGCGGCATTGACCAGTTTGGCGTGGGCACTGGCTCGCAGGAAATCAAAGCCGATGAGTGCGATAAAGCCCAGCACTAAGAAGCTACCCGTGCCCGGCCCAAAGAAACCGTCGTAGAAGCCCACCACCGCACCCATCGTCCACATCCGTACGCGCTGTTGCTGGGCCGGTACGTTGCGCTGTGGCATTTGGCCGAAATCTTTTTTGGCGAGCGTGTACAAAAATACCGCCGTCAGGATGACCAGCGCGAGGGGTTTCATGAACGGGTTTGGCACCCGCGTGAGCGTCCATGAGCCGAGCCACGACGCGCCGAACGCAATCGCCATCGTCGGCCCGATGAACCGCCCCGCTACCGCCACGCGTCGGCTGTACTGAAACGCACCCATCAGGCTACCGGCCAAAGAGGGAATTTTGGTCGTGCCGATTAGCGTCGGCACGGGGTACTGCGGGAGGATAAACAGCATTGCGGGCGTTTGGATCAGCCCACCCCCGCCGATGATGGCGTCGACAAAACCAGCCACAAACGAGAAACTGCAAAGCAAGAGAAGTGTACCGTCTTCCATACGGGCCGCAAATAAGAGACTTTTCTTTCGCGCATTGGGATTGTACCGTAAATTTGCCTAATTCATAGAACGAACATGGCAGAATCGGTGCGGCAGATGGGCGCGTTGATGCGCAAGGAATTTCTGCTGGAGTGGCGGCAACGCTACGCCCTCAACGGGATGCTGCTGTATATCGTCGGGGCCGTGTTTGTGTGTTATCTCAGTTTCAATGCCCGACGCGGCTTGTTGACACCCCCCGTCTGGAACACGTTGTTCTGGATTATTCTCCTATTTACGGCCATTAATGCCATCGCTAAAAGCTTTGTGCAGGAGCGGGCCGGACGGCAGTTGTACTACTACACATTGGCCTCTCCGCAGCAGATTATTTTGGCAAAAATCGGGTACAATACGGCACTGATGGGGGTGCTGGCGTTGTTAGGATTTTGTACGTACGCGTTCGTGCTGGGCAACCCCGTGCAGGATATTCCGCTGTATATGCTGGCGCTGGCCTTGGGTGCGGTGGGCTTCGCGGCTTCGCTGACGCTCGTGTCGGGCATCGCCAGCAAAGCCGAGAATCCGGCCACGCTGATGGCGGTGCTGAGTTTCCCAATTATCTTGCCCTTGCTGCTGATGTTGCTAAAAATATCGAAGAACGCCATGGACGGTCTCGACCGCAGCGTGAGCAGCAGCGAAATCGGAACGGTGCTGGCCATCGACGCCATTGTCTTGACGCTATCGTGGTTGCTATTTCCGTTTCTGTGGCGGAGTTGACCGTCCATAGCCCGGACGGCCACGTCCGGGTATAAATCGCCCCTGTACCAATACGCCCGGACGTGGCCGTCCAGGCTACGATCAGCTATGAAAACTACTTGGTGGAAGGCCCTCGCGGTCGTTATTTTAAGCTACGTGTTCTTGCAGGGCCTACTTGGCGTAGTGCCTCGGCAGCCGATTCTGAACGAAAGCATCCGGAACGTGTATTTCCACGTCCCGCTCTGGTTCGGCATGATTATCCTCTTGCTGACATCCGCGGTTTACTCGGTTCGTTACCTGCGCAGCGGCCGGTTCGGCGACGATTTGGTTGCCGTGGAGTTTGCCAACACGGCCATTCTGTTCGGTCTGCTGGGCTGCGCAACCGGGTCGCTGTGGGCTAATTTTACGTGGGGCGAACCGTGGCCGAACGATCCTAAGCTAAACAGCGTGGCCGTTGGGATGCTGATGTACTTTGCGTACTTGATTCTGCGCGGCTCGTTCGACGATGAGCAGCGACGCGCCCGCATCTCGGCGGTGTACAATATCTTTGCGTTTGCGGTGTTTGTGCCCTTGATTTTTATCGTACCGCGCCTGACGGACTCGTTGCACCCCGGCAACGGCGGCAATCCGGCCTTTGGGCAGTACGACATGGACAACCGGATGCGGATGGTGTTCTACCCGGCCGTGATCGGCTTTACCTTGCTGGGCGTCTGGATCACTGAACTGCGCGTTCGGCTGCGCCGGGTGCGGGCGGTTTTAGAGGATTAAATCAGGGTGCCAAAGTCGAATGATTCGGCCTTTTTTTGTGTTAGTTTTATAGCTACTTCGTACGCTCATGCGACTGTCTTTATTGACGAAATTTCCCTTAGCGGCTCTACTTCTCTTCAGCCAAAACTTGTTGGCGCAACAGCCCGTTTCACAAGGCGTTGAGATGGCGGATCAGATGCGAGCCGACGGTAAAATCTGGGTAGTCGTGGTCGTCATTGCGGCCGTGTTCGCGGGTATCGTTATCTACTTGGTCCGGCTCGACCGGCAGATCGGGAAGTTGGAGAAAGCGATCAACGAAAAAAACAGCACCCACGCGGTTGGCTTACCAACTAATCCTTAATTACAGTTAACTTATTTATGAAACTCTCGCACATCTTCGGCATTGTGGTTATTGCGCTGGCCATCGGCATCATTGTTTCGACGGCGGGCGACGCCAGTTCGTACGTTACGTTTAAACAAGCGGCTGAACTTGCCCACGACGGCGACGACAAGATGATTCACGTCGTGGGTAAGGTAAAGAAAAACGCCCAGGGCCAGATTGTGGACGTACTCTACAACCCGGCCATCGACCCCAACCACTTCGAGTTTACGCTTGTCGACAACGACAACCGGGCGCAGAAGGTCGTTTACAACAGCCCCAAGCCCCAGGACTTCGACCGTTCGGAGCAGATCGTGGTGATCGGCGCGATGCAGGCCGACCACTTTCAGTGCAATAAGATTCTGCTCAAGTGCCCCTCGAAGTACCAGGACGGTAAGTTGGAAACTACGGAACACGAAGCAACAGCCAAATTGTGAAGGAGTGAAAGAATGAAAGAGCGAATAGTTTAGATCGTTTTTTCACTCTTTCACTCTACCGCTCTTTCATTCTTTAGTCAATGATACATACCACAGTTGGACAACTCGGTCACTTCTTCGTCATTCTGTCGTTCGTAACGGCACTCGTGGCGACGGTGGCTTATTTCATATCCGCCCTTGGCCGGCGCGTGGCCGCTCAACCTGCCTTGGTTGAAGAACCGCAGTTGGCCTACGCCGGCGAAGCGGCTCCGAGTCGCGCGGCCTTTAGGGGCAAAACGGCGAAGCGAACCGCTAAGCCTTCCCCCTTAAACGCCCTGCCCCCCGCCCGCGACGACTGGCGGACGCTGGCGCGTTGGGCGTTCTACATTCACGGCGTGGCCATCGTCGGCGTCGGCGTTTGCTTGTATTGGATCATCTACAACCATTACTTCGAGTACCACTACGCTTGGAGTCACTCGTCGTTGGCCCTGCCGGTGCAGTACGTCATTTCGTGCTTCTGGGAAGGGCAGGAAGGCTCGTTCCTGCTGTGGCTGTTCTGGAACGCGCTGCTGGGTGCGCTTCTAATCCGCACCAGTGGCCGGCAGTGGGAAGCCCCCATGATGGCCGTGTTTGCCTTGGTGCAGGCGTTTCTGGCGTCGGCATTATGATGGGCGGGTACTGGGCCTACGCAACACTCAACTTCGGTGGCTATTGGATCTGGGACACCGT
>CAXUEB010000283.1:4362-6627 GCA_964249775.1 uncultured Spirosoma sp.
GTGCAGGCGTTTCTGGCGTCAATGATCCTGGGCGTTATTTTTGGCTTTGGCGATGGTTTCAAGTTAGGCTCGTCGCCGTTTCTACTTTTGACCGAAGCCATGCCCGACGCGCCGATCTTTACGGCTAACCCGACGTTCGTGCCCAAAGACGGCAACGGTCTCAACCCGCTGCTTCAGAACTACTGGATGGTCATTCACCCGCCGACGCTGTTTCTGGGGTTTGCCCTGACACTGGTGCCGTTTGCCTACTGCATCGCCGGTTTGTGGCGCAACCAGCCCTTAGCGTGGATTCGGCCGGCGCAGCCCTGGGCGTTGGTCGGCGCGGGCGTACTGGGCGTCGGCATTATGATGGGCGGCTACTGGGCCTACGAAACACTCAACTTCGGTGGCTATTGGAACTGGGACCCCGTCGAGAACGCGGTCTACGTGCCGTGGCTCGTCTTGGTGGCGGCCCTGCACACGATGCTGATCGCCAAGCGCTCCTCAACGGGTTTGAAAACGGCCGTTATTCTAACCGTGGCGCAGTTTATACTCATTCTGTACTCCACATTTCTAACCCGCAGCGGCATCCTCGGCAACGCGTCGGTGCACTCGTTTACGGACCTGGGTCTGTCGGGACAGTTGCTGATTTATCTGCTGGCGTTCGTGGTACTGTCAGTCGTGCTGATGGCCCGCAAATGGAAACACCTGCCGACCGATGAGCAGGAAGCATCCGTGTATACCACCGAATTCTGGTTGTTCATCGGCGCGACGGTCCTGTGTCTGGCGGCTTTTCAGGTCATTGCGACGACCTCAATTCCGGTGTACAACAAAATACTGGAGTCGTTCGGTAAGGTGTCGAACTTGGCTCTGCCCGCCGATCAGATTGCGCACTACAATAAGTTTCAGGTGTGGTTCTTTATCGGCATTGCCTTATTGACGGGTGTCGGTCAGTACATGTGGTGGCGCAAAGTTGAGCACAAGAAGTGGGACGCGCTGGTGACGCCGGCCATTCTGACGTTGCTCGTCAGCGCGGGCTTGATTGCCTTCGGTGAGATCAAGAATCCGGTGTATATGGCCTTGTTAGTCGCGTCACTCTTTGCGTTGCTGACCAACGGGACGATTCTACTGGGTATTATCCGGGGTAACTACCGGCTGTCGGGCGGGGCCATCGCCCATATGGGTATGGCCTTGATGCTGATCGGCATTCTGTACTCGGCAGGCTTCTCGAAGGTTATTTCGTTTAACACCAGCGGTCTGTTGATCTCCAAACAGGACGAGTTTACCAAGAACGATAACAAGGAAAATAAGGAAAATACCCTGCTGTGGCTTGGTCAGCCAAACCGGATGGGACCGTACCAGATTACGTACCGCGGGCAGCGCATCGAAGCCCGCGACGTGCCGGGCTACATCCCACGCCGGGACGTAACGGTTATCGAGGGTGACTTTCACGGCATTGCCCAGCGCGACATTGAGCGGAACGGCAAGGTGTACTACAAGCGGGGCGATACGCTGGCGCTGTACCCCGAAAACACGTACTACGAGGTCGAGTACCGCGAGCCGAGCGGCAAAATTTTCTCGTTGTTTCCGCGTGCGCAAGTCAACGACCGGATGGGCCTGCTGGCTTCGCCCGACATTCGCCATAAAGCCGACCGCGACACCTACACGTTCGTGTCGTCGGTACCCGACCCGAACGCCGAAAACAAGTGGGAAAAGACCGAAACGTATTCGGTGGCCATCAAAGACACGTTTTTCCTGAATGATTTTGTGGCCGTGCTGGATGATGTGGTACGGACGAACGAGGTAGAAGGCATGGCGATTGGTCCCAACGACGCGGCCATTCGGGCGCGGGTACGGGTCATGGACAAGAACGGCGAGCACATTCTAAGTCCGGCCTTTATCATCAAAGACCGGATGGTGGGGCGTAAAGCCGAAGTGAGCGACGAACTGGGCATCCGGCTGGCCCTAAACGAGATTGACCCGCGTACCGGTAAATTCACCTTCGCCGTTAATCGGACGCAGCGCGACTATATCGTGATGAAAGCCTACGAAAAGCCGCTTATTAATTTGCTTTGGATTGGTACGCTGATCGTCGTGCTGGGCTTCACACTGTCAACCGTTCGGCGGTATCGGGAGTTTAGCAAAACGCGGGATAAGGCGTGATGGTTAGGCGTTAAACGTCGTTGGTAGCTGGTGGCGCATGAGTTGCCTCCGCCGGTCGGCCGGGGTTCGGTCCGCTACCAACGACGCTTTACGTCTGCCGATTGACTCGTAGTATGAAACTCA
>CAXUEB010000283.1:6722-7073 GCA_964249775.1 uncultured Spirosoma sp.
GATTGCCGAGTATCAGCGCACAACCTTAGCCTAAAGCTACTGGTTATTGATGCTGTGTCTGAGCTGTCTGCTGGCGTTTCAGTACGTAAAAAATAAGCGGCTCGAACGCGAAAAAGCCGTCTCGCCCACCGTAAAGCAAATGGTGACGGATCGAAAAAAGAAAAAGAAGTAGTTTACGGTTTTTGGTTGGCTGACGCTCTTATCTGGTGCATTAGCCAATCAAAAACCACAAACTTTAGACCCGTTTGGACGCTTACGCCCTTCTCTTTGGTGCCCTGCTTGCTTTGGTACTGGCTGGTTTTTTCTCGGCGGTCGAGATGGCCTACGTATCCGTGAACCGGCTGTATTTTG
>CAXUEB010000284.1:0-336 GCA_964249775.1 uncultured Spirosoma sp.
CCGCCGTACCCTACCCCATAACCGACAACAACCGGAATGACTTGTTGGCATTGAAGCGCATTGTTACCGGCTATTTAGCTTAAACAGAGCAGCAAATTATCGACTACAATCCACACGGTGACCGAACCGTTTTCAACTTTATGGTCACCAAAGCCCGAAGTTATCAACAGACGCTACTTGCAATTGACCAACAACTTTGAAATGAAGATAAAGTATGACGGAGGTCCAACGAACTATACAGCGGCTGTTACATCACAAAGCTCAGGCGCAAACGGCGGCCGAAGAATCGCAAGCACACATCGAACTTTTACGTTACTATTACTTTCTTTCGGCAGA
>CAXUEB010000284.1:346-6250 GCA_964249775.1 uncultured Spirosoma sp.
TCACCGACGTAATGACACCCACGTTGGATGAACTTGCCAAGATTCAGCTACCGCCCGACCCGCTTATTCAGCGCGCCGAAGAACTGCTGAACCGCATCAAATCACGAGTGCCCCAGACCTAACCGTCGTTGATTATGAAGCAACTGCCTTTCCTGATCGTAGCTGGCGTCTTGTTGGTAAACCTTGCGTGGCTCGACGTTTCGGGCTTTGCCCAGACGCCGAAACCTATCTTCGCGACGCCCCTTAGCCCGCGTTTGGCCAACTACCAGATTGACGTAACGCTCGACCCAACGACGAAACGACTAACCGGCCGCGAAACGCTGACCTGGCGCAATCCATCGAACGACGTGATTCAGGAGTTGCAATTTCACCTGTACCTGAATGCGTTCCGCGATGAGAAAAGCACGTTCATGCGCGAGTCAGGCGGGCAGTTACGGGGCGACCGAATCGACCGCGACAGCCAGGAGAATCCATACGGTTCGATTGACGTAACCAACATTAAAACGCGCGATGGAGCTAAGCTAACGTACCAGTTTATCCAACCCGACGACAACAACCGCGACGACCACACGGTCATTCGCGTGCCGCTGGACAAGCCCGTCGGACCGGGCGAAACCATCGTGCTCGACATTGCTTTCCGGGCGAAGCTGCCCAAGATTTTCGCGCGCACCGGCTACAGTCAGGATTACTTTCTGGTGGGGCAATGGTTTCCCAAGATCGGCGTCTACGAACCGGCCGGAACGCGCTACGCAACCCAGGGTCAATGGAATTGCCATCAGTTTCACGCCCATTCGGAGTTCTACGCCGACTACGGCGTCTACGACGTTATCATTACCACGCCCAAGCCTTACTCGATAGGGGCAACGGGTCTGTTAGTCAGCGAAAAAGCCGGCCCGGCAAACACCAAAACGCAGCGCTGGCACGCCGAAGACGTCGTGGATTTTGCCTGGACGGCTTCGCCCCACTTCCGGGTCGTTACGGAGCCGTGGCAACGTCCGTCGGGCGGAACGCTCAATATTCGGTTGTTGATGCAGCCCGAGCACATGTACCAGGCCGACCGGCACTTGAAAGCCGCCAAAGCGGCCCTAACGTACTTCGACAAGCACCTTGGCTCGTACCCCTTTCCCAACCTGACCATCGTCGACCCGCCCCAGCACGCCAGCGGCTCGGCCGGCATGGAGTACCCCACCTTCATCACGGCCGGCACGTCGTGGGGTCTTCCTGAAGGCATACGAATACCGGAAGTCATAACGGTGCACGAGTTCGGACATCAGTACTTTATGCAGCTATTAGCCAGCAACGAGTTTGAAGAAGCCTGGCTCGACGAAGGCTTTAACCAGTACTACGAAGGCCGCATCATGGACGGAACCTACGGCGTTCGTTCGTCGCAGTACGACTTGTTTGGCTACCGCGTGGGCGATCTGGAAAACTCGCGCGACAGCTACGTGCATCAGGACAACCCGGCGCTGGGGTCGTCGTTCGGCAACACGTGGCAACTGCCGGAAGGTCAATACGGGGTGCTGACGTACTACAAAACCGCCACGTGGCTCCGAACGCTGGAAGGGCTGGTCGGCCGGCCGGTGATGGACGAAATCATGCGGACGTATTTCCAGCGCTGGCAGTTCAAACACCCTAACGCCGACAACTTTATCGCTATCGTCAATGAAATCGTCGGCAAGCGGCTCGGCAATCGGTACGGTTCCAACATGAACTGGTTTTTCGATCAGGTGCTTTACGGCGACAAGGTCGTGGACTACGAACTGTACGACATTGTCAACAAGAAGCGCGCTAATCGTCAGCAGGCCACCATTACGCTCCACCGCAAAGGCGACGGACAGATGCCAGTCGACGTGCTGGTGCACTTCGACAACGGCCGGGAGTTAATGCTGTTCTGGGACGGTAAGGCGCGGCAACGGATTTTCACCTTAACCGAGAACGCCGAAGTGGTTTGGGCGAAGGTAGACCCCAAACAGAAAATTTACATGGACGTTAACTTGAATAACAACAGCCTGACGCTGGAACCGTCGTCGGCTCCGGCGGTTAAGTATGCCGCGAAGTTCCTGTTCTGGGTCGAAAACTGGATGCAGTGGCTGGCGTGGCTGGCGTAACACAGACCTGATTTTTACCGATATTTCGGTGAATTGAACGAGGTCATGTTTCAACTGCTGACATTGAAACGAGTCCATTAGCAAACAGCAACGACGATGAAACTACTGTTTGCAATCTTGGTAATAGCAGGAATCATTTCCTGCAAGAAAGAGCAGTCAACTTCGGAGCCTGCCCCAAAGTCAAATCTTATACAAGAGGCTGAAGGTATGCTGTCTGATTACGCAGCCGTTGACGGTTGTGGTTTACTTCTCACCATAAAACGAGATGCTGGCAACGCAGATAAGTACGTGCTCAGTGACTCTTCAACAGCTATGGTTAGGCCGTTCGTAGTTTATAAGAATGGTATAGCCGATACAAGCGTTACGGTTCGTTTTCAGACGACCGGACGAACAAGAAATGTATTATGTGGCTGGTCGGGTAAGCAGTCATTTAGAGAAGTTACTCTATTAATTATCAAACCGCGTTAATGTGACGTTTTCAGAACTTAGTGACTTGCTGAAGAATCGCTTCGGTGACGTACTACAAGCTAACACCCAAAATTTTCAGCCTTACCTCACCGTTCCCGCCGAGCGGCTGGTGGAACTCTGCCAGTTTCTGCGCAACGACGAGCGGCTGTTTTTTGATCTGCTGGCCTGCGTGACGGCCATCGACAACGGCCCTCAGACCGGGACGATGGAGGTAATCTATAACCTTACGTCCATTCCTTACGAACACAACCTGATGCTGAAGGTCGTCGTGCCGCGCAATCAGCCCGGTGAGTCCTTACCGAAGGTGCCGAGCGTGGCTCCCATCTGGCGCACGGCCAACTGGCACGAGCGCGAAGCCTTCGACCTCGTCGGCATCCACTTTGACGGGCACCCCGACCTGCGTCGAATTCTTTTACCAACCGACTGGGTGGGCCACCCACTCCGCGCGGACTATCAGGAAGAAGAACAGTACCACGGAATTTGGACAAAATAGCGTATTATCGGTTATTGAATCGGGACTGTCCGTTAACATCCGCCGTTACTCGTTTATGCGCTACCTGCTTTTTGCTTTATTTTCCGGCTTTCTATTATCTCCCGCGTCTGCCCAAACCGACTCAGTTGTGGTAACGGGCCGGATTCGCAACTTATCCGCCCGGCTTTACCGCGAGTCGCCAACGGTGTTAGTGAGCTGCAACAATATTTTGCAGGCGAGCCGCGAGTTGGTGCGGCCCGCGCCGTTAAACGCGGATGGTACGTTTCGGGTAGCGCTACCGTTGATCTACCCGCTGGAAGAAATGTACTTCAATTACGGCCGTATTTCAACGGCGTTTTTAGCCTCGGCCGGTACGTTGACCATTGACTTAGACGCCGATTCGCTGTTTACGGCGGCCGTACCGTTCAAGTTCGGGGGCGTCAACGCGCAGGTGAATGGGCAGTTCGCCCGCTACAAAGCGTTCGAGGCTACCTTCTCCGATAAACCAAACAATGAAAAGCTTTCAAAACAGGTAGAGGACCGGACCCCGACCGAAACCTACAATTTGGTTTTGCCGGCCTACCAGCAAGCGTTTGGCCAGTTTGCCCGGCGCGAACGGCCGTTTCCGTTGGTAACCCGCTGGGTTGAGTCCGTCAACCGCTACAACGCAGCCGGGTTTGTGTACGAGAAAGCAACCTACGAAGGGGATCAACTGCCCGTTTCGCTGAACGATTCGCTCCGCCCGCCCGACGACCGACTCTTAACGGCTGCCCGCGCTGCGGCCATGAACCGCTTCGCGGACTACGCTGTCCAACGGGCGTCGGCCCCCGAACTAAACCAGCGTAACAACGGCTTAACGGTACAAACCTTATCGACCTTGTTGTTGCGCTACGGCCGCAACCTCACCGAAGCCGAACGGGAGCGCTTGCAAGGGTATTTAGCCGGCAATCAGGCCCGCTCATCAGACCTCCGGTTCTTCGACGGATTGGTGAAGCGCAGCAACGACACAATTCAGCGTTTAGTCAATTACCAGCAGTTGATTCAGCGCAGCCGGCAAGTGTTCGACAGTGCCGCCGTCGACTACATTACGGCCTACCGGCTTGCGTCGGCCCTGCCCACGCTCACGCTCGATTTCACGGGCTTACTTTATAACTACGCGCGGCCCCAACTTCGTGATTCGGCCCTGGTGCGGTCGTTGGACGAATTGTATCGGCTTGAAGTAAAAGACAGCGCCCAGATTCGGGCAGCCGCGCGAGCCGTACAGAAAGCGGGCACTGCCTTAAACAGCACCGAAGTTTCGCCCGGCGTATTCGTTACGCGGGACGCGTTTGCCGGCGGACGAGCCTTGTTCGACCAAGTGGTTAATGCGAACCGGGGCAAAGTCATTTACGTCCTGATGGCATCGCCGGAATCCGAAGAAGGACGCCAGGCCATTACCGACGCCCAACGTCTGCGCAGTGCCTATTCAAGCCGCGACGTAGCGCTGGTGTACGTGCCCAACGTCGGCGATAACGCCCAATTATGGGCCGAGTTTAGCGCCAAACAGCAACTCCGGGGCGACCACGTGTTGGTTAATCTGGCGCAGTTGAGCGACGTTGCGGCCTACCTTCGCCCGAACAGCGAGCTTTCGGCAACGGTCATCAACCGCGTTGGCAAAATCACCAAACGAAACGCGCCCTTGCCGGGCGCGTTCGAGGAAGTAAGGAAGGTTGTGGAAAAAAGTTTATGATTACTTCGCCCACCACAGCTTGGTTTGCATCGTGTTGGCCCCGCCCATCTGCGTTAGAGCGGCCTTGAAGTTTTCGCCATTAAGGTTTTCCTCCGACGACGGATACGGTAAACGCATGGGAATTACACCGTTGTTGTAGTTCTGCGCCGGGGCTTTCAAGGCGGGTATGCCCGTCCGCCGAAACTCCGTCCAGGCTTCGACCTCTTGCCCAAAAAGAGCCAGCCACTTCTGCTCCAGCACCTGCACGCGGGCCGCATCACCCACACCGAGTTTGTTGACGGTCAGATAATTCGTCGGCATTGTCACGCCAAACTGCGCCATTGACGCGCGGATGCCGTCTTCGTAGGCTTTGGCCGCGTCACCGGCCGCCGTGACGCCCTTAAGGGCTGCTTCGGCTTTGATAAAGTTTAATTCGGCAAACGACATCAAGACGCCCGGCGCGGTGGCTGCGGTGAAGTAATCGCCAATTTTGGAGGTCTTCGTCAGGCCCAGATTACCGGCATCGACGTTACCCAAACCGTTGGGAACGCCCACGTAGTCACCCCCGCTATCCGCTTTCCGGGCAAACACCGCCAGCCGGGGATCACTCAGGGTCTTGAGCTTATCAACGAGCGTTTTTGATACCCGGTGATCGTCGCGCGTTTTGCGGTTCTCGTTGATTGGATTGTTGTTCGGCGCACTGGCCAGATACACTAATTGCGCGTTGTCGGCGTTCGACGCCAGCACGGGATATTTGGCCGGGTCGCTTAGAATGCGCGTCATCTCTGCTTTGGCATCAACGGGGGAATCAGCCTTACCCAACATGCGGTTCAGCAGACGCAGACTCAGCGAGTTCGCAAACTTTTTCCACTTCGTCATGTCGGCTTTAAATAAGATGTCGCCGTCGGCATTAACGCTCTTCGTGTTGATCAGATCACTGGCCGTTTTCAGGTCGGCGATTAGTCCCGCGTAAACGTCTTTTTGCGCGTCGTATTTAGGATAAACCGTGCCTTTCGTGCCCAACAGCGCTTCTTTGTAGGGAATGTCGCCGTACACGTCGGTTAGCTGCGAAAACACGTACGAGCGCATAATCAACCCGATGGCTTGGTAATTTTCATGGTTAGCGGCCTTACCCAAGTCAATTACCT
>CAXUEB010000284.1:6294-7071 GCA_964249775.1 uncultured Spirosoma sp.
AGATTGCGCCAGGGCGTATCCTGCACGTCGGTCGTGAAGTTGTACTGATCGACTTCGGTGTACTGAATCCGGGCCAAGTGCTGCGCCCAAAGCGGCCCTACGTCCAAGCCCAGCGAGCCGCCCACGACCGTGTTAGCGGTTAGCTTAATGCCGTGCGGCAAGAGTAGTTCAGCCGGCAAACTCACCGGGTCGTTGGGGTTGGCGTTGATTTCGTCAAAGCCTTTTTCGCAAGCCGTTCCTGTTAGCAGCAGTCCGGCGAAGAGTAAAGATTTTATGATTGATTTCATGGAAATTGCGGTTTCGGATGGAACACAGATTAGGCGGATGATACGAATGATAACGGATTTGTTCATCTGTGTTGATCCGTATCATCCGTCCAATCCGTGTTCCAATAATTTAGAAGTTTAAACCAAGATTGAATCCAATACTGCGGGCCGAGGGCAGGTTGCCGTTTTCGAAGCCTTGTACGTTACCGTCGCCGTAGTAGCTCGTTTCGGGGTCGATGTGCGGCACTTTTGAATACAACAAGGCCAGGTTCCGGCCCACAACGGACAGCGTCGCGCCCTTAATTTTGGTCTTCGTCAGCCAGCGACCCGGCAGGCTAAACGACAGCCGGGCCTCGCGCCATTTCACGAAGTCGGCGTCGAACATGTACGCTTCGTTGTTGTTGCGGTTGTAGAACGTGTGAAAGTATGTCTCGGCCGAGATGTTGGTCGTGTTCGGCGCGTAGGTCGTCGTGCCGTCGGCGTTGGTTGTCGCCACCGTGCCCTGCCCAAC
>CAXUEB010000285.1:0-2699 GCA_964249775.1 uncultured Spirosoma sp.
CTGGACAAGAGTCAGTTTCCACAGTAAAGCCTGGTCCGGCATTCCGGTCCGTCCCGGTCGGCGGAAACATCAATCGTTACGTCGACCGGGACGGGCGACGGTACATGAAAATCATCCGCATCACCCTTTACCGCTACGACATTCCGCTCAAAGCGCCCATCGCCATTTCGCTCGGCACCATCGAACACGCCCGAAACCTGCTGGTTGAGATTCAAACGGACAAGGGGCTGACCGGCTGGGGCGAAGGTTCGCCGTTCTGGATGATTGTCGGCGAAACGCAAGCCTCGGGCTTGGCGGCTGCGGAAGACATGGTCCGGCTGCTGATTGGTCGCGATCCGCTCGACATTGAGGGTTGTATCACCACCTTAGTACGCTACCTGCCCGGTCACCCGACGACGCGCTCGGCGTTCGACATGGCACTCTATGACTTGGCTGCCAAAGCCGCCCGAATGCCGCTGTACCAGTTTCTTGGCGGTAGTAAACGGACGCTGGTTACGGACGAAACCATCTACATTAATACGCCCGAACGCATGGCCGAAGATGCTGTACGGATTCAGGCGGGGGGCGCGGAAGCCATTAAAGTAAAATTGGGCACGAACCTGCGCGAAGACATCCAACGTGTAGAAGCCATCCGGCAGGCCATCGGCGACGCGACACCTATCCGCACCGACGCCAATCAAGGCTGGGACGTTGTAACGGCGGGGGCCGTGCTGCGGGCCATCGGCGACTATAACGTACAATATTGCGAACAGCCCATCCAACGCCACGACGTAACGGGGCTGCGGCATATTCGCCAAAACTCACCCGTACCCATCATGGCCGACGAGTCGCTGTTCGATGCTTACGACGCGATTCGGTTAGTGCGTGAAGAAGCGGTTGATTATTTCAACATCAAGCTTGCCAAGAGCGGGGGCTTGTTTGAAGCGCTCAAAATCAACGCCATTGCCGAAGCGGCCGGCCTGCCGTGCATGATCGGCTGCATGTCGGAGTCGCGGCTGGCCCTGACCGCGAATGCGCACTTCGCAGCCGCCCGTCATAATGTGCAGTTTTGCGATTTAGACGCCTGTTTTGAGCACGCTGATGACCCCGTACAGGGCGGCATTACGTATCACGGCTACCAAATCGAACTGCCCGACGCGCCCGGCATCGGAGCCGAAGTGGACCCGACGTTCCTGGCGAAACTACCGGCGCAGACCATCGCATGATTGCCATCTCTACCGTTCAGTCCGACGCCGACCTACAGGGCATCTTAACGTTGCAACGGGCGAACTTGCGTAAACACCTACCCACCGAGGTGCAGGCCGATCAGGGTTTTGTAACGGTAGAACACGACGCGGCCGTGCTGACGCGCATGAATCAGGCCGCGCCGAGCGTCATCGCCAGTGACGGCGACCGGGTGGTGGGTTACGCCCTGACGATGTTACCCCAGTTCAAGGCCGACGTACCGGAGTTGCTGCCTTTATTCGCATCTATCAACGCACTGGACTATGCTGGAAAGCCCTTACGCGAACAAGCGTATTACGTGATGGGCCAAATCTGCGTGGCCGACGGCTACCGGGGCAGACACTTGTTCGACCGGATGTACGAGCACCACCGAGCCGTGTACGGCGACCGTTACCGGCTGCTCATTACCGATATCTCAGAGAAAAACACCCGTTCGCTGCGTGCCCACACCCGCGTCGGCTTTGAGCCGCTGCACTCGTTTTACGACCCAGCGCTGGACGAATCATGGGTAGTGGTCGTGTGGAACTGGCAGAAGTAGAAAGTTTAGAGAAAGACGTTTTTGATTTCGTTAGCGGGCGACCGCGACGGCGAACCGCACGGGCGGTCCCACGTTTAATTCGCCCGCTAACAGAATCAAAAATCGACAAGATCATGCGCTTACTTCTACCATTCCTGTTTGTTACTTCCTCCCTCCTCGCCCAGCCCGCCGTTCCCCAGACGTTTACGACCGCCAAAACGCCCGATAAGGTCGGCTTCTCGGCCGAACGGTTGCAACGTATCGACCAGTTTTTGCAGAGCCTGATCGACCAGGGCATCGCCCCCAACGCCGTGACGTTCGTGGCGCGTCGGGGTCAGGTCGTACACCACAAAGCGTTTGGCTACCGCAATCTGGTAACGAAAACGCCCCTCAAGCGCGACGACATTTACCGCATTGCTTCCCAGTCGAAGGCCGTGACGACGGTCGCCCTGATGAGCTTGTTTGAGGAACAGAAATTTCTCTTGGACGACCCCATCCACAAGTACATTCCGGCGTTCAAGAACCCGAAGGTACTGGTCAGTAACGCATCGGCAACGGGCGGCTCGGCGGCATCAGCGCCCGAAACACGCCCCGCCAAGCGCGACATTACCATCCGCCACTTACTGAGCCACAACGCTGGTATTCCCTACGAGCACCCGTTAGACAACCGCCCCGAGTACAAAGTACCGTACTTGAATTCGCTAAAGCCCGACAAGCTCGAAGACGTGGTCAACCGCATTGCTCTCCGCCCGTTAGTGAAAGACCCCGGCGAAGGGTTCGTCTACGGTTTGAACACCGACGTCATTGGTCGGCTGGTGGAAATCCTGTCGGGGCAGCCGCTTGATGTCGCCATTCGGCAGCGCGTGCTGGAACCGCTGGGGATGCAGGACACGTATTTTTACCTGCCCACCGACAAAGCCGGACGTTTGGTCGAGTTGTACGCCAAAGGCAGCGTTGA
>CAXUEB010000285.1:2709-7068 GCA_964249775.1 uncultured Spirosoma sp.
GATAAGCCGTTGACCGTATCGGACAATACCGACAACCGCACCTACCCAATCGCTGGAGCCAAAACGTATTTTTCGGGTGGGGCCGGACTGGTCAGCACCATCGAAGACTACGCCCGCTTTTGCCAGATGCTGCTCAACGGCGGGCAGTTCAACGGCCGGCGCATCCTGGCTCGCAAAACGATTGAGATGCTCCTACGCAACGAAATTGGCGAGTCGGAGGTGTGGGACCGGCAAGACAAGTTCGGGCTGGGCTTCCAGCTCATCACCGACCGCAGTCACTACGGCGACCAAGCCACGCCCGGCGCGTTTACGTGGGGTGGTGCGTACTGCTCCGAGTACACCATCGACCCTAAAGAAGAGTTGATAATGCTCGTGTTTACGAACGTACAGCCCTACGCCCATTACAGCGAGTTTGTGCGGAAATTTCGGATGGCGGTGTACCAAGCGTTCGAGTAACCGACGAAAGTCCGTGTTTGCGGCCGACTTAGCTAAGATTGGTACCGAGTTGATCGCTACACCCAAACAAGCAAGTCGACCGTTTGTATTTTTGTCTCGAAGTTTCCAACCGATGCGTAAAAAAATTGCTCTTGTTGTCGTGGGGGTTTTGGTGACGCTGATGGTCTGGCAGTGGGGAATGGTCCGGCACGGATACCGACTGGCGAAAGGCCAACTCATCATCCTGCTCAACACCCGGCCCGTTACCGACGTGCTGGCAGACCCGGCTTATCCCGACTCATTAAAACAGAAAATCAAACTCATCGGGGCCATCAAGCGGTTCGCCCTCGATTCATTGCGGCTCGACCCGTCGGGCAGTTACGAGTCGTTTCACGACCTAAAGGGAAAACCGCTCATGTGGATGCTGGTGGGGGCGGAAAAGTACCAACTCGTGCCGTATGAGTACCGGGTGCCGATTTTAGGAACGTTTTCGTATAAAGGCTACTTTGAACGCGATCAACTCGCGGAAGAAGACAGTTTGCTTCGGCAACGGGGCTACGACACCCGCGTTGGCACGGTGGCAGCTTTCTCAACGTTGGGTTTTTTCAATGAACCCATCCTATCGAGTATGCTGCTGGAAACGGAAGGCGACTTGGCCGAACTAATTATTCACGAACTAACCCACGGCACGTTGTTTGTAAAAAATAACCTGGAGTACAACGAGAACTTAGCCAGCTTCGTGGGCGAATACGGAGCGCTGCAATTTCTGGCGCAGAAGTACGGAACAACGGCTGCGCCCTACCGCGACTACTTAGCCACCAAAGCGTTTTCTGAGCGCTACGACGGGCACATTTTGCGCGGCACCCAATCGCTCGATAGTTTGTACCAGACGTTTAAACCCAAAACGCCCGTTGCGGTCAAAGATTCGTTGAAGTGGCAAACCATCCGCCGGATCGTAGTTCTGTCGGATACGCTGACCGATGAACGGAGCCGAGTTCGGGGACGTTCAGTAAAAAAGCGTCGGTTAGACAAACTAAATCTACCCAACAACGCGTATTTTATGGGTTACTTAACGTATCGAAAGCAACAGAATCGCTTTCGGCAGGAGTTTGAAAACCGGTTCGGCGGGGATTTCGCCCGCTATCTAACGTACCTTAAACAAACCTATCCATCTTTGTAATCGAAACCCCAACGGGTGACTGTTATGACGAAGAAGTTTTTGATTGGTCTCGGCATTGTTCTTGTTCTGGGTACCGGCTTTACGGCCCTGAACGCGTACCGGCGCGTGGTCAATACGAGTTTCGGGCCGGGTGAACACCTCGAATACCGGGTTCACTACGGCTTCATCAACGCGGCCGAAGCCAAAGTAGACGTTAGTCCGACGCTGTATAAGGTAAACGATCGACCCTGCTACCGCGTCAACGTCGACGGCCGAACGGTCGGCGCGTTCGACCTCGTGACGCGCGTCCGCGACACGTGGCGGTCGTACATCGACACGTCGGCCATTCTGCCGCAGAAATTTTACTCGAACATTCAGGAAAACAGCTACCGCAAGGAAGAAAACATCACGTTTAACCACGCGGCTAACACGGCCCGCGCCGAAGAACGCACCGAGCGCGACGTGTTTAAAGTACCCGACAACGTCCACGATCTCATTAGCGGCTACTTTTTCCTGCGAACCATCGACTTCAACCGCCTGAGCAACGGGCAAGTACTCGAAGTGCCGGCCTTCTACGACGACACGGTTTATAACATGAAGGTGCGTTACCGGGGTAAAGACGTAATAAAGACTAAGCAGGGTAAAATCAACGTGATTAAGCTAAACCCCGTTCTGCCGGAAAATAAGCTGTTCAAAGCCGAAGAGTCCATTCGCATCTTCGTCTCGGACGACGCCAACAAGGTTCCCATCAAGGTCGAAGTCGACTTGTGGGTGGGTTCAATGGTTATGGACCTCAAGCGCAATGGCGGGCTGAAACAGCCGCTACGGTATTTTTAATGGTCACCGATTTCGGTTTACATAGCGTCAGCTCGTCGCTGACGCTTTTTTAGTGCCTGCCGCACCGCCAGTAACAGCCGTTCGACCCGGTTTAGCCGGTTCCAGCGCACGGTCCAGAACGGTTCTTCGATTGCCCCAAAGCTCCGGTAAAAATCGACAATGGACGGCTTCTCGGGACTTTCAAAGTCAAACAGCATCGGGCTTGCGGATGCCATGCCAGCGCTATCCCACTGGGCGTTCTCCCGAATCATCTGGTCAATGAGTAACGTCCGGGCGTTGCCCCGCCGACCCGTCTCGGAGGCAGCATTGAACAGGTAAATAATGCGGTTATTCTGTCGAACAAACAACGCGCCCGCTTCGGGGCGACCATCGCGTAGGGCGTAGCGCAGCGTCGCCAGCCCGCGTTCGTACAGGGCCGCCCACACGCGTCGGAAGATTACGTAAGCCCCACCCGTTACGCCCCCGCGGATGCCGTCGGCGTGATGGTCGCGAAACAACGTCAGCAAGGGTTCGGGGTCATTCGAGTCCGTAACGGTCCAGTTGGCGGTCATGGCCCGGCGCAGGTTCAGTTGCCGGTCGCGGCTGTAATTCTGCCGAATGGTTTCGTAACCAACCGACAGATCAAGCACGTGCGTCGCCAGCGGACGGACCATGTCGAAACCAGCCGAATCGGGTGGTCGCGACCGGAGACTACAGGTGGAACCGTAGCGAAATCGTTGCTGCACAACCCGTAAGAATGGCGTCGTGTCGAGCTGCGCATCGCGACTGAAAACGCCAAGAAACTGGCAGAACAGGGGTTGATGCACCACCCAACCGTAGGCGATTCCTGCAACGCGTTTTCGGCGCAGCGGCACGGGCATAACCGCCCGGTACCCGCCGGCCTCGTCGGGCAGAACCAAGCCTACCCATTGCCAATCTCGACTGGGCGCATCCACCGCACCGGCGGAGGTACGGCCCGGCCTGGATTGGCTCTCCGGCCGGCCGGGCAGCACAGCGTCTAAGTCCCACGAATAGCCGTAAACAATTGATTGCGCAGATTCGGTTACGCAGGCATCCCAAGCGGAGGTGTTGATTTGGGAGCGGGAAAGTAATTGAATAGCGAACGGTGAAGGGCGAATACGGAATAACGAAGTAGGACGGTACTGTTCGCTCGGATCCATTTCACAATTCACCAGTCGCTATTCACTAATTCACTTAAACTGCGCCTTTAATTTCTCGACGATACCACGGGCGTCGGCGTTTTTAGAAACCAGTTCGCTGATGGTCTGCACGGCGTGAATGACGGTGCTGTGGTCGCGCCCGCCAAAATGATAGCCAATGGATTTAAGCGACAAATCCGTTTTTTCCTTGGCCAGATACATCGCCACCTGCCGCGGATACACCAATTCGCGCTTGCGGCTTTTGGCTTTGAGGTCGGCAATCGTCACGTTGAAAAAATCGGCGACGGCTTCCTGCACGGTATCAATCGTGACTTCCCGGTCAGAATCCACCACGATATTCCGTAGCGTTTGCTTAGCCAGTTCGAGGTCAATTTCGCGTCGGTTGAGCGAGGCCTGCGCCATGAGCGACACAATGACGCCTTCCAGTTCGCGGACGTTTGTGTTGATGCTGTGGGCCAGGTACTCAATAACGTTGTCTTCGATGTAAATCCCCTCGGCCTGCAATTTCTTTTGAATAATCGCGATGCGCGTTTCGAGATCGGGCGTTTGCAAATCGGCCGATAGGCCCCACTTAAAGCGCGACAACAGCCGGTCTTCGAGGCCGTCCAGCGCCCGCGGTGCCCGGTCGGAAGTCATAATAATCTGCTTGCCCGACTGGTGGAGGTGATTGAATATGTGAAAGAAAATTTCCTGCGTTTTTTCTTTCTTCTGCAAAAACTGCACGTCGTCGATCACCAGCACGTCGACCTGCATGTAAAAACTCGTAAA
>CAXUEB010000286.1:0-7059 GCA_964249775.1 uncultured Spirosoma sp.
CTCTGCAACTGCTTTACAGCTACTTTACGCAGCCGCGTAAAGACCCCGACGTGGTGCAAGGCTTCTTGTCGAATCAGCGGAGCGCCTTGCAAAACCAGATTAACACGCCCACGCCCCAACGCGTATTTCAGGACACGGTGGCCGTCACGCTTGGCGCGAGTAACCCGCGTCGGCAGCCGCTCAAACCCGACGATTTAGACAAGATCGACCTCGACCGGGCGCTGACCATCTACCGCGAACGCTTCGCCAACGCGGGTGCCTTCACGTTCTTTTTTGTGGGTAACTTCAAGGAAGAGCAGATCAAACCACTGATTGAGAAGTATCTTGGCGGCTTACCGGCAACCGGCTCGGCCGAAAAATTCAAAGACCTGGGCATTCGAATTCCGTCGGGGCAGATCAGCAAAACGGTGTACCGGGGCGTTGATCCAAAAGCCAGCGTGCAGTTGGTTTACAGCGGTGATCTGACTTGGTCGCCCGAAACGACGACCCAGTTGGACGCCCTGGCGGAAGTGCTGGAAATCAAGCTTATTGAAAAGTTGCGCGAAGAAGAAAGCAGCGTCTACGGCGTCGGCGCGGGGGCGGCTTACGGCAAGTATCCGGTGTCGCGTTACACGTTCCGCATTAGCTTTGGCTGCGCCCCCGAAAATGTCGAAAAGCTGATTGCCAAAACTGGGGAGTTGATTAACGACGTAAAGCAAAAAGGTGCCCTGCCCGCCGACATCGCTAAGTTCAAAGCCGAGACCCGGCGCGAAACCGAGCTGCAAGTAAAAGACAATCAGTTCTGGCTAAACTACTTGCAAAGCCAGTACTACAACGCCGACGACCCAACCGAAGTGCTGCGCGAAGCTGAACTGTTAAACAAAGTCACGCCTGAAAGCACGAAGGAAGCCGCGAACAAGTACTTCGGCAACAACTTTATCCGGCTGGTGCTCATGCCGGAGAGGAAAGCAGAAAGTGGTAAGTAATAAAAACGGCATACTATGATAAAGCGCCCAACGTCAGACCGTCTGACGTTGGGCGCTTACGTTTATCAAAACCGAATGACGGGTTGCACTAATGCTCTAAAATAGAAGACGCTTTTTGGTGGCCATTCAGGGCAATGTGCCGGGCTTCTACGGCCAACTGTTCGGCCGTAATTAGTCGAAACAGGTGCTGTTTCGTTTCCTGTACCGTATCGTATTGTTCGCGCTGGGGCGATTGAACCGACGGCGCCTGTGCAATAATCATGAACTGACCCGGCTGCTGGAAAACCCGCTCCGAATGTTGATTCAACACGTCGGAGACGGCTTCGTACTCGTACAAGTTGTTGGCGATAACGGCTTCGGTGTTGGCAAAGTCAATCTGCTGATAACTAATCAACCGCTGGTGAGTCGTTAACAGCGTTACGTAGGTTGACTTCAACAAACCTCTAACCTTGCGCGGGACGAGTGCGTAATTAATATCTGCCTTTTGCGCTAAGTTTGGAATGGCCAAGGTTTTCTTAACCAGCCGGGCAAAGGCACCCCGCCCGCTGGCCGTTGGGTTATACGGTTCGCCAACGAACTGCTCAAACAGTTGGACAAATTGAGGTCGCGATAAGCCGCCCGCCAACGGCATCGGCTCGCCAAATTGAATTAGGCCGTTGCTGTATTGGCTGACGGTTTTTACGTGAACGGTATTGAAGACCGACAGCGCCTTACCAAACAGGTCTTGTTTAAACGCTTTGTTTTGTTGATTGACGGTTTCGCGCAAGCTGCGCAGACTTCCTTTGATAAAGTGGGTCACCGGCTTACCCAGTAGCTGCTCCGCAACCGAAAGCTTATGGTCGGACGTATGAAAATAAACGGCCTGCTCCGAAACGCCCAGCAACCCGAAAACGATTTTTTCGAGCGACAAGGGGTTTGTTTGAACAAACAGGGGAGCAATGAACGCGCTCATGGAAAAGGTATCGATTGATTGATGAGTGCCTGAATAGCCATCCGTCGTTGATCGTTTAGCAAAAACGTAATCATCCGTTCGCGCAATGACGGGCGCACTAAGTCGGCGTTGGGCAGGGCGCGGGAGCCAAAACAAAGAACGCCCGGCTTGACGAACCGGCGATTGGCCCGTAACTGATCCGAGCGGTACGATCCGGCCCGCACCTGAACCAGCGCAATGTCGGGCGTTGGCCGGCTGAGTGCCCGCAGCAGCGCGTGGCTCACGACTTCGTAGGCCAGAAAGTCAAGTTCGGCGGAGTTGGCCCGGATGCGGTGTTTGCAGTAATAGAGGTTGCCGTCGTCGCACAAAAATTTCATGGGACTATGGCCATCGGTGGGCACTTCCTCGATTAGGGTGAGCGTCCGGCACGTATGCATTCGGTACGGGCTTCGTTGTGGTTCGGGTAAAGGCCGGAACTTCAGCATTCAGTAAAGTAGGTTAGGTCATGGACGATTCGTTGTCTTCTGACAGGATTCCAGGCCTTTGCTTCCTTCTACGCCATTTATCGAGTAAACCGATTGGCAAGATACGGATTGTCGCTGAGCCACCCAATGCCGCTAAGCTCGAACTTCCGCCGGACAACGACCGTAACAGAATTGACGCTAATTCAGGAGCAGTTCAGTCCCTAAGCGTATCTTTGAGAACCCGCACTATAGAGCCGGACTTATCCAAAGAATCGCATGAAGCATTTCGCATGGCTCCTGTTTCTATTTAGTTGTCCAATTTTGTACGGCCAATCCAACGATTCGCTGCGGTCGGTCCTGCCCAAACAGCCGGTCGTGATTGTCGGCGGCAACCTGATTGATGTTGAAACGGGTAAGGTCCGGGAGAACGTTAGTCTGCTGATCGAGAACGAGACGATCAGTAAGATTGGCAAGAACGTAAAGGTGCCCGCCGGGGCGACAGTCGTTGATGCCAAAGGCAAGTGGCTCGTGCCCGGCCTGATCGACAGTCACATCCATCTGTTTCAATCCGGCAGCATCTACACCCGTCCCGACGGCGTGAACTTGACGAAGTACCGCCCTTACGAAACCGAGCGACAGTGGCTACGCGATAACATGGGCGATTTGCTGCGCCGATACTTAGCCTGCGGTATCACGACGGTCGTCGACATCGGCGGACCGCTTTACCAGTTTCCCTACCGTGATCGCTACAACCGGAGCTTGACCAGCCCGCAGATTCTAATGACTGGGCCGCTGGTGTCGACCTACCAGCCCGAAGCCTTTCGGGTTACCGACTCGCCCATTGTCAAGGCCAATACACCCGACGAAGCTCGGGAACTGGTCCGCAAGCAGTTACCCTACAAGCCCGATTTTATTAAAGTCTGGTTTATCATTCGTGGCATGGGTAAGTCGGGCGAGGAGATGCTGCCCGTCGTGCAGGCCGCTATCGACGAAGCCCACAAAAACGGGTTGAAGCTGGCCATCCACACCCAGGAACTGCTGGCGGCCAAGCTTGGTGTAAAGTACGGCGCTGATTTTCTCGTTCACAGCCCCGAAGACGGTGTTATCGACGACGAACTAATCGGACTGATGCGCAAGAATGACGTTAGCTTCTGTCCAACGATGGTTGTTAGCCGGGGAATTAGCGGCTTTTTTACCGACGAGCGCCAACCGACCGCCTACGAGTTCGCCAGCGCGAATCCTTACGTGCTGGGCACGCTGTATGATTTTAAACACCTGCCCGAACCCCAGCTACGCGAGCGATTCAGCAACTTCCTGACCAGCCAAACGTACCGTGTCCGCTCGGCCAAGATCGATTCGATCAAGGCCGCTAATTTGAGCAAGGTTTGGAAGGCGGGTTTGAACGCGGTAGTTGGCACGGACGCCGGCAATCCGGGCACGTTCCACGGGACATCGTACATTGACGAGTTGAAAGCGATGCAAGCGGCCGGACTCTCCAACGCCGATCTGCTAAGGGCAGCAACAATCAACGGAGCCAAAATCTTCGGTCAACAAGCCCGCGTGGGAAGCCTCGCCGAAGGTAAAATGGCCAGTTTGCTCATTCTAAAGCAGAATCCGTTAACAGACATTGGAGCGGTAACCCAGATTGAAACCGTTGTCAACCGCGGCTACGTCACGACGCCCGCCCAACTCTTACCCGACTCGCCCACCGACCTGGCTCAGCGGCAACTCAACGCCTACAATGCCCGCGACATCAATGCCTTTCTGGAGCCGTACGCCGAAGACGTGGAGGTCTACAACTTCCCCGATAAACTCCAGTATAAGGGCAAACCAGAAATGCGCAAACGGTACGGCGGTATGTTTAGACAAGCCAAGGCACTCCATTGTGAGCTTGTCAACCGAATTGCCGTCGGCAACTCGGTGATCGACCACGAACGGGTTCGGTTTGCCCCAGATAAAGAACCCGTACAGGCCGTCGCCATCTACAAAATCGAAAACGGTAAGATCAAGCAAGTTTATTTCACGCGCTGATTAGTGACCAGCTCAACTGCGAGCGAGCCGGCCACCAATCGGAGGCTTAAAGCGCCAGCACGACTTTACCCTGCGTTTGGCGCGATTCCACGTCGCGGTGAGCGGTCTGGACGTCGGCAAACGGGTACGTCTGCACCGGCAACTTTAACTGACCCGCTTGGAGGTAACCAAACAGTTCGCCGAAATACTCGCCGAACTTGGCCTGCTCAGCAAACAGAGTGTAGCCGCGGACAATCTGCACCCTCCCGATTAATCCTTGCGCAGCAACCATCGTCGGTGAGCCAGAAGCTGCCCCGTACACGACTAATGAGCCGCCGGCCGCCAGCGTGTGCACCGTTACCGACGGTTGCAAGGAGTACCCTACTTAGTCTTTAGCGAGGGGAACCCGTAATGAGCCATCACCACCGGCAGCCGCTTGAAGATCTGACCTCCCAATTAGTAAGCCTTTAAACTTAGGTCTAAGCTTTTGATCTGGTGGGTAAGCGCTCCGGCTGAAATATAGTCTACGCCCGTCTCAGCGTAAGCTCGTAACGTAGTTTCGTTGATGCCGCCGGAGGCTTCGGTTACGAATCGGCCGTCGATGAGCCGAACCATCTCCCGAATGCCATCGGGCTGAAGATTATCCAGTAGAATCACGTCTACCTGACCCACGCGCAAGACTTCTTCGACTTCGGCCCGGTTGCGGGTTTCGACTTCGATGCGCAGTTGACGACCGGTGTCGCGCAGGTACTGAACTGCTTTGGTAATGGCGGCTTCGAGGCCCCCGGCGTAATCGACGTGGTTGTCTTTGATAAGAATCATGTCGTACAGCCCGAAGCGGTGGTTGACGGCCCCACCAATTTTGGTGGCCATTTTTTCACAGATGCGGAAGTTCGGTGTGGTTTTGCGGGTATCGAGCAACTGCGCGCGTGTGCCGTCTAACAGATTCACCATCCGGCGCGTCTGCGTCGCGATGCCGCTCATGCGTTGCATACAATTCAGTACCAGCCGCTCGGCGGTTAGAATGTTACGGGCGTTGCCGCTGACGGTGAGCGCCACGTCGCCGGGCTGAACGCTGGCTCCGTCTTCGATGAGGATGTTTACCTGAAGGGTTGCGTCAACCTCGGCGAAAATGGTCTGTGCAACGTCAACTCCGGCCAGAATACCGGCTTCTTTCACGAACAGCCGCGCCCGCTTCTGCGCGTCAGCCGGAATTGTGGAAAGGGAAGTGTGATCACCGTCGCCAACGTCTTCAGCTAAGGCTAATTGGATAAACTCATGCAGATTCATAGCTGCAAGGTAACAGAAAGATGGAACACGGATGGCACGGATCGTATGGATTTACACGGACGAAGTAGCGAACACCCATGTAAATCCGTACGATCCGTGCCATCCGTGTGCTATGCCACTTGCATAAATGCGAAATGAAGACGAAATTTGTCATCCGCTTAGGAAATTTATGAAGCAACCGCGCGTCATTCAACGTCTTTCCAGCCTCGCTTTGGCCGTCCTGCTGCTGTTTACGGCGGTGTGGGGGCAAGGTGGTTTGGCGAAACAAGGCGCGTCGTTGACTAAACCGTCGGTTAACTCGGCGGTTGAGCCGGTCAAAGCAGGTAAAGCAACGAAATCCGCCCCGGACGAAGCGCAGCTCAGCACGGCCCAGTTTGAAGCGGTCGTTACGCCGGTCGTCCAAATCGGCGGTTCGGGTCAAACGTTTTTTCTGCTGCCCACCCCGACGCTGGTCATTCTGCTCTTACTGAGCGTTCCGCTGCTCCGCTATTTTACCCTTCCGCATTATTTCTTTTCGTACTTCCGACACGTCTTCGGCTGTACCATTGCGCCCAACGCCCCGTAACGGAATGCCGAGTCGTTCGACTCGTGGCCAATCTGCCTTCTGTGTTCACAGGGGGTTTCACTGCTTTATTTCTAAAAATTCCCAATCAACAACGGGTCGTTGACCTGTTTGTCAATCATGCAAAACAAAACCGGAATTCTCATTCTGACGGGCGTTCTTGCAGCCATCTGCATTTACTTTCTGTCGTTTACGTTTGTCTCGCGCAGCATCAAAGCCGACGCCGAGGCTTACGCCACCAATCAACAGGGTCAGGTCGACCGGGCGAAAAAGCAACGCTATCTGGATTCACTCTGGAAAGAGCCGGTCTACTTGGGTAGTACGCTCCAGGAAGTAACCGAGCGTGAATTGGGCTTGGGCCTGGATTTACAGGGCGGGATGCACGTGGTGCTCGAAGTGTCGCCCGCCGACATCCTGCGGGGCTTGTCGGGCAACAACCGCGATCCGAAGTTTGCGCAGGCGCTGAAGCAGGCCGCCGAAGACCAAAAAACCAGCAACGCCAGCTTCGTCGATTTATTCGTTGACAATTTCAATGAATTGTCGCCCAACACGCGACTGGCCAGCATCTTCGCGACGAGCGGCAACCGCAGCAAAATCAATTTTCAATCGTCGGACACCGAAGTTCGTAAACTGCTCAATGATGAAGTCGAAGGAGCCATCGCCCGGTCGTACCAGGTCATTCAGGCCCGCGTCGACAAGTTTGGCGTGGCCAACCCCAACATTCAACGGCTGCCGGGTTCGGGTCGGATTCAGATCGAACTGCCGGGCGTGGACAATCCCGAGCGCGTTCGTCGCCTGCTGACCGGTGCGGCCAAACTGGAGTTTACGGAGGTGTAC
>CAXUEB010000287.1:0-460 GCA_964249775.1 uncultured Spirosoma sp.
GCTCCGCTCATCGTCGCGACGGCCGAACCGGCGGCTGGTTTCGGAGTCCGTTGCACGACCGGCTTTGTCGCTGACCAACGTAAAATCCATGCTTCGGCGGGCGAGGTTGGTTTCCTTCACCCGAACAACGACCGGATCGCCGAAGGTATACATTTTTTTGTGGCGCTGGCCGACGATGCGGTAGTTCTCTTTGTCAAACTCGTAGTAATCGTCGTTCAGGTCCTGCATCCGCACCAGACCTTCGCAACTGTTTTCGGTGATTTCGACAAAAATGCCGAATTCCGTGACGCCCGAAATTACGCCTTCGAACGTTTGCTCGGCGGGCATCCGGCTCATGAACTCCACCTGTTTGTATTTGATGCTGGCGCGTTCGGCCTCGGCCGCCAGTTTCTCGCGGGCCGACGAGTGCTTGCAGCGCTCCTCGTATTCTTCCCGATCGGCGGGTTTGCCCTTATCCAAA
>CAXUEB010000287.1:470-7042 GCA_964249775.1 uncultured Spirosoma sp.
TATCCAAATAATGCTGCAACAGGCGGTGCGCCATCATGTCGGGGTAGCGACGGATGGGCGACGTAAAGTGCGAATAGCGCCGGAACGCCAGGCCAAAGTGGCCCAAATCCTCGGTGCTGTAGCGCGCCTTCGACATCGTCCGCACGGCCAGTTGCTGAAGCATGTTTGCTTCGGGCTTGCCTTCGATGCTGGCCATGAAGCGGTTCATCGAGTTCGACAGGTGCTCGTCGTCCACTTTGAGCTTAAAGCCCAGCCGTCCGGCAAAATCCGCAAATTGTTGCAGCTTGTCTTCGTCCGGTCCCTCGTGCACGCGGTACACCATCGTGTTTTCTTCGGCCGACTTGCCTTTTTTAGCCAGTGAATGCACGAACTCCGCCACGCGTTTATTAGCCAAGAGCATAAACTCCTCGATGAGTTTGTTGGTGTCCTGCCGAATTTTGGGCGCTACTGCAATTGGAGTACCGTTCTCGTCTAATTTAAACCGCACTTCAACCGTCTCGAAGTTGATGGCTCCGTGTTTGAACCGCTCGTCGCGGAGTTTGTGGGCCAGTTCGTTCAGCAGTTGCAGTTCGACTACGTAATCGCCGTGGTTGTTGTTCAAGATGCCCTGCGCTTCTTCGTAGCTAAACCGCCGGTTCGAGTGAATCGCGGTGCGACCAAACCACTCGTTGACCACCTTGGCGTCCGGCGTCATCTCGAACACCGCCGAAAACGTCAGTTTGTCTTCGTTGGGACGTAATGAGCACAACCCATTCGACAGCTTCTCGGGCAGCATCGGCACGACGCGGTCGACTAAATACACCGACGTAGCGCGTTTAAAGGCTTCGTCTTCGAGCTTGGTGCCGGGTTTTACGTAGTGCGTTACGTCGGCGATGTGCACCCCGATTTCGTAGTTACCGTTGTCCAGGTAAGCCACCGACAGGGCATCGTCGAAGTCCTTGGCGTCAACCGGGTCAATCGTAAATGTCGTCCGGTCGCGCAGGTCGCGCCGGTTGGTGAGGTCTTTTTCCGAAATCTTGGTCGGAATAGCTTCGGCTTCCTGCTCGACTTCCTCGGGGAACGTAATGGGCAAACCGAACTCCGCCAAAATCGCGTGCATCTCGGTGTTGTTTTCGCCCGCCACGCCCAGCACCGTCACGACCTCGCCCTCGAACCGCTGTTTACTGCTGTTCGGGTCGGGAAACTTTGTCAGCCGCACAATGACTTTCTCGTCGTCGTTGGCTCCGTTCAGCTTTTCTTTGGGGATAAAAATATCGTCGTAGATCTTCTTACTGTCGGGAATGACGTAGCCGTAGGTCGGCCAGACCTCGATGCGGCCAACCAGTTCGGTGCGGCCCCGCTCGATAACGCTGGCCACTTTGCCTTCGATTCGTCGCCGGGAATGCCCGCCCAGCCCGTTGCGCGAATCGGTGAAGCGAACCACTCGCACGCGGTCACCGTCGACGGCTCCGTTCAAGTCTTCGGTCGACACCCAGATGTCGTCATTGCGGTCGCCCCGCACGCCATTGGCCGTGCTGGGCACAACGAACGCAAAGCGGGAATTGACGTGGTCGACGACGCCTTCGATTAGATTTGCCCCGGCGTCGGCGCGGTAACTGCCGTCGGGCTGACGCACTAACGTGCCTTCCTCGGCCAGTTCGCCGATCAGGCCGTGCACAATGAGCTTCATCTTGCGGTCGCCCGTGCCGAAGTGCTCCAGGACCTCGTCCTGCGTGAACGACCGTTCGTCGTTGATTTGAAAAAACGCCACAATGTCGTTTTTCAACTCGTCGAGGAAGGAATCAGCCTGGATAACTGGCCGACTCTTACCTGATTTATCTACACCTTTCTCCCGCGGACGCGTCGTCGCCGACTGTGCAGGTCTGGATGGACCTGCATTGGACTTTCCTGTCGCGGGCCTGTTGTATTTATCTTGTTTTGGTTTTCCGTTTCTCATTGGGTTGGCCCAGCTTTCTCAGCGGGCTTCATCACTTAAGACAATGTGCTCGTCGGCCACGAGCGGGGTACCTACCATGCGCAGGTAAATTTGAACTAACATGACCATCGAATCGCGGGCGTACTGCTCAATGCGCGGCCAGTCGTGTTCGCGGTAATACACTTCGCTGGTGCGGTCGCCCGTCCATTCGAGCGGACGGGCCGGTACGTTCAGCACGGACGCCAGCAGATCAAGCGGCACAAAATGCCGTTTGTCGCCGAACTGCCAGTGCTCCAACGTGTCTTTGTGGGGAATCTCCCACGGCTTTTTACCCGAAATCTGCAACGCAGGCGGCAAGGGCAACCCGCTGACCATCAGTCGCCGGCACAAATACGGAAAGTCAAACTCCTTGCCGTTGTGCGCACAAAGCGTTAACTCACCGGGAGGGTAGCGGTTGACGATGGTCAAGAACTCGCGCAGAATAACGAGTTCATCGTCGTTGCTGAGCAACTTGACTTTCAGGTGTGGCTGATCGTCGTCATCGAAAAACAACCCGCCGATGCCGATGCAGATAATCTTGCCAAACTCGGCGTAGTACGATGCCCGCCGGTCGTACCAGCCCGCGGCCGACAGCTCGTCTTCGTTCCGAAAATGGCGGCTTTTTTCTTCCCACTGCCGCTGCAATCGCGGCTCCACCGACAGCAGCGACGGCTCGCCCGCCACCGTTTTCAGGTCAATGAATAAAAAGTTCTTAAGTCGACGTTTCCAGGAGACGGCTTGGGGCATGGGCAGAACGGGTTACTCGTGCAAGATTCCTTCCAACCCCAGCGCGGGCACGGTCACGAGGTTCTCCTCAACGATGCTGTCGGGCACAAAAATGAATTTTTTGTCGAATATCTGATCATCAATGAAGTAGCTTACCCAGTACTCATTGTTGAGGTGAAACACGTCGGGCATGATGGTTTCAACCACTTCGTGCGCGCCCGGTGCGACTTCGGTAAAAAAATGCCGAAGCGTCGACGTCTTTTGTTCTTCCTCGCCTTTCTGACCGTACCCTTTCGAGGTGACAAACACCGTTTTGATCGGCACGTTATTTTGGTTGATTAAAAACACCTGCCAATCGTAGCCGCCAATCACGTTTTCTTTACGGGCCACAACAACTTGTACGCCTTCAACCGGCAAAAAATTAATGTCTTTCTTCATTGTTTCTTTAACCGCAGAGTAAACGGAGGTTGCGCAGGGTGAGAATAGAAAAAACTTTGCGCTCTCCGCGTTTAACCCAGCATCCTCTGCGTTTCCTGTTCTTCTACTAAATCCATCCCAAACAATTCGGCCAAATGCCGCCGAACCTGATTACTAACTTCTTGCACGGGCACCGCATACCCCAGTTCAGCCGCCAGCGAAGTAACGGCTTTGTCAGCGATGCCGCAGGGGACAATATGGCTAAAATAACGCAAATCTGTATTGACGTTTAACGCAAATCCGTGCATCGTTACCCAACGGCTGGCTTTCACGCCCAACGCGCAGATTTTACGGGCTGGGCCGACGGTCCGGTGGCCGGCACCCCGGAACGGACCGCCGTCGTAATCAAGCCAAACGCCGGTTAAGCCGTCGATTCGGCCCGCCTTCAGACCATAGTCGGCCAACGTCAGAATGATACCCTCCTCCAACAACCGCATGTAGCGGTGAATATCCGTAAAGAAGTTCTCTAAATCCAGAATCGGGTAACCAACTAACTGACCGGGGCCGTGGTAAGTAATATCCCCCCCGCGCCGAATTTTAAAGAACGTTGCGCCGAACTCGTCCGCCAGCCGCTGTTCATCAACGAGCAGGTTGTCGGCATCACCGCTCGTGCCGAGGGTGTACACGTGCGGATGCTCGCAGAACAGCAAGTAATTTGGCGTGGGTTGCTGGGCATCGGCGGATTGGGTGCGGTTAAGCAGTTTCTGATCGACGATGCCGGCAAACAAGCGCTCCTGCTCATCCCAGGCCGCTTGGTAATCAATTAATCCTAACTCCCGAACCTCAACTTGTTTATTCGGACGACTCTTCATTGCTTTGGGGCAAAAGCCTAACTGCCCTTCGGTGAATAACATCCAAACGGGTCCGTTTCGTTCGATTTAGTAGCTTGTAACCCACTCTCATCCCATGGCCCAACACAACGAAACCGGCAAGCAAGGCGAAGCCGAAGCCACTCAGTATTTACGCGAAAAAGGCTACGAAATTGTGGCTCGCAATTACCGCCATCAGCACGCCGAAATTGACTTGATCGCCCAAAAAGGTAAGCTGCTCATCTTCGTGGAGGTCAAGACCCGCAGTAACACGGCCTATGGCAATCCCGAAGAATTCGTCAACTACACCAAAGCTCGGCTGGTTATGAAGGCCGCCGAGCAGTACATCTTCGCCCATAACTGGCCCTTCGACGTTCGCTTCGACATTGTGGCCGTTACGATGACCAGCCATGAGTTGCGCATCAAGCACATCGAGGACGCATTTTGCTAAGCATCTGCCTGATTAAGTTACAAGTAGCCGCCCATTCAATCAACTATATTGGCTGATTTTACGTTTATAGTATGGATAGATTAACATGACTCAACAACCTACTATGACGACGTTTCGCGTGTGGCGTTCGGCCTTACTGGTGCTGGCTTCGACCACGTTTCTGATGATTTCCTGTAAGGACGAGCCGGAAGTCACCCCTCTTGCCGTAACGCCAGTTACCTCGACAACGCAGTCCAGCGGTACGGTGACCGACCAAACAGTTAATGACTGGATTTTGGCGAACATGCAGTACTATTACCTGTGGAATGATAAGATTCCGGCCAACCCCGACAAGTCTTTGACGCCCGACAAATTTTTTCTGTCTCTTCTGTACGACCCTACTAATACCGCTAACCCCGACCGCGACCGGTTCTCGTGGATTCAGGCAAGCGCCGAAGAGCTGAAAGCGTCATTGAGCGGCCAGTCAAAAACGACGGGCATAGAGTATAACCTGTTGTATCGCGATCAGACCCGCACCAACATTGTGGCGTCGGTTATTTACGTACTCCCTGGCTCGCCGGCGGCCAATGCGGGTCTCAGGCGGGGTGATGTCATCTCGCGCGTGAACGGTCAGACACTAACCGCTACTAACTATCAGTCGCTGTTGAGCGACGCTGACAGCTACACCTTCGGTTTGGCGAAAGTGACGAACGGGACCATCACGGACACGGACGTAACGAAGCAAGTCACGGCGATTGTGCTTCAGGAAGACCCGGTACTACTCGACACGACCTACACGATCGGCGGCAAGACGATTGGTTACGTGGTATACAATCAGTTTACGCCCGGTGCCTATCAGACAAACGGCACGACCAACACGGTATACGACGCGAAACTGAATACGATCTTTGGCCGCTTCAAGCAGCAAGGCGTTAACGAACTCGTGCTCGACCTACGCTACAACCGGGGCGGCTACGTGAGTTCGGCCGTTCGGTTGGCCAGCCTGATGGGTAAGAACGTTGATGCGTCGAAGGTTTTCTACGCGCAGCAGTGGAACAGCAACGTAACGGCCGCCTTCAATCAGCAGCGGGGCGCGGGCTGGAATACGCAGAACTTCGTTACGCAGGCCAACAATATTGGTAGTAATCTAAACCGCGTGTTCGTTTTGACGACGAGTAGCACGGCCTCCGCCAGTGAGCTAATTATCAATGGTCTACGGCCGTTCATGACCGTTACGACGATTGGCACGACGACGACAGGTAAAAATGTCGGTTCGATTACAATTTCGGACAATACGGGCAAGATTAAGTGGGGTATGCAGCCGATTACGTTTAAATCGGCAAATGCCGCTGGTTTTGCCGACTACGCGGCCGGTTTTGCCCCATCGGTTGAAGTGAAGGAGCCGTCGGTCGGCATGAAAGCTTTCGGTGATCTGGCCGAACCTCTGTTGGGCGAAGCCATATATCAGATTTCTGGTACGCGCACGGCCCGCCGGGGTGTTCAGACCGCTGTTCTGCCCAGTGTGGCTTCTTCGATTGACCGGAAGGCGGGCGGTGGTAATATGTTTGTGAATTTGCCAGAGAATTTACCCAACCTTAATTAATCGTTGGGTAGGTAATTGAATCAAAAAGGCAGCTCGATTCGGGTTGCCTTTTTGCTGGTTTACAGATACGGCGAAAAGTCGCCACCGTTAATAAGGGGTAGGTTGTCGGTTGGTTGATTGAATAGATACGTCCAGACGTCCATTGAGCCGTTTGCCGTTTGCACAGGTACCAGCCGACGAACGAAGATTCCAGTATCGTCGGCGGTTACGTCTTCGTATTCGTCTAAGTACGCAAGCAGTTCGACCGGTTGGTGGAGTTGCATAAGGTCGCCGGTTATAGCCGTTGGAGCGGCCGGATCGTAAACCGCGCCGGGAAACCAGTCGATTCGATACAACCGTCCCGATAAGCGTGCCGTGCCGACGAACGTACTGTGCTGGCGCAGAAAAGCCGCGTACTCATTGCGGGCGTTTTGCCGGAGCGTACCGTAGACAAACAACCGGTCAGGTATGGGTGTTGACGGGAAGGCAGGCATGGGTTTTGTCGCTTTATTTTACGTAAATTTAGTCTCTGCAAGCTGCTAACACGTAACATGATGTACGAGAAAAATATAGGCACTAAACAGAAAGCACTAC
>CAXUEB010000288.1:0-7034 GCA_964249775.1 uncultured Spirosoma sp.
GGCCGCTGTCCTGGACCGGCTGGACCAGCCACTCGCGGCCTTGGGCGACGAACTCGGCCGTCCGCTGCCCGCCGCCGCGGGCGCGCGCCGCCTCGAGGTAGGGCGACTGCTCGCCGTAGAGGTTGGTGAAGATGCGGTCGCGGTCGTGGAGCATGTCCGGTCCGTCACTCGAGCTCGATCAGCGTCGTCTTGCCGCCCGCGGGCATCGACGCCTTGCGGCCGGTCTGCGAGCCCGGCGTCGGGCGTTCGCCGCGCTGCAGGGCCTCGAGAATGGCTCTCGTCTTGGCGTAGTCGAGGTCTTCGGCCGAAATAGTGAGCGAGTTGGCTTTGAGCGACAGCCGAATCTGGTGCGTGGTGCGGTTAGCATAAATCATAATCCGCTTCAGCGAATTAAGCAGATCCGTCCGGCCGATGGTCATCACGTTCGGGTTGTTGGTCGGTATAGCATTTTCGTAATCTGGAAACCGCTCGTCGATCAGCCGGCAGATGAGCTGCGTGGTCGGACGGCCGTTGCCGCCGAACGTGAACGATGCATTGGCCTGACTGAACTCAGCCGTCACCGGTGCACCTTCGGGCAGCGATGCCTTGAGCAGTTGCAGCGCCTTACGCGGCACAATCACCGACGTGCTCGCCGACGCCCCGAGGTCGGTCCGGCGGTAGCGGATCAACCGGTGGCCATCGGTCGCGACGAACGTCGCGTTGTCGGCATTCATCTGTAAAAAGACGCCGGTCATGGCCGGGCGCAAATCGTCGGTGCTGGTCGCGAACACCGTATTGTTGATGGCGCTCAGCAACACGTCCGACGTCATCTCGACGGACATCGTTTTGCTGACGGTTGGCAGCTTGGGGAAATCAATCGGGTTTTCGCCGGAAAGCTTGTAGCGGCCGTTGTCGGTCAGAATTTCGGTGCCGAACGTCTCGGTGTCGATGTTGACCGTGACGGGCTGTTCGGGCAGGCTGCGGAGCGTGTCTAACAGCAGTTTGGCCGGAATGGCGATGGCCCCGTTCTCGCTGGCTTCGACCGGAATCTGCGTCGTCATGGTCGTTTGCAGGTCCGAGGCCGTAACGGTTAGCGTTCCCTCCTCGATGCGAAACAAGAAGTTTTCGAGGATTGGCACAATCGGATTCGTCGCCACGACGCCGTTGATATTTTGCAGGTTTTTGAGGAGGACGGACGAGGAAACGATGAATTTCATGGGCCAATCTGTTAGAAGGTTCGTAATTTGATATAAGGACAAAAGTAGCAAAAATTACCCACGCCCCGGTACTGTTTCGCCAACGGACACCAAGAACCTTTAAGCAAGGAAAAACGGTTTGTTGTTTAGGCGATCACCCCCAACTTACAAACTCCGTATGGAAACCGAAATTATCAACCGCGTAGTTAACAGCGGCCTGGTTACGCTCGACCTGGAAGACTATTACCATTCCGGCGAACGGGTGGTTTATGACCTGAAAGACAACTTATACATGGGTTTAATCTTGAAAGAAAAAGACTTTCGGGCGTTTTTGAAGGAGCACGACTGGCGTCAGTACGCGGGCAAGAACGTGGCGCTGACTTGCACCGAAGATGCCATTGTGCCGACTTGGGCGTATATGCTATTGACCCTGCATCTGCAACCGCCCGCCCACTCGGTTGTGTTCGGTACGCTTAGTGACGTAGAAGAAAAACTGTATTTCGACGCCATTGCCCGCATCAATCCGGCCGATTATCAGGACGCCCGCGTGGTGGTCAAAGGTTGTTCGAAGGTTCCCGTTCCGACGGCGGCCTACGTCGAACTAACACGGGTGTTGCGGCCGGTGGTACAAAGCCTGTTGTTCGGCGAGCCGTGCAGCACCGTACCGCTCTACAAACGACCCAAAACGCAATAACCGCTAAGGGCGACTTAAGCCTTTACCCTATAAGGTAAGTAGTGAAAATTGATTGTCAGTCAGTTCGTTATAAACTATGTCAACTTATTTCGTCTAATTGTAAATTAATTTTGATCCCGTAGTCAATCATCTATCTTTGTCAGGTTGATTCGTTCGCGCAATGTTACGCCTACACGTCTCATACCCACCGTACTAACCCAACCTGACATGAAGCATTCGCTATCTGCTTCCGTAGCGAATTGGTTTACTTTGCGCGCGCCAATCAGCCGGTCGATCGGTCCGCTGACGAACCGCTATCTCCACAAAGCCACTGGTTTCGTAAACCGGCTCGTCCGCACCTCCCCAACGCGCCGTCGTAGTCCGCGGCCCGTTCGTGCGGTTTTACCCGAAGAACTGCTGGGTCGGTCGCCGATTCGGTTAAACGACGCAGTCATTAGTCCATTGATCCGCGGGCGGGTAGCGTTGGTGACGGGCGCGGCCGGTTCCATCGGTAGCGAACTCGTCCGGCAACTTCTGCGGTACGCTCCGCGCGAACTAATCTTACTCGATCAGGCCGAATCGGGTTTGTATGATCTGGTCGGTAGCCTGCGCCACTCCGGCAACGACGCGCTCACTACCACAACGCTGATTGTGCAGGTGGCCGACGTAACCGATCAACGACGGATGCGCCAGATCTTCGCCACTTACCAGCCCGAATTCGTCTTCCACGCAGCCGCCTACAAACACGTGCCGCTGATGGAAGAGCATCCTTACGAGGCCGTAAAGGTTAACGTATTGGGAACAAAAATTCTGGCCGACCTTGCCGTCACCCACGGCGTGCAACGATTCGTGATGATTTCGACCGACAAGGCCGTCAACCCAACAAACGTCATGGGCGCAACGAAGCGGTTGGCCGAATTGTACGTGCAGAGTTTGGCCGGAGCCTTGTCGGCGGACAGTCAGCCGGTGCGCTTCATAACCACGCGTTTTGGCAACGTACTGGGGTCCAGTGGTTCGGTGATGCCCATTTTTACGCGTCAGATTGCCGCTGGGGGTCCCGTCACGGTGACGCATCCCAACATCATGCGGTATTTCATGACCGCTTCCGAAGCGTGTCAGTTGGTGCTCGACGCAGCCGCGATGGGCAACGGGGGTGAGGTGTTCGTGTTCGACATGGGGCAGCCGGTGCGCATTGCCGATTTGGCCCGCCGGATGATCCGACTGTCGGGCTACCAGGTTGACCAGGATATCGCGTTGCATTTCACGGGCTTACGACCGGGCGAAAAGCTGTCGGAAGAACTGCTCGGCAGCAACGAGTTGACCTTGCCAACGCACCACGCCAAAATTAAGATCGCTCGCCCGTACGCCCTCAACCCACCCCTACTCGGGGCGGCTTTTCACCGGATTACGATGCTGCTCGACATCGGCGATGACGTTGGTTTGGTGCGCATTCTGAAAGAACTAATCCCGGAATACGTTAGCAACAATTCGCCCTACACGACGCTCGACCGACCAAGGTTAATCCCAAACTCGAAATAGGAACTTGTTGATGCTGACCAGATGGCTACGTGGCGGGTACACCGTACCGTTGCCATTGCTTTTTTTTGCCTTTAGCGAACGTATATCGACCGCTTGCGTACTATCTTTTCGACGGAAAGGACTCCGTTGTCATATTTGCTTGCTGTTCATCGGCCGCCAGCCGGCCGCCCGACGCATCCGCCCATTTTGACTTTCCTTTAACCCTCACTCTTTTTGTGTATGCAACTCGAAATTAGCGATCTCTCCAAAACTTACGCCAATGGCCGGTCCGCCGGTGCGGTTCACGCCCTCAAAAACGTAACGCTCACCATCCCGCAGGGTATGTTTGGTTTACTCGGTCCGAACGGCGCGGGTAAGTCGAGTCTGATGCGGACCATCGCCACCTTGCAGGAAGCCGACAGTGGCAGCATTGAACTGACCGGTGCTGGACACGGCGACTTAAACGTCTTAACGCAGAAAGACGCGACCCGCCGACTGTTGGGGTATTTGCCGCAGGAGTTTGGCGTGTACCCGCGCGTAACGGCCGAAACGATGCTCGACCACATCGCCACGCTTAAAGGCATTGCCAACGGCCGCGAGCGGAAAGAGATTGTGCAGGGTCTGCTCCAGAAGGTGAATTTGTACCAAGTCCGCGGCAAAAATCTCGGCACGTTTTCGGGTGGCATGAAGCAGCGGTTCGGCATCGCGCAGGCCCTGCTGGGTAGCCCCAAACTCATTATCGTCGACGAACCAACCGCGGGCCTCGACCCCGCCGAGCGCAACCGCTTTCACAACCTCTTATCGGAGATCGGCGAAAACACCATCGTAATTCTGTCGACCCACATCGTGGAAGACGTAACGAACCTTTGCTCCAACATGGCCATCATCTGCCTCGGCGAGGTCGTGGCGCAGGGCAATCCGAACGACCTCGTCGCTGACTTGGGTGGCAAAGTCTTCGCCAAGTCCATCGACAAAGCCGATTTGCCGACGTACCGCGCGACGCACCAGGTTATTTCAACCCAGCTTAAGATGGGCAAAACGCGCATTCACGTCTTAGCCGATACGGCCCCCGCGGGTTTCGATCCAGTTCAGCCCGATCTGGAGGATGTTTACTTCGCCAAGATTTCCGAAAAAATGGAAGTAGCCACCGTTTAACCGCAAAGTCATGTTTGGAGAAATTTTCCGGTTTGAACTGGCGTACCGGCTGAAGCGCCCGGCGACTTACCTCTACGCCCTAATTCTCTTTTTATTTACGTTTTTGCTCATGATCTACGGTAGCGGGCCGGCGTCGGAGAAAACCAACGTCAACTCGCCCCATGCCATTAGTCAGATCGTAGCCGTGCTGACGATCTTTGGAATGCTGATGGCATCGGCGATTATGGGCGTGCCGGTCTACCGCGACATTGAGCACAACACGAAGAACTACTTTTTTAGCTTTCCCATCACCGAACGCGGCTACATTTTAGGCCGGTTCTTCGGCTCGTTCGTCGTGCTCCTGGGCATCGTGGCCGTTGGCCTACTGGGCATCCTGCTCGGTTCGCTACTGGGGCCGGTGTTTAATCTGGCCGACAATACCGAACGGTTCGGTCCGATTCGACTTTGGGATTACGCGTACCCGTTCTTGGTGTTCGTCGTGCCCAATATGTTCCTGGTCGGTAGTATCTTCTTCGGATTAGTGGCCTTCTCGCGGCAGGTGTTCACGACTTACGCGGGCAGCATTCTGCTATTTATTGCCTACCTGCTCGGCAGCACCTTAGCCAGCGATTTAGAAAACAAGCGCTTAGTCAATCTGCTCGATCCGTTCGGTTCCTACGCGTACGACAACGACACCAAGTACTGGTCGCCGGTGGAGCAGAACGCGTTGCTGGCCCCGCTGGAAGGCGATCTACTCACCAACCGGCTCATTTGGGGAGCCGTGGCCCTGCTGGTCTTTGGCCTAACCGTCGCGCGGTTCAGCTTCACGCGCTTTTTGGCCGTAACGCTGGGTACGAGGAAAGGCAAAGCCGAAGTAGCACCCCAAGCCGCGCCGTCGCTGGCGAACCTGCCGCGGCCGACGCCCGTATTTCAAACCGGCGCTTACCTTCGGCAGATGGTCCGGCAGGCAGGTCTGGAGTTTCGGAGCATCATCCGCGACCCGTACTTCATCGCCATTCTGCTGGGGGCCGTACTGTTCCTGTTCTTAGACGGCTGGTTCGCTTCGCAAACCTACGGAACGCCCTCGCTGCCGACGACCTACGCGATGCTCGAAGCCCGCAACGGCACGTTTTTCTTTTTCGTCCTGATCGTCATTATCTTCTACACCGGTGAGGTCGTGCACCGCGACAAAGCCGTGCGTTACGACACCATTGCCGACGCCCTGCCCGTACCCGACTGGATGAACTACGGGGCCAAACTACTGGCCATGACGTACGTTTGCTTAGCGCTCTGCGGCTTGGTGCTGGTGTCGGGTGTCTTGAACCAGACCATCAAGGGCTACTTCAACTACGAGTTTGGCTTGTATTTCCGCGATCTGCTGGGCATTGCCTTTACGCAGTATTTTCAATTGGTGATGCTGGCGTTTTTCGTGCACACGTTGGTCAACCAGAAGTTTACAGGGCACATCGTCACCTTGGCCACGTACATCGTCATTTGGGCCGTGCCGCTGTTTGCGGAGTTTAGCTACCGGCTGGCCTTGCCGTTTTCGGGCGGGGGCGTTCAACTCTCCGACATGAACGGCTTTGGCCATTACCTTACCGGTCTGTTTGCATTCCGGGCGTACTGGTACGCGTTCGGCGGGTTGCTCTTGGTGCTGGCGCTGTGGTTTTGGAACCGGGGCAGCGATACGGCCTTCAAGGCCCGCTGGCAATTGGCGCGGCAGCGCATGGGCCGGGCGTCCCTGGCCTTGTTTGCCCTACTATTGGTGGCGTTCGTGGGTATGGGCGCGTTTATCTACACCAACGTTAGCGTAAAAAACCGCTACTACTCGGCCGACGAACAGCGCGAACGGCAGGCGGATTACGAGAAAAAATACAGCCGCTACCGTGACGTGCTGCAACCCAAAATCACCAGCGCCAAGGTCGACGTGGACGTGTATCCCGACGAATTTAAAGCCGTGGCCGCCGGACATTTCATGCTTGTTAACAAAGGCGACCAACCCATCGATTCGCTGCACGTCAGCCTGGCCCCCGACAACTTCCACCGGGAATTGACGCGCTTTACCATCGGTGGTACTGCGCCGAAGCGGGTGTTCAACGACGATGCATTGGGCTACGCGATCTACCGGCTGGCAAAACCGCTTAGCCCCGGCGATTCGGCCCGGATGGAAATGGGCGTGACGGGGCAGTACGTCGGCTTTGCCAACAGCGGCAACAACCGCGACATTCTCGGCAACGGTACGTTCTTCAACATTGGCATCCTGCCCGGCTTTGGCTACAGCCGCGATGCCGAACTCGACAGCGACAAGTACCGCAAGAAGTATAACCTACCCATCAAAGAATGGGCCTTACCGGCGCAAACCGATTCGCGGGGTCTGCGCGACTTCTTGTTCACGACCGACGCCAACTGGGTCACCTTCGAGGGCACGATCTCGACCACGCCTGACCAAACGGCCATCATGCCCGGCGTACTGACCAAAACCTGGACCAAAACCGGACCCGACGGCAAACCGCGTACGTATTTCCAGTACAAAC
>CAXUEB010000289.1:0-4867 GCA_964249775.1 uncultured Spirosoma sp.
AAGTTGAACGATTTGTCGGTGCCGATACGATGAACAAAGACAACTACTTCCGGCTTGACGAGTTACCCCCCGAACATCCCATGCGGCAGCAGCCGTTTACGGTGCCGGACGGGTACTTCGACCAGCTACCATCGCGGGTGCAGGCCCGCGTGACGTACAAACCCAAGCCAGCGTTTTCGATTAGCTGGTCGTGGCAGCGGACGGTCGCGTCGCTGGCGGGGGCCAGTCTGATTGCCGTGCTGATCTGGCAAACGCTGCCCCAACGGCAGGAGTCGCTGGGCAGCGAAACGCGGAGTGGCGTGAGCCGGGAAGCCATTACGGCGTATTTAGACGATCAGGGCGTCGATCCCTACGAACTCGCCGACAGTCAGCAGATTCGCTCATCGCTCGGCAGCGATACGACGGCTATTGAGGACCTGAACATTCAACCGGCCGACATCCAACAGTATATGAACGAGCAGAGTTTACCCAACAACAAAAAGCTCGGCTCTTGATTTTAGACCCGATTTGCTACCACGATGAGACATACATGGATAAGCTGGTTGATTGCGTTGGTCTTGTTTGCCCACAGCGCCGGGGCGCAGGACGACAATGGACGCCAGCGGATTGAAGCCGCAAAAATTGCGATGATTACCAATCGGTTAAACCTGACGCCTGACCAAGCTTCGCAGTTTTGGCCGATTTACAACGAATACAACGGCAAAAAACAGGAGTTAAACCGGCGCGTTCGGGAATTGAGCCGAGATTCGGGTCCGAACACGCCGAACAACAATCAGTTGGTCAACGGTCTGCGCGAGGTAAACGCCACCAAGCAGAAAATTGCCGACCTCGACAACGAATACTTAGACCGGTTTCTGAAGGTTATCTCGCCGGCGCAAGTAAAGGAGTTGTACCAAACCGAGCGTGACTTCAATCGGAGATTACTGGAACGACTCCAGCAAAACAATTAACGGCGTATGAGCCATAACAAAAGCCCGATCTGCGTGAGTAGACCGGGCTTTTGTGAATCCGACACGGATTATTCATATCCTCTGAGCAGGTCAGGTCAATAGCGTTCAACTTTAAAGCTGGAGATGCCGCCGTCGAAACGAATCAGCAATTTCTTCTTGGTCGCGTCGTAACCGGGACTAACGAACTCGCCCCCGCCCACGTCGGTGAAATCGTCTAACTGATCCACGTTCAGGGCACCGCCTTTCTTGATGCGGCAGCCTACTTCTTTGGGTACCCGCACCGTTACCGATGCCGCCCCGACTTCTAATTTCACCTCCGACTGATCGGCTTTGGCTCCCAGCTTCAAGTCCAGGTCGGCCGCACCGGCTCCAATCGTCAGGTTTTTGACGGCGTAGGCGCTCAGGTCCAAATCGCCCTGTCCCGCCCCGAGACCAATGTCCATCGTCCAGACGGGTTTCGCGTTGAGGTGAACGTCTACCCGGTTCTCAAACTTGCCGTCTTCCAGGTCCACTTCCTGTTTCTCTTCGGTTGGTTTAAGTTCGATGGTTGGAATGCGGGTGGTCGCGTCGCGGTCGACCGACATCGAGTAGCTCCCAATGCTTTGCTTGGCGTCGGCTTTGATGAGTTCGGTGGTCGGGTTGCTGATGATGAAGCGACCCGCCCCACCCGACAGTTTCAGTACGGCCTCGGGAACGTCGCCGTTCATGGGTTCCGAGAACGTATTAATGCGCACCGCATTGTCCGTCGATTCGCGCCGTTCGCGCTCCGAGCGGTACGCTTCTTCGTTGTCGTCCCCATCGCCGTCCGACTCGTCGTTGTCGGCGTCGTCATTGTCGTCGTTCCGCTCGTTCCAGTGGAATCTAAAGCCGTCGCGGTCCCGGTCGCGGGCGAAAAAGCCGAACAGCGTCGTTGGTACGGCCACGGCCAGCATAACCGTCGTGACGAAAGCCGCCGGGTTATTCCGTCGTTCAAGAATTAAGTTGGCTCCCGCCAGAATCAGCAGCAGCGGCCACAGATCAACCAGCGAATGCCAGTCGACGTTTAACCAACCCGCCCGGCGGGCCAGAATCAGCACGCCCAGCGTGAACAAGGCGATACCCCAGAAAAGTCCGTTTCGACGCTGCATGATTAACGGGGGTTATTGGGGTTGTCTAAATCGTTGGGCCGGTTGGTGTTATCCGAATCGTAAGGCGTCCGAATGCGGTCCCGAAAGATTAACCATAGTCCAAACGCGATCAAGATAAACGGCCACAGGTCGCCTAAGTCGATGTCGAAATAACGGTTGAGCAGAAACAAAACGCCGAGCACAATCAGGATGACGCCCCCGATGAGGCTGCCGTTTTGGGAGGTTGGATTGTTGGGATTGTAGGGTTGCATGGAGAAAACGGGGTTTGCGTAAACGGTTAAGTGGTTGACGGATGCGCCAAGCGGCTGATTCGGCAGGACGATCCACAAGATAATGTAAATTAGGAACGACGGAAAAAAGGGCATGGGAATGCCGATCAAAAACAGCAACCGAACCAGCGTGCGGTTGATGCCAAAGTAACGGGCCAAGCCCGCACAGACGCCCCCAACTACAGTTTCATCGGCGATCCGTTCTAATCGTTGTGTCATGGCTGTTAAGGTTTAAAACCACTGTAAACGTAGCGGGTTGGCCCATATTAGGAAATTGGAATTGGACGGATGGACGCGGCTATTGATGGATGTATGTTTTCACTGATAGTAGGTTATGCATAGTAGTGAAGGGTGAGTGGTCATGACTCGGCATTCACGCTTCACCCTTACCCCTCTTCGATCACTTCCAGAATGTCCATCAGTTCGCCAAAGTCTTTGCTACCCGGTCGCTCCTCGTTGCCTCCGCGGAGGGCAATGCCGCGCACGGGTAGCTCGGTCAGTAAATCCAGCACATTGGTTGCGGAAATGCCGGCACCCAGCAGAATTGGGTACCGACTCGCGAGTCGGTGCAATGTTTGCTTTAGATCGTCGTCGAAGTGGAGGGGGCTGGGGCTTTCGAGCAGGACGTATTCCGCCCCGGCCGAACCCGTCAGAAACAGCGTATCGAGTTGGTCGAGGGTCAGTTGGGACAAATCGGCGCGCAGAATAAGCGGGTTACCAAACGTACCCAAATACGGCAGCAAAGCCGCTTCGTCTACCTGCAACAGGTCAGGCTGGTACTGATCGAGCAGTTGTTCGATTACTTCAGGGTCGGTGGCTGTGGTTTCGCCGACGATTTGTACGCCCGCTACCCACGACTGAATTTCCCCAAATTTTTGCGGGTCAATGTAATCGGGTGAATCGGCATCCATTGAAAAGCCGAGCAGGTCGACGCCCATACCGGCGCAGTAGCGGGCGTCGCTGAGGTTAGTCACGTTGGAAATTTTGACGAGGGTTTTCAGGGCCATGCTGGTCGGCGAGTCAGGGTTGTGATGGGCACATCGGGCGAATTGGTAGCCGCGAAGTTACGCCACGCCACCAATTATCGCACGTACAACGCGCGAAGCAGCACCCTATTTAAGATTTCGTCAGCTTGTCCGACCGACGCTACTTACGTATCCTGATGTTTATGATTGCAGCGCCGAATTGTCACTTATGTTTTCAACTTGTCTTTCCAACCTTTAGGCCCGGCAACTGCACTTTAGCCTGAACCAACCCAATGAATCGCTGTCGTTATGAAAAAGCACTTGATCCCCAGCCTGTTTTTGTTGTTCGGCGTGTTGACTGCCTGCCAGGAAGAGCAAGTCACACCGACGCCACCCAGTGCGCCCGCTCGCACGGTTCAGGAAGCCCAAGCCCGGCTAACGACCCAATCCAAGTGGGTCATTGACGAAGCCCTTGTTGACGGTGAGTTGATCTTCAAACGGAATCAAACCGACCCGCAAGAAGCAGACATCGAGGTCGAATGGTGCCGGTTTCATTCGAATGGCCAGTTCGAGGTAAAAACCCTCGGTGATCCAACAACCGATATCTTGTTTTATAAACTGGACGGACCAAGCAATCAACTCATTATCAGCGAAGATCAAGATTTCACCCGGTCCGAAAATTGGACCGTTAAAACCGGATCGGTTTACGCCGACAAATTCAACATTGAGCAACAGGGCGACGAAGCGCTGCTCCTAAAAATGGTTCCGGCCCCGTAATCAACCGGAAACCATTTAGACGCCGGGCGTTGTTAACCGGGGATACAATCCGGATTAAGCGACTACGACGGGGGCTGTGTTTATTCCCGCAATCGGCTTAATCCGGGTTCGACCAACCCAAATCGCAGGGCTTTGAACCCTGGCTGATTATGAGCAAACACGGACGCATTTTGGTCGCCATGAGTGGCGGCATTGATTCTTCGTTGGCCGCCGTCATGCTGCACGAAGAAGGCTACGAGGTCATTGGCATGACCATGAAAACCTGGGATTACGCTTCGTCGGGCGGCACCAAAAAAGAAACCGGCTGTTGCAGCTTAGACAGCATCAACGACGCCCGCAACATCGCCGTCAGCCTCGGCTTTCCGCATTACATCCTGGATATTCGCGCCGAATTCGGCGATGCCGTCATCGACCATTTCACCGGCGAATACCTCGAAGGACGCACGCCCAATCCCTGCGTGCTGTGTAACACGCACATCAAATGGGACGCTCTGCTGCGCCGGGCCGACCGGCTCGACTGCGAATCTATTGCGACCGGCCACTACGCCAACGTTCGCAACGAGGATGGTCGGTACGTAATTTCCCGCGGGGTTGACAATCTTAAAGATCAGTCGTACGTACTGTGGGGCGTGTCGCAGGAAAGCTTGAGCCGGACGAAATTACCCTTGGGCTACTTGCGAAAGTCGGAAATTCGGGAAATGGCCAACGAACGCGGCTTTACTGAACTCGTCACCAAGTCCGAATCCTACGAAATCTGTTTCGTGCCCGACAACGACTAC
>CAXUEB010000289.1:4877-7020 GCA_964249775.1 uncultured Spirosoma sp.
GCGTTCGGCCAGCCCATGTTCGTAACCGAAATTCGCAAAGACACCAACGAAGTCGTTTTGGGCGTCGACCAGGATTTACTGCGCGACGGCATGATAGTGAGTAAACTAAACCTGCAAAAATACGCCCGCCTTGAGCAGCCGGTAGAAACCGTTACCAAAGTGCGGTACAAACACGACGGCACCCCGGCCACAATCCGCCAAACGGCCGGCGACCAAATCGACGTGCGGTTCCACGAGGGCGTATCGGCCATCGCGCCGGGTCAGGCGGCCGTCTTCTACGAAGGCGACGACGTGATTGGGGGCGGCTGGATTATGAAAAGCTTCCGCCAGAGTGACGCTCACCAGAACGCCGATTACGCGGACGCCAGTCGCCAAGGCAAAACGCCTTCCGTGGCGGTGTCGACGGTTGGTTAATCCAACTACGGCTTATCTCGGTAAAGCAAACGGCCGGTGGCAATAAGGAAATTGCCCCGGCCGTTTGCTTTACGTACGAAACCCCGGCATTTGTATGAAGAAATTTTTGCTCTTTATTCTAACCGTAACGCTGACCACCCAGCTTCGGGCGCAAACCCCACCGTCCGGTGCGGCACCATCCGGTGGGGCACCATCCAGTGCAGCACCCAAAGGTCATCCCAACCCCAGCGGGTCGAGTTGGAAACCTCTTTTTGCCGACGACCTTTCGGACGCGGGTTTTCCGAAAGGCGTCTGGACGTTTGAGGAAGGCGTTTTGACGGCCAGTCAAGACAAAGCCATCTGGACGGCCCAACCCTACGACGATTTTGTCTTGGACCTGCAATTCAAAACTGCCGACGGCACCAACAGCGGCATCGTTGTTCACGCCAGCGACACCGCCAACTGGATTCCTAACTCGGTCGAAATACAAATCGCCGACGATTACGCCCAGACGTGGTCCAACTCCCCCGGCAATTGGCAGTGCGGAGCGTTCTTTGGGCACCAGCCGGCCACGAAGCGCTTGGTTAAAAAGCCCGGCGAATGGAACCGCTACACCATTACCTGCCAGGGCAAGATGATTTACGTGGTGCTGAACAACGAGTTAGTCAACACCATTAACTTGGCTCAGTTTACGTCGGCTCAGCAGAATCCCGACGGCTCCAAAGTACCCGAATGGCTCAGCAAACCCCCGGCCGAACTACCCCTGCGTGGGTACATTGGTTTGCAAGGCAAGCACGCCGGTGCCCCCATCTACTTTCGCAATCTCAAGATTAAAGCGTTGTAATAACCATTAAGGGGTGGTAATAAAACAAACCGGTCGTTGGTCCGTTCGCAATGACGCGTTGACCAACGACCGGTTTGTTTTATTACCACTTCTTACGTTCCTGCTATTCTACCAACAGGACTTTGCGAGTCAAGCGCCGATTGCCCTGGGTTAAGGTCAGCACGTACAATCCGCGCGGGTACGACCGCACGCCCAGCCGAATCAGGTTCTCGCCCGGCCCGACCGGCTCCTCGCTCGTGAGCACGGACTGACCCAAGGCGTTCAGCAACTGCACCACCACCTGTCCTTCGCTATCGGCCTGGTACCGAATGCGCACGTCGTCGCGGGCCGGCACGGGAAACACAACCAGCCCCCCGTCCGCGGTTCCTCCCAACTCCGTCACCGCGCCCGGCGCACCGACCCGGCCACTCCCCGCAGCCGGATACAACCGATTCTGGGGCACGGCCTGCTGACTCTGGCCCGGATAAGCCCACCACAGCCGCGCCACCGCCCCGTAAGCGTTCTCGAAGTACTCCATGCGGATGTCGTACCGCTGTCCCGCCGTCAGGGCTATCGTTGGACTGTTGTCGGTCGTGGGGGCGTGGGTTGTCCAGTTGTTAATAACTTGTACGCCGTTGACCCACAGCCGCACCCCGTCGTCGGAAAGAGTACTGAAAACGTAGTTACCCGTCACGGGAGCCTCTACTTGCCCCGTCCAGCGGACCGAGAAGTTGTCGCCGTTGATGCCCGAGGCCGGTGAGCCGTTGCCCCAATCAAAGTCGATCGTCGCATCCGTCCGCGTCAGGGCGACGGGAGCCGCTAAGGTAACGTTGTTGAAGTACTCGGCGCGCAGGCCCGTACCCGCGCCCGTTACGCTCCCGTTACCCACCCGGTAGAACGCACTGGCCGGGATAATCTGCTTAGCCA
>CAXUEB010000290.1:0-817 GCA_964249775.1 uncultured Spirosoma sp.
CCTCGGCGGTGGCAAGCAGCGCGTGGCCCGTCTCGTCTTCGAGCACCCGAATGAGCCGGTTAAATCTCGGCTTGTCGTGCGATTGATGCAGCAGTTGCCGAAGCTGCATCAGGAGTTTGGGCGTGTAGAGGAAATTGACTTTGCTCCACTCGGCCAGGTCGTGAAACGGCTTAACGGGCACCTCCAGTTGTTTTTCCCCATACGTACTCCGGTAGCCCAGCTCAGGCATAATCGCGCTTAACGTCAGGGCCTTGTCGAACTCGTTACCGCCGATTCTAACCCCCGTGCTGGCCAGGATATCCGACGACCGATCCGCCTTGCGCCGCGCCTGCCCCGACAGGCGAATGACGGTAAAATCGGACGTGCCGCCGCCGATGTCGGCTACCAGCGCCAGTTGCTCGCTATGCAGGCGGGCCTCGTGCGCAAACGCCGCGGCAATAGGCTCAAACTGAAATTCAACATGCCGAAATCCAATCCGCCGGGCAATGGCCCGCAATTCAGCCTGTGCCCGCTCGTCAGCCGCCGGGTCGTTGTCGACAAAGTGGACGGGACGACCCATCACCACGCTGTCGATTTCTCCACTGGCCTCCGCGTCGGCCTGGGCTTTTAGCTGCTGAAGAAACCCCGCGATAATGGTTGAAAAATGGAGGGCGCTGCCGTTTACGAGCGTACCCTGTTTCATCAGCGACGTACCCAGCACCCGCTTCAACGACCGCATGAACCGGCCCGGCTCCCGGTTCAGAAACAGGTCGATAGCCCGGCGACCATACACGGCTTTATTGTCGCGTTGCGTAAAAAAGATGGCGCTGGGAATGGT
>CAXUEB010000290.1:827-2679 GCA_964249775.1 uncultured Spirosoma sp.
GGTCGGCTCATTCTGGAGCAACTGCTACGGGGAGTGATGGCGTAGCAGGACCCGCTGCTTTATTGACGGGTTACGGAAACAGGTACGTTCGACCCGAACCGCCGTCGGCTATCGTAGGCAAGGCCAAGCCCCACGCTGGACAGCTTATGGCTGTCGGAGAGTGTTGCAGCGGGAAAAAGCCGGTTAAATTCGGCTTGTATCGCGGGGATTTCGGTGGTCCCGCCCGTCAGAATAACCAGCTCGATGGCCGCTCGCCCGTAGAAGGGTTTGTTATCGCGCTGCCGAAAGAAGATAGCGCTGGGCAGGGTTACCGAATTTCCTTCGACCGGCACTAACCGGACCGCATTAGCCGAGGCGATGGCAATGCTTGAATTCGACGTACCAAAATCGATGCCGCAAGCGTATGTGTCCATCCCGTTGTGTTTTGTCTGTTGGCCGTGATCGGCTTCCTTACCTGCTGTTGCGTTGACGCCTTGACTTACCGCCGACCTCCGTATGTTGTCCGAAAGTAGCCGATGAGCTGATCGGCGCGGGCGGCGGGGGGGCGGTTGTAGACAAAGACCTCGTACGTGTTTTCGGTCTGCGAAAAATCACCTTCGATCAGCGTTTCGTTGCCGTCGCGCACCATGCCCGAGCGCGTGACGGGTGGTGCAATGCCCGTAACGGAATAGTTGTAATTATAAACGCCCTGCTTCAGCCATACCCGCCCCCGGTAGCCCCCGATGGTCGGGTCGTAGGTCATTCGGTTGCGGTCGTTTAAGGCCCAGAAGTTGAACGCGCCGTTGGCGTACACCGCCGCATTGGGAATTTCCTGAACCAGCAGTGTAAAGACTGTTTCGATGTAATCGGCCCCGGTTGCGCCGTCGCCCGTGTCGCGGTTGTCAATGACGTACAGCCCGTTGAAATCATCGAACTGCGTATAAGCCACCGTGCTACGCGGTCGGTCGGTCTGCACGAAGGCGATGGTGCGGTCGGCTTTGCGGTCGATACGCTCGACGAAGTTGGCCCGCGACAGCACCGTGCGCGTATCAAAATACCGGTATTCGTTGCCACCGGGGAAGGTATTTCGCAGGTCAATAGCGCGGTATTCCAGCACCTGATCGAACGACCGGACGTTGGTCGGGCGTAGGTCCGTTACAATCCGGTCGTCGCGGTAATTCTGGCGGATGATAACCTTGAAATCATCCTGCGGCGAGGTAACCTGGCTTTGGTAGGCACCATAACTGAGGGTCAGATCAACCTGCTGATCGCTGAACTGCTGCGCTACTTCGGTACTAAACCGAACGCCCGCCGCCACGCCAATGCGCTGGCTATAGAGCCGGAACCGGCGCGTGAAGAGAACCTCATCCGGGTTCTGCTCGTTGTACACCACCACGGCGTAGTTGCCCGGCAGTTTCAGGCGCGGCACAACGTACCGGTAGTGGTAGTAAGGCACCTTCGTCCCCACGGAAATCTGGTAGTCCGTAATCGGCTGATCGTTGAACTGATACGTAAATTCAACGTCGTTGAGCACCGAGCGCCGCCAGTCGGCGTTGCAGTGAATTACCTTCGCCCGGAAGTTGCGGTACGTGGCCGTCAGGTCGTCAAACTCCAGCACCATCGGCGACCCGTCCTGATCGTCGAGCTTGCCCACAGGTACGTTCAGCGTCTGCGCGGGCAAGCCACCCGCCAGCGTACCCGGCGCATTGCCCACCTGCGGAAACAGCAGCACCGTGGCCATCTTCGGGTCGATGATCGTATCGACGGCGAGGGGTGATTGGGCCGCGGCAACACCGCTCAGCAGTACCGCCATACCCGTTAACATCCGTTTTTTCATGTTGAGGTAGAACGGTTTGCGGGGAAGAACCAGTAC
>CAXUEB010000290.1:2689-6994 GCA_964249775.1 uncultured Spirosoma sp.
CAATCAGGCCAACTGCTTCTCTAATGCCTCCACTTCCATCAGGGCCGTTTCCCACTGATCCTGAAGCTGCTGCATCTGCGTTTTCAGATGATTGTACTCATTATTTTTTGCCTGCATCAGCTTGCTGTCGCCATACGTGCGGGGGTCAGCCAGTTCGGCTTCAAGCGTTTTTTTGCGCGTTTCCAGTGAGTCGATCTTTGTTTCAGCTTCCTGCGCCTGCTGATTTAGCTTTTTAATCGTCTGTTGCAGGTCCTTCCGCTGCCCATCCGATCCGTTCCGCGAGCCATCCGACCGGGAAACGCTATTGACCGACGGCTGCACGGCGGCGGGCTTTGCCGGAGCAGGCGTGTCCACCGGCGAACCCGTGGCGGTGCGCTCGGCCATCCAGTTTTCGTATTCGTCGTACGTACCTGGGTATTCTTTAATCTGTTCGGCCTCGATGTACCAGATTTTGTTGGCAATCTGCGACACAAAGTACCGGTCGTGGCTCACCACCACATACGTGCCTTCATACTGGTCGAGGGCCTGAATCAGGATATTTACCGACTGCATGTCGAGGTGGTTGGTCGGTTCATCAAGCAGCAGGAAATTGGCCTGCGAGAGCAGCACCTTCGCCAGCGCCACCCGCGATTTTTCGCCCCCCGACAGCACCTTGATCTTCTTGAACACCTCGTCGTTGGAAAACAGGAAGCAACCCAGAACGCCCCGTAGTTCGCCTTCAGTCTTGTTCGGATTGGCTCCTTTCAGCTCGTCTAAGAGCGTGTCGTCCACGTTCAGCGATTCCAACTGGTGCTGGGCATAGAAGCTGAACGACACGTTGTGACCCAACTGCCGCTTGCCGTCGTTGAGCGGCTCGGAGCCGGAGATAATCCGCCGCAGCGTCGATTTGCCTTTGCCGTTCGCCCCGATCAGCGCCACCTTATCGCCCCGTTCGAGGCGGATGTCGGCTTTCGTTAAAATACGCTTGGGGCCGTAAGCTTTCGTCACGTCGTCGAGGTGCAGGATGTGCCGCCCCGGCTGGGTCGAGAACTGAAATTTAAAGTTTACCCGCGCCGCCTCGTCGATCACGTCGTCAACGCGCTCCATGCGGGCAAGCTGCTTCACCCGGCTTTGGGCCTGCTTGGCTTTCGTGGCCTGGGCCTTGAAGCGTTCGATAAAGCGCTCGGTCTGCCGAATTTTAGCCTGCTGATTTTCAAAAGCGCCCTTTTGAATCTCGTTACGCAGGGCTTTTTCTTCTAAGTAAAACGAGTAGTTGCCCGCGTAATAGTTCAGCTTCGAGTTGGCCACTTCCACCGTCACGTCGATGACGTTGTCCAAGAACTCGCGGTCGTGACTCACTACCATCACGGCTCCTTCATAGGTCTGGATGTACTTTTCCACCCACTGAATCGAGGGCAGGTCAAGGTGGTTAGTCGGTTCATCGAGCATCAGCAGCGACGGCTTTTGCAGCAGCAGCTTGGCCAGCATGACGCGCATCCGCCAACCGCCCGAAAATGTGCGCAGCGGCTTTTGCAGGTCGTCGGTGCTGAAGCCCAGCCCTTCCATAATCTCCTCCGCCTTCGACTGTACCGAGTAGCCGTCGAGCGCCTCAAATTCTTCCTGCGCCTTGCCGAGCTTATCGACCAGATCGTCAGTGTAGTCGGTCTCCATCTGATGCAGAATGGCGTCGATCTGCACTTGCAGTTCGTTTTGCCGGGCAAAGGCCTGCATCGCCACGCTCAGAATCGAGTCGTCGGTTTGGTAGGAGAGCAGGTCCTGATTCAAAAAGCCGATGGTTACGTCGCCCGACTTCGAGATGATGCCGCCGTCGGGTTGGTATTCACCGTCGATAATGCGGAGGAGCGTTGATTTACCCGTGCCGGTCAGCCCGATGAGGCCGATTTTCTGGCCGGGTTTGATGTGCAGCGAGGCGTTGTCGTAGAGGGCACGGCTGCCGAGGTAGTACGAAAGATTCGTAATGGAAATCATGGCGCAAATTTACGAAATTTCGGCCCCTTCGCTTTGCGGTTACGTTAAGAATGGCGTTATATTTGCACCCGCTAAGCGCAAACGCCTCCTTAGCTCAGCTGGTAGAGCGACGCATTCGTAATGCGTAGGTCGCAGGTTCGAATCCCGTAGGAGGCTCAATGACAAAATCCCCGCTCAATCGAGTGGGGATTTTTGTTTGTCAACTTCTCCGCTGTCGGGTTGTACGGCGTATTCCAACAACCTCGTAAATCGATCACAAGAGCCGTAAATAAGCCTAACTACCCCCGTTAGTTGCCATTCGACAACTTTGTCGAAAAGCTTGGTACGAACCATAAATCAGCTCATTTCACTCAGCCGTTAGTGGTGCATTCGGGGCGGCTTACCAAATTGGGTTGTTCCCGTACTACTTGGTCTCGAACCCAGAAGGCTGTTCTTTTCCGGTCACGAATCATTCCACTATCGCAACCAATAACTCGAATCCAGAATTGCGGAAAGCCCGGTTTGCGCCGGACGGCTTCAAGGTCGGCTTGAACCTCAGCGGAGCTGTTGGACAACTATTTACCCCCGTAAGCATCCGCGTCATTCTGCGCTACGTCGGTGATGGGTCGAATTCGAGCGGAGGAGTGCATAATGTGGTGAGACGAATTTCATGAGTCACCCACGACCAATTAGCTCAACGAACTGCGCCGATTAATTTATATCCTATTACAATTCAGGTATTTATACGTAAACCCATCGGGCGTTTATCCGCTTTACTGGTTCGTCTGGTTTGCCTTGCTTTGTCATTGTGTTTGGGCCGCTCCGGCGACCAGCGACACGCCTAAACCCTTAACCAATGACAAACTCCACAAATGCGTCGTACCGCATTGGTATGATTGTGCCCAGTTCCAACGTAACGATGGAAACCGAAATTCCCCGGTTGTTGCAGCAGCAGTTGGGGAATAAGTCCCAATTTAGTTTTCACTCGGCGCGGGTCCGGCTGCTGCACGTAACGCCCGAGAGCCTGCAACGCATGAACGAAGCCGCCGGCGAAGCGGTCAACACGCTGTGCGACGCGCAGGTCGACAGCATTATGTACGCTTGTCTGGTAGCTACCATGTACGGCGGTAAGCAGAGCGTCTTATCGACCGAAGCCAATTTGGTGAACCAGGCCGGGGCCAACGGCGCGGCTCCGTCGGTCATCTCCAGCGCCGGGGCGTTGGTGACGGCCCTGCGGGCCTTGAACGCCCGGACCGTTACGCTGATTGCGCCCTACCAACCCGCCCTAACCGACCGGGTGGCCAGTACCCTGGCGGAGTTCGGCATCGAGGTCCGGCAAGCGCGATACTTAGCGGTGGCCGACAACGTAAAGGTGGGCCGGTTGGACCCTCAGAATTTGCTCGACATGGCGGCTTCAATGGACCTGTCGGGGGCGGATGCGCTGGTAATTTCGGCCTGCGTGCAGATGCCGTCCCTCGCCGTCGTTGCCGAAGCCGAAGCGCGCTTTGGCCTGCCCGTGGTGAGCGCAGCTACGGCCAGTGCCTATGCGCTGCTGACGAATCTGGGCATCCGGCCCGCCATTCCCCAGGCCGGGCGGCTCCTGATGCACCCCAACTAAACCACGCCATGCAAACGATTTCGATTACCCACGCCCGCACCGCGGATTTGGCCGTCGAGGCCATTCACCAACGCCCAATTTTGGTGCAGTTTCCGACGGTTTTTGTCCTGCTGGCGGCCCCAACCGCCACCGGAGCCGCGCAGTTGGACGCCCTTAAAACCCGACTGTCGGGTAAAAATTACGGCACGGCCATCGGCTCGCTGCGCAAGTTTATCGCGCAGGCCAGCCGGACTAACCTGCCCCGCGAGTTCAACCGGGCCGGGCACTACCGACCGCTGAACGGTTCGTTTATCCGGTTGCCGTTTCGCGACCGTCAGTTCCAGTCGACCACCATTCGCAACGGCACGCACCAGGGGCTGCTGCTTCCGCCGGGACCGTTCGTCCAGTTGTTCAAACGGATCGAATCGTCGTTCGAGTCGTATGCGCCCGAGGCCATCTGGAACGGCCGAAACTACTGCGCTCTGCTGTGCACCAGTTGCAACGTGAGTGGCGACCCGGACGGCTCGATTGTTGCTTACGATAAAGCCGTTGCCTTCGCCGAAGCGCGCAACATCGGGCTGTTCATTACGACCAGCCGCCCATCGGCCGAACGAGGTTCTTACCCAATTCTGGGGTTTGAGCGGGACCAGGTAAACATTCACCGCGAAGGACCAGGTCTGGATAACTTGAAAACGAAGATTCCGGCTAAGCTGGTGAACTGGTGATTGGTCTGCTACCTTTTCGCCGATAAAGTCCGACTA
>CAXUEB010000291.1:0-6949 GCA_964249775.1 uncultured Spirosoma sp.
TGTTCGGTATTGACCGGTTTTTCGTAACAAAGGTTGGCTCCGTTGCACATCGTAGGGCGGCGGAGGGCCACCGTGCACGCGCCCGATCCAATTAGGCTGGCAAACTCGACCGTTTGTAAGGAGTCAAAAAGGGTTTGATTGGTTGTAAACGTCACCGGCCCGGAAATTAATTTTGCGCCAGTTTTTTTATAGAAAGCCGCGATTGTGGCCAGCCAGTCCGGCCCCACGCGGCAATCGCCGTCGGTCGTGACGATCAGCTCGCCCGTCGCCCGTGCGATACTCTGGCCAATGGCGCGTTTCTTGGGCGAGGCCGTGCGTTCATCGGCGAGGGGTAAGAGGTGTACGGTATAGGGTGTAAATTGGGCGCGTTCCTGAACGATGACCACTGTATGGTCGGTCGACGAATCATCGGCCACAATTACCTCAAAGCGGGCGTAGGTTTGGCGACTGAGGTCGTCCAACAGATGACCAATGTTGGCGGCTTCGTTGCGAACGGGAATAATGACGCTGATCACGGGACCGCTGACGACGGGTTTGTCGGGTTGAACGACCGGTATCCGCAGCCACGTCAGGTAAAGCGTGAGCGTAAACAAGGCGTACAGAGCACTTACCGACAAGAAGAAAATGGCCAAACCAGTATCAATTTAAGCCCTATGGCTGTTCACGTAATGACCATTTCAACTTTCCTACCCAGATCAGCCCGACCAGCACCGGCGTCAGAACGTTGGCCAACCAAAGCGTTAGCGTGGCCGTTAGCATGACGGGGGCCGGAACGCCACCCGTTGGGGACAGGTCTATCGACCGGCCGAACGGCGCAAATACCCACAACGAAGCCGCTTCCCGGACGCCCAGATCGCTCAACAGATTAAAGGCGGGCGTGATGGTTTTGGCCAGAAACACCAAGCCAATGCCCGACGCCGACAGGCCAACCGGCAAGCCGATGCCCACCAGCCGCAGGGCAAGGTAAAACTGCACCGCAAATACCACGTACCGCAGCGCAGCCGCACCCAGCGCCAAGGCAATCTCGCGGTCGTCGTATTGCCCGGCCACGTTCCAGTAGACGGCGAACCGGCGCATGAACGATTGCCCCGCCAGCCAGCGTAACAGCCGCCGACGCACCAGCCCAAACAGGACCCCCAAGCCCGACAGGCCAGCGAGTACCAGCAACAGAAACCCCCCGGTCGGGGTATTCCGTTCTGGCACGACCGCCAGGTGATGCGCCCAGGCCATTGCCCCGAACACCAGGGCCACGTAGAACTGCATCCCACCCGACACCAGCGACGCACCGATGGCCGCGCCCCGTTCGCCCGTCCGCAGCGACAGCACCCGGCCGGCCGTATCGCCCAACTGCGCGGGCAAGGCAAAGCCCAGCGATAGCCCCGCCAACACGCCCCGGTAGGCCGCCCAGAACGGAGTCGGCTCGACGCGCCGGAGCAAGAGTTGCCACTTCAGGGCTTCAAAACCCCAGTTGACCGGTGTGAGCAAGAGCAGCCCGGCCGCCCAGCGCTCCGGGTGTTTGACCAAACGCCATTGCCCTTGCACGGTGGCCCAATCGTGACGTTGTTGCCCCAAAACGTAGACGATATAAGCGACCAATCCGGCAAAAACGAAAAGTTTAGCCCAAAAAATGAAATTTTTTGGCGGTTTCAGCGACAAAACGTAGGAGAACACGTTACTTTGCAAAGCGCACAACGCCCCAACCATGCTCATTACCCCCAAATCAACCCAATTTCTTCCCGAGAAAATTATTCTCGGCGTCGACCCCGGCACGCAGGTCGCTGGTTACGGCGTCATTTCCGTGCAGGGGGGCGTGATGAAGATGATGCAGTACGGCGTGGTTCAGTTGAGCAAATATAGCACCTACCAACTAAAGCTCCAGAAACTCTATGAAACCATCCTGCGGCTGATTGACGAGCATCACCCCGACGAGATGGCCATTGAAGACCCGTTTTTCGGCAAGAACGTACAGGCCATGCTGAAACTCGGCCGGGCGCAGGGCGTCGTAATGGCGGCTGCTCTTTCCCGCAACATTCCGATTGTAGAGTATGCCCCCCGGCGCATTAAGCAGTCCGTCACGGGCAACGGCAACGCGTCTAAAGATCAGGTGTCGCACATGGTCGGGCATTTGCTCAAGGAAGACCTGAATCCGCAGTTCTTCGACGCCACCGACGCACTCGCCATCGCCGTTTGCCACCACTTCCACGAAAACGCCCTGCCGGTCGCGCCGGGTAAGAAGACGAAGAAAGGAGCCTGGGGCGCGTTCGTCAGCGAAAACTCGGGGCGGGTGATGTAACACCGGGCGTAACCGGCTTCTTTGATTTTCAATCAATCTTAATACGGCTCGTAGTCGAAGCGCAGCGTTTCCGTCACTGCCCCATTAACGGTTGTTTGCCGGGTGATGGGCAGGTCGGCAGCATTGTAAGTATATTGGTACGAAACCAACGCATTAGTGGGCGTACTCGACGTGTTGCTTGTCGTGGATGTGTTACTCGTGAGCGCGTTGTTGAGACTCAGATTCAGTAGGTTGCCAAAACCGCTGTAGTAGGTATACTGGGAAAAAGAGCCACTTTGCGGACTGAATAATCCACCCTGATACGGCCCAAGAATCATATATATTCCGTAGAACGGATTCCGTTTGTTGTCGTACGTCGACGCAGTGGTTGAGGTCGTTTCCAGCGCCGGCCCCCGGAGAATAGTCCTCGTTGTTGTATTGACGGCGGTTAGGTTGCTACTGGTGTACGTAAATTGGTTGTTTTCATTGTAAGAGATGTTGGCCGAAATAGAGAAATTTTCGGAACTGCCCGTCAACTGATTACCGTTGTATCGGAACGTTACGCCGTAACCACTCGGATGACTGACTCCTTCCACTTGGCCAGCCGCGTTGTACCGATAATCATACTGCTCCACCAGATTGGGCGCAATGCCCGTTGGACGCAGGACAACCTCCCGCCTAAGTTGAGTTAACCGGTTCTGACCGTCGTACTGATAGGTGGTGTATTCCACCGGCGCAACCGTACTATCGGGAGTTTGGTACGTAAGAATCAGATTAAGTCGATTCTGCGCATCGTAACGAAACAGGCTGACTTTACTTTGGTTATTGGGCAGATCTAAGGTCAAGCTCTTCACCCGAAGTCGGGCATCCGTTGAACCCGGCGTTCCCGGCATCGTAAGGTGATCGGTGCAGGCGGAGAGACCGACAAGGGTAAAGAGGCCGGTCAGGCAGAGCAGAATACGGGTCATTTTCATAGTGATGTGTGGTCTAAGGTGAATGATAAATACAAAGATGCAGCGTGTTCATTACCGCTTAAAACTTGGTAAAATTCTATTATCTTTTACTATATTACAAAGTACAATGATTTATGAACATAATATTCCCTTAAACTTCTCTACCAAAATTCTACGTCAGCGGCTCCTCAACGGCCGTTTTGACCCGTGCGTATCATTCGGCAATGCAATTACTATTTACTAACCGGTAGGTTAGTCCTGCGTATAAGCGGTTCTAATATTCATCCAGTTTAATCGGTATGCCCGTCTTCCAGCACACCTTGCGTTTGCCCGCTTATCCCCGCGGTTTTCACTTGATTACCCGCATCATTGAGCGTGAGTTTACGGACTTACAACGGCTCCGGGTGGGCTTATTGCAGGTGTTTATTCAGCATACGTCGGCCAGTCTAACTATTAATGAAAACGCCGACCCGACCGTCCGGCAAGACTTTGAAAGTTTCTTTAACCGCACCGTACCGGAAAACGCGCCCTACTTCAAGCACAATTATGAAGGAGCCGACGACATGCCCGCCCACCTCAAAGCCGCCCTGCTGGGCCATTCGGTTACTATCCCCATCACAAATGGGCGGCTCAACCTCGGCACCTGGCAAGGCATTTACTTAGGCGAGCACCGCGACCGGGGCGGCTCTCGAACACTCGTGCTGACGGCCTGGGGCGAAGAGTGAATCACCCCACCGCCGAAAGGCCCGGAAACGAAAAAAGCTCCTGCTTTCGCCGGAGCCTTCTTCTCATCACAAACAGGCTTGTTTAGCCTAAGTACGTCTTCAACGCCTTCGACCGGGAGGTGTGGCGCAGCCGACGGATGGCTTTCTCTTTAATCTGCCGCACCCGCTCGCGGGTCAGGTTAAACTTCTCGCCGATCTCTTCGAGCGTCATGGCGTGTTCGCCGTTCAGGCCGAAGTACAACGTAATCACGTCGGCTTCGCGCTGAGTCAACGTCGAGAGTGCGCGTTGTACTTCTTTGCGCAAGGAATCGTTAATCAGGCCCGAATCCGGTTTGTCTTCGCCGTCGTTTTCGAGTACGTCGAGCAAACTGTTTTCTTCACCCTGCACGAACGGCGCGTCCATCGACACGTGCCGCCCCGAAATCTTTAAGGTATCGACCACCTCAGCGGCCGAAATCTCCAGGACTGCGGCCAATTCCTCCGGCGACGGCTCGCGCTCAAACTTTTGTTCGAGGTCGGAGAACGTCTTGGAAATCTTGTTGAGCGAACCTACCCGGTTGAGCGGCAAGCGCACAATCCGCGACTGTTCGGCCAAGGCCTGCAAAATCGACTGACGAATCCACCAAACGGCGTACGAAATAAACTTAAAGCCGCGCGTTTCATCAAAGCGTTGAGCGGCTTTGATCAAGCCCAGGTTTCCTTCGTTGATTAAATCACCCAGCGAAAGGCCCTGATTTTGGTATTGCTTAGCCACCGACACCACAAAGCGCAGGTTGGCTTTGGTTAAACGCTCTAACGAAAGTTGGTCGCCCTCGCGAATCTTCTGGGCCAGCGTTACTTCCTCATCGGGCGTAAGCAGGTCCACTTTACCAATTTCCTGCAAGTACTTGTCTAACGACTGGCTCTCGCGGTTGGTAATCTGTTTTGAAATCTTTAGCTGTCTCATGATACGTGTCTCCGGTGGAGTAACGCTATAACGCCAACTTGGGACGTTACATTACCTAAAAAAGTAACACGGCCTTAGACGTTTTTGTTCTCCGGCTTGGGGAGCAGAACCTTGCGCGACAGGCGGTATTTACCGGTTTTTTTGTCGATGTCGATTAGCTTTACCGTAACTTCTTCCCCAACCTGTAACACGCCGTCCATGGTTTCTAAGCGCTCCCACTTGATCTCCGAAATGTGCAACAGTCCATCCTTGCCGGGCATGAATTCCACGAACGCACCGAACGGTTGGATGGTCTTCACCTTGCCGACGTACACCTCGCCCACTTCCGGCACGGCCACGATGCCTTTCACGCGGGAAACGGCCTTGTCCATGCTTTCTTTGTTGGTCGCGAAGATGCTGACCCAGCCGGCGTTGTCGTGCTCGTCGATGTTGACGACTGCGCCCGAATCCTTTTGAATGTCCTGCACGACCTTACCGCCGGGTCCGATCACGGCCCCGATCTGATTGGTGTCAATTTTGATAACGATGGCGCGGGGCGCGTGCGGCTTGAGGTCTTGCCGAACGTCGGGGATGCCCTTTCGCATCTCGCCGAGGATGTGCAGCCGACCGGCCCGCGCTTGTTCTAAGGCCTGCGCCAGCACTTCATACGACAGTCCGTTTACTTTCAGGTCCATCTGGCAGGCCACGATGCCCCGCTCGGTGCCCGTTACCTTGAAGTCCATGTCGCCCAAGTGATCTTCGTCGCCCAGGATGTCCGACAGGACGGCGTACTTGTCCGAGCCCGGCTCGGTATCCTGAATCAGCCCCATCGCGATACCGGCTACCGGTGCTTTGATTTTGATACCGGCGTCCATCAGGGCCATCGCACCGGCGCAAACCGTCGCCATCGACGACGAGCCGTTCGACTCCAGAATGTCCGACACGATTCGAATGGTGTACGGATTATCCTCGCCCGAGGGCAACACTTTTTTCAGTGATCGGTGGGCTAAGTTCCCGTGACCAATCTCCCGACGACCGGCTCCCCGGTTGGGTTTTACCTCACCCGTCGAGAAGCCTGGAAAGTTGTAGTGCAGCAGAAACTTGTTATACCCCTGGAACATGGCCTGATCGACAATCTGCTCGTCAATCTTTGTGCCGAGCGTCACGGTCGTCAGCGACTGGGTTTCGCCCCGCGTGAACAAGGCCGATCCGTGCGGACCGGGCAAATAACCCGCTTCGGCTTCGATGGGCCGAATTTCATCCAACTGCCGACCGTCTAACCGCAGGCGCTCGTCCAAGACCATCCGGCGCGATGCTTCCCAAACCAGATCGTGAAAGTACGTCTTTACTAAACCGATATTGACGCCGGAGTCTTCGGGAAGGCTGGCTATGTATTCTTCGCGCACGTCGCGGAAGCCTTCGCTGCGTCCCTTTTTGTGGTTGTTTTGCCGGCGCGCAACGTCGTAAATCTTATCGTAACAAGCCGCCCGAACGGCCGCCCGCAGTTCTTCGTCGTGCGTTTCGTGGCTATACTGGCGCTTTTCGGTCTTGCCAACCTTAGCTCCTAACTCTTTCTGTGCCTGACACTTCACTTTGATGGCTTCGTGGGCGGCTTTGATGGCCTCAACCATCTCCACTTCCTGGCACTCGCTCATCTCGCCTTCGACCATGCAGATGTCCCGCTCGGTGGCCGCCACGATGAGGTCAATCGTTGCCCGTTCGATGTCGGCCGTTTTGGGATTAATCTGGTACTGCCCGTCAATTTTAGCTACCCGCACTTCCGAAATCGGTCCGTTGAAGGGGATGTTCGACACGGCTAAAGCCGACGAAGCCGCCAGAGCCGCCAGGGCGTCGGGTTGCACTTCAGGGTCGGCCGAGATCAGCGTAATCATGACCTGCGTGTCGGCGTGGTAATCTTCCGGGAAGATTGGCCGCAGGGCGCGGTCCACTAAGCGACTAATCAAAATTTCGTGGTCGCCCAGCCGACCTTCGCGCCGTTGGAAGCTGCCGGGAATCCGACCGGCCGACGCAAATTTTTCCTGGTAATCAACCGATAAGGGTAAAAAATCAACGC
>CAXUEB010000292.1:0-2998 GCA_964249775.1 uncultured Spirosoma sp.
GCAGCTATGGCGTACCATTAAGCAGGTGGATCGTCAGCCGGCTGACCGACGTTTGGCTGCTTACCAGCAGCTTCGGCAGCAATGCGACCGTTGCCGGGCACCGAAGGATTCAAACTACGCGGCTATCCTGTTCGGAATGGGCTGGCAGTATGGTCTGCTCAAACGGTATGATCGGGCGGGTCGGCTAACGGCCGAAGTCGTGCAGATTTGCCGCAGGCAACCCCGTTCTGTTAAGCCGGGCGTCTTACCCAGGGCTTATTTTTACTGGGGTTACTACTTAGAAAGTGAAGGAAAGAGAGAGGAAGCGGTAGCGGCCTACCAGGCGTGCATTGAAGCGGAGAAACGACTTCTAACCGCCGGAAGCCTGACGGCTAAGGCGCTGAAAAGTCAGGCCTACATCCTGTACGTAATTGGTGATTATCAAAAAGCCATTGAGAAAGCCGAGGCCGGTTACTCGGTAGCCGCCCGACTCAGCGATAGGCTCACGATGTCGGAATGCTTGAACGAACTGGCTTGTAGTTCGATTAGTGTCGGTAAACTGGTACAGGCCGAACAGGCCATTCGGAACGCAATTCGGCTGACGACTAACTTAGCCGGCGCAGTTGAGCGACGAACGGCTTACAAAGTAATACTGGGGAACGTGCTGATCGATCAGCAACGGAACGCCGAAGGTATTCGCCTACTGAACGAGGTTGTCACGTACTACGAGAAAACAAGCGACTCCAATAAAGCGGCCGACGTGTACAACACGCTTGGTTATCTTTACCGGGAAAACCTGAACGATCACGCTAAAGCTCTGTATTATTTTAACAAAGCGTACGCTGCTTTTGGCAGCGGTTACAAAAAAGCGCGTGCGTTGAATAACATTGGTGGCGTTCACCACATTCAGGGTCAGTACACGAAAGCATTAGCTTACTACCAGCAGGCACTCACGTTACTCACTGATTTTAGAAAGACCGATCCGGCCGACAACCCGGACCCGGCGGTTATCCGCCTGACCGCTGATCGGGAGTATCTGTTAACGCTTATCCGGGACAAAGCCCAGACTTGGCTCGACTACGCCAAGAAGACCAACAACCGCCAACGACTCCAGTACGCGCTGGACACGTATCAGACCGCCGACCAGATGATTGACTACATGCGGTGGGACCAAACGGCTCAGGCCTCCAAACTCTACTGGCGGCAGCAGACCCGAAGCATTTACGAGCGGGCCATCGAAACCTGCTACCGGCTGGGGAATGCCGAGCAGGCGTTTCGGTTTTTTGAGAAGAGCCGAGCCGTGATGCTGGCCGATAAACTCAACGAACTGAGTGCCCGGCAGCAGTTGTCCGCGGACCAGGCCAGCAAAGAGAAAAAACTACGGCGGGCCGTCAGCGATGGGCAAACGGAACTGGCCCAGCTAACGACGGATAGTGCCCGGTACGAATCCGCGCGCGACGCGCTGGACGGCAAACAGCAGGCCTTCGAGCAGTTCATCAAACAATTGGAACAAACCAATCCGGCTTATTTCCGCTATAAATACGACACGACCACCGCGAAACTGGCCGACCTGCAACGCTACCTAAACGACCGCCAGGCTACGTTCGTCAGCTACTTCATAGGCGACAGTGCCGTATACGTGCTGGGCCTTGAAGGCAGTCGAACTGAACTGCTGCGGTTGCAGCAACCCGTGCAAACCTACAAGCGGGATGCCCAAACGTTCATTAACCGATTGTCCAGTGCCGACGCGGTAAGCAGTCAGGCTGATCTGGCGAACCTTCTGGCCTTGGGCAATTCGATCTACCGGCGGACACTGGCTCCGTTGGGTTTACCGCCCGGCCGGGTAATTGTGTCGCCGGATCGGTTCTTTGTGCCCTTCGAGGCCCTGAGCTATTCGGCCAGCAAGCCCGACTACCTGATTCAGCAATACGCCTTTGATTACGTCTACTCGGCCCGGCGGTTGCTGCGAACCAAGAACCCCCCTGCCCGGACCACCCGTTTTGACGATGACGGCTTTCTGGGCGTTGCACCCGTCCTATTCGCTCCCCAACTGGGGCAGGTTGCGCTGCCCGGTTCGGATAGGGCCTTGCAAGGAATCGGTCAGCGGTACCGTCGGCCAAAGCTACTCACGCACGCAGCCGCGACGCGCCGGGCGTTTCTGGACGAGGTCGCTAACGCCCGCATCGTTCAACTCTTTACCCACGCCATCGCCGACAGCACCGAGCGCGAACCCCTGCTGTACTTCGCCGACGATACGCTGCGGCTGTCTGATTTGAACAACGGGGATTCGCTGAAGGCGGAGTTGGTGGTGCTGGGAGCCTGTAAAACCGGCGTGGGAGCCGATCAGACGGGCGAGGGCGTGTTTAGCCTGGCGCGGGGCTTTGCCGCCTTAGGCGTGCCGAGCATCGTTAGTACCCTGTGGAGCGTGCAGGACCGGGCGACGTACGACCTGACCGAATCGTTCCATCAGTATTTAGAGGATGGCTTATTAAAAGATGTGGCACTCCAGCGGGCTAAGCAAGATTGGCTCAAGAACCACCCAAGCGCCCGCGACCAGTCGCCCAACGTGTGGGCCGGCATGATTTTGATCGGCGATGCTCAGCCATTGCGTACGCCTAATCAGTGGCCGTGGGTATTCGTCGCGGTACTGTTGGGAGCCGGGGGCGCGGGCCTGTGGTGGTGGCGTCGGAAACGGCGCGTTTCCGCATCCGTAGCCGCTTGGCGTCCGGCTAAACCGCTGCATAATTCCTGAGCCACGCTATAACACCGCGCCGTTCGTCCTGATTTGATGGGTTGCACAATCGGATGGGCTATCTTGCCCAAAAGTTTGTACCATGCTCAGCCTGATCAACTTCCTGCGCGCCAAAACCTGGGCTTGTCTGTTCGTCATCTACCTCCGGTATTTAATCGGCGGGGCTTACGTCTACGCGGGTTGGGGCAAAGCCCTCGGTGGGCGGTTCATGCCCGCCGGGACGCTTCAACTGCCGCCCGATACCGGCATTTCCATTGACTTATTCTT
>CAXUEB010000292.1:3008-6576 GCA_964249775.1 uncultured Spirosoma sp.
CCCTGTACCGCACCGGTCTTTGGTGGCACTTTCTGGGAACCGGGCAGGCGCTGGCGGGCGCGTTGCTGCTGACGCAGCGGTTCGCGACGCTCGGCGCGGTGGCGTTTCTGCCCGTGAGCCTGAACATTTTCCTCATTACGGTCTCGATGGATTTTCATTACACGTGGACGGTAACGAGCCTGATGCTGGCGGCCAATCTGGGTTTGCTGCTCTGGGATTACGCTAAAATTAGCCCACTGCTGTACCCAAACCGCGACGGCGAACTCCGCATCCGGGCGCAGTCCGACCAGCTCAGTATGCCCGGCTATTGGCAGGGGCTGGGTGTTCTTCTTTTGCTGACGTCCTTAGCGTTCGGTAACCGGGAGAACCCGCTCTTGTGGGCGTTCTTGTGCTTGCTGGAAGGGTTGATCGGTTGGTTATTCTTTCTAATCTGGAACCGACGCCGAAAGCAAACCGAGTTGCTAAGTCGGTAACTTCATTTCGTCGGCCAGTTTAAATACTTCCTTCAAACACTTGGCCGTCAGCACGGCGTCTTCGAGGGCGTTGTGAAACCCATCTTCGCGGGCAAAGCCGAAATAGTTGGCGATGGCCGTCAGACTCAGCCGGTCGGGCGCTTTACGTCCGGCCGGCGCTCCGGCGTTAGCCCGCAGCACCCGGAACAGGAAGTAGCTCAGGGTGTGGAGGTCGAGCAGGACGCGCGAATACGGCCACTTCATCTTTTCGTAGCGGTAGGCTTCCTTCAGAAAGTTAATGTCGTTAATAACGCTCTGCCCGCAGATAATGACGTCGCGCAGGAACGGCGTTCGGTCCAACTGCCCCGGCGGTACGCGAACGCCTAATTGCTTACAGATCCATTCTTCCAGTTCGGGCAGCACATCGTACATCATCGGTGCGTCCTGAAGATCAGCCAGCGACAGGTTGTGAATCTTTTCCGACGAAGACGAAAAGGCGTCTTCGTTTTCGGGATACACATTGGTTAGGTACTGGCCCTTTTCCACCCAACTGTCGTCGAACAGAACCGCCCCAATCTGAATGATTTCGTTGTAGTCTGGTTCGGGACCGGTCATTTCAAGGTCAAGGACTAAAAATGGCATAGGTGAGTTATGTTACTAATAGATACAAATAGTTAATAGATTCGTTTTTCAAAAATAAACCGAAAAATAGAACGTGGCTTTTTGCACGCGAGAAAAAGGTTTCCAAAGGCTCTTTTAACGCGTGCACTTTGGTTCAGTGTTTGATAGACCTATCCGTTTATTCGTTCGGTTAGCTTGCCAATATCGTTGCTTACTTGCCCAATAAAATCGAGTTGCTCGGTCAGCAGCGGATCGTCGGTCGGTTGAACGGGAGTGTTTGGATTGGGGAAAGGCAATTCTGAAGCAGGTGTTGCGGGCGTCTTGTCCAGCCGCTGCACACTCGCCGTTAACGTAAACAAGGCGCGCTTGATGGGGCGGAGTAACGGAGCCGGATAAACGCGTGGCTCGCCGGATAGCCGGGCCGATGTAATGGTGGCGACGTTGGCCGAAAGAATGTGATTGAGCACGACAAACTCGGAAAGAAGCGTTTCGTGGCGTTGCTTGTGCTTGGGTTCCGACAGCATTCGCTCGAAGGCAGCCGCCAGATTCGCCGACGTAACGTACACGTCTTTGCGCACCAGTTTGTAGTTCGTCACCGCAATAGGCCGACCCGACAAGCTATCCAACAGTAACCCGACGTAGCGCCGGTTGGCGTCCAGAACGGCCCGCATCGGCTCGATTAGCTGCTCAGATTCCCAACGGGGAAAGAGCAGATAGCCCGCGGCTACCGCAATCAGGCCACCCAGCAGCGTATCCAGGAACCGCTCGCCGGCCGCGCCGAGGTAACTCTGCCCCAGAAAATTAAACATGATTAACAGGAACGGCGTCACGCAAACCACCATCGCGGTGTAGTTGGTACGCTGCGTGCTGTAAGTGCCGAGCATAAACAACACCATGAAGGCGAACTGCGCGGTCTTGTCGGGCACGTAGGTCAGAATAACCAGGCCAATTAGGCCACCCGCCAGCGTACCCAGAATGCGTTCGGTGTTGCGCTGCTTGGTAAGGCTAAACGCCGGTTTGAGAATCACCGAAATCGTCAGCAGCACCCAGTAACTGTAGCGGCCGTAGGGCAGCACCTGCGTGACCACGTAACCCACCAGCATGGCCAACGCGACCCGTACCGCGTGCCGAAACACCGACGAGGTGAGCGTTAGGTTTTCGCGAAACGACTTGAGGTCGATTGCCCGGTGCGCTACAAACTGACTGTACTCGGGCAGTGCGTCGGGCGCGGGTCCGGTCAATTTAGCCTGTTCAAGACCAGGCTGGATCAGTGTAGACTCCGTTTGGATGGACCCAGACCGGGTCACGCCAGACCGGGTCACGCCAGACCGGGTCACGCCAGACCGGGTCAGGTTTTTGCGGATCGTGGCCAGTCGCTGATTGACGTTCCGCACGCTGACCAGCACCTTGCGCAGCACCAGCGTACTGCCCGCCTGACTATCAATGGCGTCGATTGCCTGCTTCACCTTGTCTAAGGATACGGTTACGTCGGTTCGCTTTGGGAGTGGCACGGGCGACTGAACGGCTAAGCCAAGGTGATCGAGTTCGACGGCCAACTGACGGATCAGGTGGGCAATGGCTTCGAGCACGTCCGATTGGCCGAAGCGTTCGCGCAGCGTAGCGTAATCATAGTACATTGCCGTAATCTGTTCGTAGAGGTCAACAACGTCTACGAACGTCAGGACCAGCAACCGGCCCGGTTGGGTGGTTTCGGTCGTGAATTGCCGGCTTTTAAACAAAATCTCGCGCACGGCGTCCTGTTGCTCACTGACCACGACTTGTTGAGCCAGCAGCCGGCGGTAGTTGTCGTCTAAATTGATAGTGGTTGTATAAAAGTCGGCTTTGATGGCCATTAGCTTGGCGATCTCGTGAATGCACTGCCCCAGGGCCTGCTCAGCCGGTCGGTACGGTTGCAGCCGCGACGCCAGCAGGCTAACGGCCGTGTACCACAAGCCTCCGGCCACGATCAGCCCGCTTTCGCGCACCACCCCAGCCGCGTCCAACGGCCGGTCGAGCATCAGAATCATAATGAGCAGGGCCGCCGTACCGACCGAAGTCGCCCGGTTGCCGTAGACGGCAAACATGGAAAAAAAGAAACCGAACAGCCCAATTTCCGCGCCCAACCCGTACGGATTCATCCGGGCGTATCCCGTAACGAGCGTAACCAAACCGCTAATTAACACCGTAATAAGCATACCGTTGCGCCGGTGCAGGAGCGGGCCGGGTGCGTCGCTAATGCTGACGCTCAGCGCGCCCAGCGACAGCACCATGCCCGTTGCAAGTTGGCCTACCTGCGCCCCCAGCAACGACGGCAGCAGAATCGACAGCGTTGTCCGCAGGCCGTTGGAAAAGTGCTGACCAGACAGGAAATAGCCGACTTGCCGGGCGGGCTTGTTCATGGAAGGTTAGTCGTTAGTAGCTAACGACGATCGACGGAACGGTGGACTTACTCATCCAATTCCTGAATGCGCTGCTGGTGACGGCCCCCCTCAAAC
>CAXUEB010000292.1:6607-6949 GCA_964249775.1 uncultured Spirosoma sp.
GGCGTATCGAGCCAAATCTGGACGAGCTTCAGGGCCGTTTCTTCGCTCATCATCCGTTCGCCGATGGAGATGACGTTGGCGTCGTTGTGCTGCCGCCCCAGCCGGGCCGATTCTTCATTCCAGCACAGGGCCGCCCGGACGCCCCGAATGCGGTTGGCCATCATAGCCTCGCCGTTGCCCGACCCGCCCAGCACGATTCCCCGCTCGACCTCACCCGCGGCAACGGCTTCGGCCACGGGTCGGATAAAGCGCGGGTAATCGACCGACGGCTGGTCGGCGTCGGTGCCTTTGTCAATACCTTCGTGGCCGAGGTTAGTCAGAAAGTGTTTAATGGCTTCTTTG
>CAXUEB010000293.1:0-6931 GCA_964249775.1 uncultured Spirosoma sp.
ATACGATTAAGCCAAATTTATTGACTAATTCGGGCAATCTTTGTAATAATTCAGTTAACTAAACCTATTTCTGGTGCATGGAAACGCTTGAACTCGTAGAAACCCACGTCAACCGGCCCAAATTCCGGTCGCATTACGACAATTACATCGGTGGCAAGTGGGTGCCGCCCGTCGACGGCGAATACTTCGACAATGAGTCGCCGGTGGATGGCAGCCTGATCGCAAAGATGCCTCGCTCGAAGGCCGCCGATATTGATCTGGCCGTCGAGGCCGCGCACAAAGCGTTTGCCACCTGGGGCAAAACGTCGGCTACGGAGCGCAGCAACATCCTGCTCAAAATTGCCGACGTTATTGAAAAGAATTTAGAGTTTCTGGCGCGCGTCGAAACGGTCGAGAACGGCAAAGCCCTGCGCGAAACGATGGCCGCCGACATGCCGCTCGTCGTTGATCACTTCCGCTACTTCGCGGGCGTTATTCGGGCCGAAGAAGGCTCCGCCACGGAGCTTAACGCCGACACGTTATCGCTGGTTATTAAAGAACCCATCGGCGTGGTAGGCCAGATTATTCCCTGGAACTTTCCCCTGCTGATGGCCACCTGGAAGCTGGCCCCGGCCTTAGCGGCCGGTTGCTGCGTAGTGATCAAACCCGCCGAGCAAACGCCGACCTCCATCGCCGTGCTGTTTGAGATGCTCGAAGGCATCGTGCCGCCGGGCGTGGTCAACATCGTGCACGGCTTCGGACCGGAAGCCGGCAAGCCGCTGGCGCAACACAAGCGCGTGAACAAAGTAGCTTTTACCGGCGAGACCACCACCGGCCGACTAATTATGCAATACGCGTCGGAAAACCTGATTCCGGTGACGATGGAATTAGGCGGTAAATCGCCGAACATTTTCATGAAGTCGGTCATGGATGCCGACGACGAGTTCCTCGATAAGTGCATTGAAGGTGCGGTCATGTTCGCGCTCAACCAGGGCGAAATCTGCACCTGCCCCTCGCGGCTGCTCGTGCATGAGGACATCTACGACCGCTTCATGGAGCGCGTCATTCAGCGCACGGAGGCCATCAAGCTCGGCCACCCGCTCGACGCCGACACGATGATGGGCGCGCAGGCGAGCAACGATCAGTACGAAAAGATTCTGTCGTACATCGACATTGGCAAGCAGGAAGGAGCCGAAGTGCTCACGGGCGGCGGACCTGCCGACAGCGTGGAGGGCGGCTACTACATTCAGCCGACGATTTTCCGGGGCCACAACAAAATGCGCATCTTCCAGGAAGAAATTTTTGGACCGGTGCTCTCCGTAACGACGTTCAAAGACGCCGACGAAGCCGTCGCTATTGCCAACGACACGCTGTACGGACTGGGCGCGGGCTTCTGGTCGCGCGATGCGCACGAACTATACACCATTCCGCGGCAGATTCAGGCGGGTCGCGTGTGGGTCAATTGTTACCACGATTACCCGGCTCACGCGCCGTTTGGTGGCTACAAGAAGTCGGGCTTCGGGCGCGAGAATCACCTGATGATGCTCAACCATTACCGGCAAGCCAAGAACCTGCTGATCTCGTACAGTAAAAACAAATTAGGCTTCTTTTGAGCGAATGCTGAATAGCGAATTGTAAATGGTGAGGTATACATCAATCTTTACTCAGTAATTCGCTATTCAGCATTCACCCCTCACCTATGACCACTCAGACCCTTTCCCGCGTTGACGTTACCCCAGCGGCCCTCGACGTGATTGAAAAATTGCGCATTCAGTACGGCCCGTTGATGTTTCACCAGAGTGGCGGCTGCTGCGACGGTTCATCGCCGATGTGCTTCGCGCAGGGTGACTTTATTGTCGGTCAGTCGGACGTGTGGCTGGGGCAGATCGACGGCTGCGACTTTTGGATGTCGGACGACCAGTTCGAGTACTGGAAACACACGCACCTGACCGTCGACGTGACGCCCGGCCGGGGAGCGAGTTTCTCACTCGAAATTCCGATGGGCGTTCGCTTCCTGATCCGGTCGCGGCTGTTCGAAGAGGAAGAGTATGAGCACCTGACGCCCGTTCGGCGGGGTGAGAGTTAGACACGAATGCGATCAACCTGCAAGGTTTCCAAAAACCTTGTAGGTTGAAAAAACGCCGGACTCAGCGTCCGGCGTTTTCATTTTTTATCAGTCATACGAACTACTATCCGCCGGTACTGTCGCAGCCGAATCCGCAACGGGAACAGGCGGGGTAACGACCTCATTCGCGCTGGAATCGTGGTTGGGCAAAAACTGCTTCGGACCGTCGTCAACAATGACTGAGTCGGTATCCTCGTCGTCCTCTTCGTCCAAGTTGTCATTGGTTGATGCGTCGTCATCGATCGAGTCGGCTGTCGTTGTGGCCGACGAGTCAACAGAAACGGTTGACGTTGGCATCGGTTGGCGGGTGCTGCGGGTGTGCCAGATAAACGCCAGCGCGCCACCCGCAACGAGTACGGCCAGCAACACGAGCCACCACGTTTGACTACTTGCACGGGATTCATACACGACTTCCTCGTCGTCGGTAACGGCCGGAGCCGCTACCGGGGCCGGACGCGTTACGCTGACCGGTCGGGGCGGGGTGGGCGTTGCGACGGCACCCGCGAGCATCGTTCGGTTGGCGCGTAACTGCTCTACTTTAGCCTGTTCGAGCAGCAGTTCCAATTCATCAACGTCGCGGATGCGCTCGTCAACTAACTTGGTGAGCAGACCCTGCACCAATTGCCTTAAACTCGGTGGCAGAAATTGACCCGACGCCAGGGTAAGTGTCGGTGGCGGTAACGTCAGTACCTGACTCATGAACTGAGCCAGGCCCGTTTCGTCGCGTAGGGGAAACGGCACCTGCCCACTGAGGCATTCGTATAACACCGCCCCCAGCGAATAGTAGTCCGTGGCGGCATCGACGTGGCGGGGGTTATCGAACTGCTCGGGCGAGGCATACTCATACGTCATCAGCGACTGCCCAGTCTGCGTGCGTGAACTCTCGTCGGCCCGGATTTTGGCAATGCCGAAGTCGGTCAAGAGAAAGTGAAGTTCGCCACTGACGAGCCGACGGTACAGGATATTTTCGGGCTTGATGTCGCGGTGAATGACGTTCTCGGGGTGAATGGCCCGGAAAGCCTCGGCCATTTGTAGCCCCAGCCGAATCGTCGTTGGTACGTCTAAGTGCCCTTCGCTCCGGAGTAAACTGCGCAAGTCGCCACCCTCCACGAACTCCATGACCAAGTACGGCATGGCCGCATCGAGGTGAATCTCGCGCACTTTCACCACGTTAGGGTGGGCAATGCGCGTCATAATCTCTGATTCCTGCTGGAACCGGCGGAGCGTTTCGGCGTCGGTGTTAAACGCAAATTGCTTGATGGCCACCAGATCACCGGTGGCTACGTGCCGCGCTTTGAGGACGCGCGTGTTGCCCCGGCCTAATTCGGCCAGTACTTCGTAGCCGGGCAAATGTGTGTTAAAACTAACGGTGGGCATGAACGCTACGGAGTTAAGGGCGCGGCCAGACTGTCGACAAAGAGCGCGGCATCGTACTTGACAACGCGGGCGCTGAAGCGCGTCCCACGTGGGCTGTCCGGCGCGCGTTTTGTCATATTCGTACCCGGTCCTACATCATTAAAAAACAGCTTGGTAATTTTAAACACATCTCCGTTTTCTTTGATGTAGTGCACATCCACCCGCACGGACAGAAAGGAAATTGATGACGGATTGTTGAGTTGAACTCCCAGGTTCTTAATACCCCCGAACAAACCGACTTTTGCGCCGAACGTTTCGACGTCGAGCTGCCGGCCCGCGGCAAGCACCTGCTGTTGGTACTGCTCCTGCCGCTCAAGCAAGGCCCGCCGTTGGGCTTCGGCGGTTTGCTCGGCCGTTGGTGCGGAACGAACGGTAGTTGAAGGGGTACCGGTTGAGATCGGTCCCGCCGACAGGTTACGGTCCTTTAGCGAAAACCACCCGTACAAACCCAGACCAGCCAGCAATACAACGCCCGCAATGATTGCCGTCTGCTTCCCGTTTGAGCGCGGGCGAACTCTGGTCCGCTGACCGGCTTGGGACCGACTTGCCGACTGGTCGACGGCCGGGCGCGGGCTAACGGTGGGGGCGATTAGCGTGGCGCGGGGCGCTTCAACCGACGTAGCAGCGACTGGCGACGTAGTTGATGGGTTATGGTCGAGTTGGAGTTGTTCGAGTTCGGCCTGCTTCAGGGTCAGTTTGACGATGTCGGGATGGTGAACGCGCTCGGCGGGTTTCTTGACCAACATCGTTTGTAACAAATTAGTCAGACTAACGGGCAGCGGTTGGTTCGACGTTAGCACCGGCGCGGGCGCGGGCGTCGTCAAGACTTGATTCATGAACGTGACGATGCCCGTTTCGTTGCGCATGGCAAACGGTACGTTGCCCGTCAGGCATTCGTATAACACGACGCCGAGCGAATAATAGTCGGCCGCTTCGGCCACCTCGCGGGGGTTGTCGAACTGTTCGGGAGCCGCGTATTCGTAGGTCATCAGCGACTGACCGGTCATCGTGACGGGCTGTTCGTGCATTCGTGCGATGCCAAAATCCGTCAAAAGAAAATGCAGTTCACCACTGGCCAACTGGTGGTACAGGATGTTTTCGGGCTTGATGTCGCGGTGCACGATGCCGCGCGGGTGAATCGTCCGAAACGCATCGAGCATTTGCAGCCCCAACCGGATGGTGGTTTCGACGGTCAAGCAGCCGTCTTTGGTCAATAGTTGCCGGACGCTACCCCCTTCGACGAAATCCATGACGATGTACGGCAGTTCGGCTTCGAGCCGAATCTCACGTACCTTCACGATGTTGGGGTGGGCAATGCCGGTCATAATCGCCGATTCGCGCTCGAAGCGCCGGAGCGTATCGGGATCGGTGTTGATCGCGAAGTGTTTGATGGCCACCAGATCGCCGGTCGCCACGTGCCGGGCTTTCAACACGCGGGCGTTGCTGCGGCTTATTTCGCCCAGTACGTCGTAGCCCGGAAAGTGCGTATTGAAACTAACGGTCGCCATTGTGTAGTGGATAAACGGTTTTGTGGGTTTGGTGTGTTTCGATTTTTATGCAACGGCTTATGCGTCAGTCAAGTGCGTCAGCGGTGAAATAACGTAAGCGGTTGGCAGATTCGTTACGGTATTCGAACCGAATCGTCCGCTACGGTTGGATTAAGTAAGATCAACGAATCCGGCTCAACCACCGACGAGTTGGGCTGAACCGTTGCCGGTGGACTAACCAACGGTTTGGGCGCTTCGGTTGGTTCCTGACTCCACCAGGCCAATCCCGCCAGAAAAACACCCATCAGCACAAATCCCAGCCCAATGACTTTTCGACGGTCTGACGCCGGTGGCGTAACGGACGGAGACGGTGTTTCGGGCGAATCTGGGAGAGGAACGACCGGCGTCAACTCGGCCGGTTCGTCGCTGGCTACGGCGTCGGCCGTGGCCGGAAGCTGGGCCAGCACCACCGTGATATTATCCTGCCCGCCCGCTTCGTTGGCCCGCCGGATGAGTTCGGCGATTTGCTGCTCTACCGACAACGGCTGGGTTAGAACGGCCGTAATCTGAGCGCGGGTGAGCATGTCGGTCAGCCCGTCGCTGCACAGCAGCAGAACGTCGCCCGGTAGCAATTCCTCCTCGCCCGAATCCAGAAACTCCGGGTCGTCGATTCGGTGCGGAACCGAGCCAACGTCGCGCAGAATTTCGTTTCGGCGGGGGTGGTTCATGGCTTCGCGCTCGTTGAGTTGGCCCGCGTCTTCGCGCACCCCCACAATGGAATGGTCGTGGGTGAGCTTGTGGAGTTCACCCGCTCGAAACCGGTACATGCGCGTGTCACCGACGTGCGCGAATAACAGCCGCCGGGCGTCAGCGTCGGCCACCGCAACGGTCAGCACGCAGCACATCTGGGCCAGTTGTGGTTCTTGCTGCCGTTGCCGAACAATCTGGTTATTGGCGTAGACGACGGCTTCGCGCAGCATGGTCAGCGTATCGCCGGTGGGTTTGGCCATGTACGTCTCAATGGATTCGCGCGCGATCTTGGCCGCCCGGTCGCCCCCGGCGTAGCCACCCACGCCGTCGATGACCGCCAACAGCGCATCATGCCCGGACCAGAGGGGTTTACTGACAAACGTGTCTTGATTGTCGCGCCGACGCCGACCCACGTCGGTCTGACCGGCGATACTAAGTTGAGAGGTCATCCGTAATCATTCATTGTCATTCGGGGTCATGGGTAATATCCGGCAACAGGTAGGCAGCCATGACCCCGAATAACGGTTCATTTACCGGGGCAGATTGCGGAAGTGCCGCACGAGCAGTAAGGCCACAAACGCCCCCAGCAACAAGGCAAACAGCGCGTCGAGCATGGTTCAGAGGTTGCTTTGGAACGATAACGTAACGACGCCGTTGAGCAGAATCTGCGCCCGGTCGGGCAGGGCGACCCAGAGCGGGTTAGTCGGTTCGCTACGTTCCACGACTGCTTCGTTCAGGCGGGTCTCGTGGCGGCTGAACGACGCCAACTGGAACTGCTTAGTATTGTCGTCGTAGCGAATACGGGCGTGCGGATTTGAGACGTACGGCGAGGCCAGCCGGAGGTAGTTGCCGAACGGTTCGTTCTCTGGTTCCTGGCGCGCCACGACCACTTCGCGGTCTTTCATCCAGTACGTTTCTTCCTTGTCTTGGTCGGCTAAGTAACAGTCAATGCGGGCGAACGCATTGGGTCGGCGGGGAACTGGTTTTTCGACTGCTTTTGGCTGAATGGGAGCCGGCCGGGTCATGTTTGCCGAATTGGCTTGAGCGACCGACTGAAGGGGTTGTTCGGGTAGAGCGGCCGGTTGCTGTCTACTTGGTTCATTTTTCTTCAAGAGCGTAGCGTCAATCCGCACCGCAAACGCGCCCGATTCCCGAAAGTCGATGTGCCCGAAGG
>CAXUEB010000294.1:0-3293 GCA_964249775.1 uncultured Spirosoma sp.
GGGTATGCCCGTAGTTGCCAAGTAACCAGTCAACTACGGGCATACCCACTCACCGTTTTTTAACGCAGCAGCAGCACCGACCGGTACGTAGCGGGCTTAGCCAGTCGGAGATAGAAATATCCCGTTCCCGACAGGCCAAGCATGAAGTCGGGTAACTGATAACCATTGTACAGGCCATTGGCCCATAACCCTGTTTTTTTATACTGCTCCTGACCAATTCGCCCCACTTCTTCAGCCTGTTGGTACCAGTCGGGTGTTTGCAGCACGTCGGCGGCTTCGAGCAGCACGTCGGCGTTGCCCGCTAAGCCGTGGCAGAGCGAAAAATTCGCCTGATTACCCCACGTCAACTGACTTGCCGTCGTCTGAACAGCCGTTGTCGCTTCATTCTTCAAGGAAGGGTGTTGGGTCAGCTCGTAGCCGCGTAGTCGGGACAAGGCAATGCCCGGCGCACCGTGGCACCAGGCGCACGAGCAGGCCGGACCCGCCGGTGCACCGTCAGCAGAGTAGGGGTCGGCCGGATTCCCGACCCGAAAATCAGGCCAGTTCTGCTGCTGCTGGTCGAAATAGCTATTCTCATACCGAAGCCCCCCGAAAGCGGCTTCCTGGTACACCGGATTTTTTGTGAACGTAAAGGCTTCCAGCAGGGCGTTGACCATGCCCGCCACGCCGTGAGCAAAACCAGTCAGGTTGGGATGATTCGCGCCGGGTATCGTCTGCCACGACCAGCCCCGCGCCGACTGCTCGGCTTTGGTAACCAATTGGTCGGCTAACTGCATTACCCGCGCCCGAAACGTTGGCTATGGGTCTTCGTTCGCCAGCCGAATAAGCGCCGGAATCGCCCCCGCAGCTCCGTCGATTACGTCAAGGCCGGTTTGCTCTACATCTACACGCATAACGTCGTCGAGGAGCCGACGGCCTTCTGTCGATAGTTCGTCGTCGTTCAGCCACGCCCCCGCCCGGATGGCCGCAAAAGCAATGCCCGTCCAGCCTGAAAAGAAACCCAGCGTAGCATGAGTTGGAATGCGTCGGGCCGTGGTAAGGGCGTTTCGTAAGGTGCCGAGGGCCGTTTGGCGAACCACGGCGTCGCCGGTGGCATCGTAGAGCGCGGCCAGAAAATAACCCACGCCCGCCGAACCCGCGTAAAAATCGGCTTCGAGCGCTTTAAAATAAGGTTTGGGCTGCTCGAAGGCTGGGTCGTTGGTCGACGATAGAAAATTGCACCGGCCGCCGTGGATACGGTCGCCGGACCAGATGGCATCGCGGCATAGCGACCGGCCAATGTCGGCGGCCGTTTCAACGAACGCATTCGTATCGGACATAGCGGTCAGGGCAACGGGGGTGGGTAACACAGTGGTTTCCATGGGGAAGGTAAGAATTTTTTAGAAGGGTCTGTACGCAAAAAGGGGATAGGAACGAATCAAATTATGCAAACGCAGCCGGAAACTCATACGGATAAAACGAGCGCGGATTTAGATACGGCTGATCCAGCGACAAACCAATCTGCTCAAACACCCGGCGCACGGAACCGGCGTACTGATCAGCCGATTGCCCGGCGGCTACGGCGTCAGCGATACCCTGCGCCAGCAGCCCACAACGGCTCGTACCGAAGCTCTCGGCCGGATTGGGCGGACTCTCGGCGAACGCCAGACCGGGGGCTAAACGCCGGGTAAATGCCGGCACGGCAGGCTTAAGATACGGTTCAAGCTTGGGTAGGTCGTCGGCCAGTTGGTGCAGCACGAAGCTGACGAAGGGCTTTTGTAGGTACAGCACCGCCGAATCGTTCCGGCCGTAGAGATCGGGGTGATTAAGACATTTAAACTGGAACGGCCCCCGGTAGGCGTTGAGCGTTCGGGTTAGCCAAGCTACCAGGGGCGCGGCTCCGTCGGGCGTCAGGTGGAAGTACAGCCGCGTTTGCAGTACAGCCGAATCGTCGCCGGGAGTTTGGCCGAACACATAATAAAAGCCGCTCTGAGCGTCGCGCTGTTCGGCCCGGACCAGCAACCGGAGGGCATCACCCGACTGCACGGGGCCGCGTTTGGGCCGGTCGTATACGTAGTCGCCCGCGAACAGCATTCGCTTCTGGTTGCCTTTGGTGGCATAGGCTACGCCCGCCTGGTCGACCGCTTCCACGGTCCAGGGCAGGTCGAACCCCTCGGTCGACTTATTGTTCCGGCTCAGCTCCGCTTCAAACGAAGCGTCGGGCCTGAAATTAGTCGTTGCTGGTCGGTCCTCGACGGCGTTGTAGAAATACTGGTACAACACGCCCGTCAGGGTTGGGCGCAACGTATCGGGCTGGTAGTCGACGGCGGTCTGGTCGCGCAGCACGGTAATCTGCCGCCGGTTCGGGTCAAGGCGTATACCACTCAGGATGGTATCGAGCTGGCGCTGGTAATCGGTTGTCATGAGTAGGCGGAGAGTTAGAGACCGAGGACTTGCCCAATGGCGTCGTCGGGTGAGCGAAGCATGTTCAAACTCAGTTGCAGCATCCGGGCGCTGTAAGGCGCCATAACGGGAGCCTGCTGAATACTTTCGTAGCAGGTGTGAATTAGCTTGAGGGCGCAATAACCCACCGTTTTTTGCAGATTCGCCCGAATCTGGTCGGCCGACCACTGCATTCGCTGCGTGTATACCTGCCAGAACTGCCGAATCGACGGCTGCATGGCTTCCAATGGAAAACCGTACGTATTCCAGCCGTCGGGAACCGACTGCCCGCTGAACGGTTCGTGCAGCACCCAGTAGAACAAATAGCTTTGAAATACGGCCGCTACGTCCCAGCACGGGTCGCCGATGTCGGCCGTTTCCCAGTCAATGAGCCGCAGATCGTAACGCCCGGTTTGCAGCGCATCGGCGTTGAGCAGAAAATTAGCGGGTTTGATATCACCGTGAATCAGGCTGGTGGCCTGCCATTGCTCACGCACGGCCTGCATTCGCTGCATGTAGTCGCTGTTTTGCGTAATGAGCTGCACCATTTGCCGCTCGGCTTCGCTCCGTTGGGCACCGTAGCTCGGAAAGCCCGACGCGCTCCAGATAAACATCATGGGCTGCTGACGTCCGAACAGCCGTAAACTCGGCGCGTTCTGTTCGTTAGCGGTGATGGGCTGATGAAACGAACTGAGCAACTCGGCCTGCCGCGTGGCCAGCGCGGGCGGAAACTGACGCTGCTGAACGTAAAAATCGTGCAGGTTGCCGGCTCCCGGTATGGCTTCGGTAATGAGAATGTGATTCGGATGGTCGAACTCGACGAAACGGGGCAAAAACGTTTTCAGTTGGGCGTAGGCGGCTTCGTTGTTGGC
>CAXUEB010000294.1:3303-5275 GCA_964249775.1 uncultured Spirosoma sp.
GCCAGTAGCAGGTCGCTTCGGTGCGGAGTGTCGTGATTTTCTCCTGGTCCCAAGCCTGCACCTGCTTAACGAACAACGCGCTATGCCGGTCGGCTGGCGAGTCGGTAGCCGGAGGTTCGTCGCGGTTAATCAGGTAGTTGGCGTTCCGGCTGGACGTTTGGTGGGCTGTGAACGTACCGTCCAGGATAGATTCGGGCGCGAGATAACCCTTGTCTAATAGGTAATAAGCGATATTAAAACCAGTCAGCAGCATGGGCGAGGGAAGGCAGTATGGATGAGTAAGGCAAAGGACGTAACGACTTGATCGACTGAATGGATGTCGTACGCCCTTTGCCTCGAAATTACATCATGTAAGGATTAAACGTACCGTAGTAGCCGCCCATCATCGTTGTGTCGGGCTGACCCATGAACCCACCGGGTTGAATAATGGTCCCGCCGGGACCGGTCGTAATTGTTTCCGTAATAGTTACCGGACCGGTAGGGATGGTGACCGAGCCAAACTGGCAGGGAATACCTCCGCAGATGACTGGCAGGCAAGTTTGCGGACCGGCGAGTGTCCGGAAACACGTACTCCACGAGCATCGGGTTCTGACAAAGGATGCAATTGGACATCTAATAATCGGAACCGATACGGGACAGTTGGCTACGGGAACGGACCGGACGATCGTACAATTAGCCACCAGAACCGAAACGGGCGGCCCGCACTGAATGGCGGGCACCGTTGCCATAAACTGACCACCGGCGTTCGGCTGCATACCCGCCTGATTGGCAGGACACAACGAATACGTGGGTGGGCATAAATCACCCGTCGGCAGTAATGGACATTGACTACCGCTTATTGTGTAAAATGGGCCCTGTGTATTTATGGTACATGGCCCACTATCCGTGTATGGATAACCACCGTTAGTAGTGAAGCCAGTTGCCTGCGGAAGAGGTCCACAGATAGCAGGGATCGAGGGCGGGCAGTAAGTCGCGTCTCTGGTTTGACAAATTCCTAATGTTCTGAATTGCCCACCAGCAAAACCACCCATCATGCCCAAATTGGCCTGATTGCCGAACGCATTATACTGCTGCATCAGATCACCTTCGAGGAAGGTGGTCTTGGGCCGGTTAGCCGACTTAGGGTCGCCGTAGATGATGACCGCGTCCGAACGTAGCCACAGCTTACTACCCCCCAGCGATGACTCGGCCTGGCTCAACTGTTGGGCGTAAACGATGGCATCTTCGGGTACCTCGACGAAATTGTTGAGCGACTCATCGGAATAAACCCGGACGTGGCCGCTTTCGGAGGACTGACCCAGGTAGCCCTGCAGGAGGGTGAGTTGGTCGGTGTTGCGGGGGTCGGGGCGTACCTGCCCCACCCAGTCGTCGTACGTGTACTTACCCTGTTCCGGAGAATTACTTTGTTTTGCCATGATGAAACGAGTTTAGAATTGATTGGAATAGTCGTACTGTCGGTTTTACGTTTGATTGGCGAACGATGCGCCGACCGAAGTGCCTGTACATAAAAGGGTGCCTTACATATGCGCAAGGCACCCTAATGCATCAGTAATACATCGTCGTGTACGGATTGAACTGGCCATAGTAGCCACCCATCGTCGTCGTATCGGGCTGACCCATGAACCCACCGGGTTGAATAATGGTCCCGCCGGGACCCGTTGGGCCGGTCGTAATTGTTTCCGTAATAGTTACCGGACCGGTAGGGATGGTGACCGAGCCAAACTGGCAGGGAATACCTCCGCATATAACCGGTATGCACGTTTGCGGCCCGCAGAGCGTACGGTGACACGTGCTCCACGAGCATCGGGTTCGGGCTATGGTCAGTATTGGACACCGATAAACAGGGACTGAAATGGGGCAGTTAGCCACGGGCACCGACCGGATGATCGTGCAGTTGGCAACTTGAACCGTAAATGGCTGTGCCTGGCACTGAATGCCGCGCGGTGTTGCCTGGCCCTGCGCGCGGCGGCCG
>CAXUEB010000294.1:5285-6924 GCA_964249775.1 uncultured Spirosoma sp.
CCCCCCATACCTCCACTCTTGTCGAAGCACCCGCCGTACGGCGTCGTATCAGGCTGACCCATGAAGCCACCGGGCTGAATGACCGGACCCGGATTAATCACATCCGTGATGTTACCAGTAGGCGGGCAACCCACCCATGATGGACATGCAAAGCCTGTCGGCATAGGGCAAGCGGGTCCTGGTTTTGTTATCTGGCAAATGATTGGTTTTGTCAGCAAAGGGGGGCACTGAGTTACAAAAATTGATCGGGGAAATTTACAGTTCGGACCTATAGCCGTCTGAGCGATGATCGGGCAATTGGGCTTGGTTAGTGTAATCTGCGGTTGGCACTGCACGATCAAAATGGTTTGACAATTAACTTGTGCCACCGATGCCATAAACTGACCGCCCTGCCCTGCTGGCTGACCACCGTAAGCACCCATGCCGCCAGTTGGGTCGTACCCCCCGCCGTACTGCGTAGTGTACTGCTGCATTAGATCACCTTCGAGAAACGTGGTTTTGGGTCGATTGGCCGACTTGGGGTCGCCGTACGTGATCACCACATCCGAACGCAGCCATAGTTTGCTGCCCCCCAGCGACGATTCGTCCGGGCTAAGCTGACGGGCGTAAACGATGGCGTCTTCGGGCACTTCAACGAAATCGTTCAGCGATTCATCGGAATAGACCCGGATGTGACCGCTCTCGGAGGACTGACCAAGGTAGCCCTGTAGCAGGGTAAGTTGGTCGGTGTTGCGGGGGTCGGGGCGGACTTGCCCCACCCAGTCGTCATAAGCGTACTCTGCCATGATAGAAATTGGTTAAAAGGTGTTTTATATAATCCACGTTGGTATGGATTCGGAGGAAGGGTTAACGGGGCAGATCCAGCAGCATGTCCTCGAACGCCTGGTATTCGTCGGGCGACAGCGTACCGTTGGTCAGCAGGGCCTGGATTGGCCCGGCCTGGACTGGCTCAACGGTGGCCACAACGGGTGGAACGCCGTTGCCCGCTGGTGCAACAACCGACCGTAGCCGGGCTACCATCGTTGCTTTGTGGGCGTCGGCTAAACCCGCGCCGGTGGCTAAGTCGGGGCCAGGACCGGCGATGCCTCCCGTGCGCGGATTGCCCGCGCCGATGGTTACGTCGACGGCCGTACGTTGTAGAATGGCCCGCACGTCGGCGGGCGTCAGTCGACCGTTGGCCTGCTTCACCAGGGCGCAAATACCGGCTAACTGCGGGGCCGCAGCCGATGTGCCGCTGAAGGCCGCCCAGCCGTCGTAGGACAGGGTTTCGTCTTTTGCGGGATGTACGCCACCAGCCGCGGCTGTGTCTATTTCAGCCCTCGGCTCCACCGGCAGCATGATATAAGCCGCGCTGGGCCGCGCGCCAACCAGCCCCGAGACGTCGGGTACGTTGCGGCCGGAAAAAATCTGACTGGCAAATCCACTGGCGTAGTCGCTGGCCATCAGCGAACCGTCGGGCTTCATAAACACGCCCCCCGCCGAAATCACGTCCGGGTGCTGACCCGGAAACCCGAAATGGCCGTTGCCCGCCGAAAACACGACGACGATGCCCCGCCGGACGGCGTTGGCTACGGCCGCGGCCAGCACATTGTCGTCCGACCGGAGCGGACCGGTCTGGATGTCGGACCCCCAGCTACAG
>CAXUEB010000295.1:0-2262 GCA_964249775.1 uncultured Spirosoma sp.
ACTGAAGTACTTCCATTTCGACTAACTCGCTAAACATGTCTTCGCCAACGAGCGTCTCGACTGACTCAACGGTGTTTAGATTTAGCAGCAGATCGCGCAGGTCTTCGCTGATTTCGTAAGTTTGGTAGAGCCGTCGGTCAAAGAGAACCGGAGCCTGCTCCAGATCGCAAAGGGCGTACCGGGTTTCGTTGAAAGCCGGGCGCGTTGGTCGCCAGGCGAAGCCCGTGCGTTGAACCGGTTTCTCCGGCTCCAGAAACGAATGAATGTAGTTCCAACCTTCCCACTGGCCGGGGTAGCGGGCAACGTGGGCGTAAAGCCCATCGTGCAACTGCTGCATGGCCTCCTGACAATACATTTCCCGGTCGCTGTGCTTAATGGGTCGGATGGGCTTCAAACAGTGCATCACGTTCGTCAGGTCGGGTAGCCGGTAGTGAACCACCGGCACGATTGGTACACCGGACGCGTGTGATAGATACCCAACCCCTTTGCGAGTCAACACCCGCCGTTGACCGAACTGCACGGTCAAAAATTGATCTACTTCGTGCGGTTTGGGTGTTGTCTCAGGACTACCGTCGACAAAAACAATCAGCGACCGACCGGCCTTCAGTTCGCGCAAAATGGTCAGAGCGGCCGTTGGACTACCCGCATCAACCAAGCGAAATACGTTCGTCAGGCCATACTTCTGGCGCAAAGCATCAAAGTGCGCGACTATTTCCCTGTTCTGCTCTTGATTGACGATGCTGCCCACGAGCGCCACACAATCGACTCCGCGCCGAAACAAAAGACTCGTTAGTAAACGGTAGGAGCCGAGGTGATACGTGCAATAAATGCGGGGTCCATCCGGTTGGGATACCGGCCCGTGCTCTCCGCGGAAGGTTACCAAATCACCGGCCGTTAAACACTGAAAATCGAACGTGGTATAGATTTGGCTTAGCAGTAACTCGCGGAACAGCGTTTCGTGTTGACTGCGTGGGATTGATGGAAGGACGTTCTCGACATTGGCCGAGAACGTCGTAAACTTCATCAGATAGCCCTGTTCTTTGCGCAAATCGATTCGCTCGAACTGTTCACGACAGCGAGCCAGTTCCTGCCGGTAAAGCGTACGGGCCGTTGGCATGGTTCGTGTAGCAGTATGGTGACTTACAGTGAGAAGTTAGGCCGTGTAACACTCGTAAATTGGGGGTTGGTGTCACAAGAACCATACTTCTCTTTGAGAAGACCAAGCAAGCTGCTTACTTCTAACTTGGTTACAGGCTTAACAACATCCTTAACTGCGTTGGCCGACTTGATAGAGAATTGCTTTTTCATGATTGCTTTTGTTTTTAGAATGATTAGGTGCTTGGTAGATAGCGCGTCCGTCGCGCTATTGTTGATACAAAGGTACCGGCTGCCTAAAGGCTCAACAATCATAAAAAAGTCACAAAGGCCTGTTGGATTTGATTAAATTTTATCAGTATCTTAGTCGAAGTTTTGATTAAGCAGATGGAATGAAGACGATTCGAGTTACACGAAGCTTCCTGCGTAAACCGCTCAATAGTGTTTCTATCCTATTGGGCATCGTCGTGCTATTCGAGGCCGTTAAATGGTCAGTCGCCTACGGACCAATGTTTAGAATGGTCATAGACAACGGTGGTTTTTTACAGTATGTAAGCTTGTTGATTCGCCGTATCGTCATTCCTGAGCTTTGCACACTTTTTATCGTTATAACGCTCATCAACGGTGCTCATCAATGGTTTAAGATTAACCTTATTCCTAACAGTTGGGACGCAGTTGCCCGCTACCAGTTGCGTTTTCTTCCGGTGTTTGCCTTTTCTTTTCTACTGTTTAATCCAGTCACCCAAACGGTACGCTATCTTTTAAGAGACTTCCCGAATTACTCGTTGTCTACCTACTGGCAGGATCGCATTCTGGGCACGTTTAGCTGGGAGGTTTACTTCATGTATCTGTTCCCCGTTATACTAATCGGCTACACGGCGCTCGACGTCTCACTGCTTCAGGACTTCCTACACCAGCGCCGGGAAGCTCAGGAAGCCGCTGAAGCCAAAGCCATTGAAGCCGAACAAGTAGCGTTGAAAGCCGCGCAGGCTGCTCAGCAGCAACAAAAGGAAAAAGAAAAAGCACTGGTTACGGCCAGTGCCGATAAGCCTACTCACTTAGCGCACCTACGGGGCAAGAACGCAACCGGTGAGTTGGCATTTCCGGTGGAGGACGTGCACTTCTTTACGGTCGAGGATCGCTACTACCACGCCGAGTTATCCAAAG
>CAXUEB010000295.1:2300-5814 GCA_964249775.1 uncultured Spirosoma sp.
TAATACGCCCGACCGGCACGAGATCGTTGTTCCCCGCGCCCGGATGCAGGAATTTAGGGAATGGCTACAAGGAAGCCAGCGGTCAACCTCTACGGACCCGTCCACCGGCCCCCTGGTACTCGCGAGTTAGAGATAGTTCTTCACCGCAATGCCGTAGCGGGGTAGCTGCCGGCAACTTTCCAATTCTAATTTTTTGGTGATGTGAGCCTTGTGGTTCACTGCCGTTCGGTAGCTAATGCCTAACTGATCCGCAATTTCGTTGGCGGTGTGGCCGTTGGCAATCATCCGCAAAACTTCCCGTTCGCGTTCGGTCAGGCGGTTCAGTTCGTTGCGGGTCGTGTCGCTGATGACTTCCACACCGTAGTTCTTCAGTAACGCCATAAAGCCGTTGCTATAATAACAGCCTCCATTACTGACCGTCTGGAAACAACGGTATAACTCGTCTAAACCATCGCTGGCGTACAGGAAACCGTAGAAACCCATCTGCATGGCGGTGGCCACTAAACGCATGTCTGGTTTGCTGGTGTACAGAATGAATTTGACTTGCTGATTCGATTGCTGCATTTCGCGGACGATACCGAAACTGCGTTGCCCCGAGATCTCCGATTCTATAATGACACACTGCGGACGCTTCACCCGAATCTGCTGGAGTGTATCGTCTAATTCGACCGCCCGACCGACTACATTGTAGCCTTGCTCTTTGAGGAGTTGACTCAACACCTCGCAGTTGAACAGTTCGGACTGCGCAACCAGAATCGAAAAGTCTTTTCGGCGAAGCGAAAAATTTTTAGTGGCCTCCGGGCCGCTGGCTGATTTGTTCATGCTATTGCTGTATGTAAGGCTGGATAAAGCTAACTCTGTGTGCCGAATATCGATAAGCCGCTTCACCCGAAATCACCATTTCACCGGACGAAATCACCCATATTATGCCGTTGATTTTGGTGATTTCGTCCGGTGAAATGGTGATTTCACGCAAATGGGTTTGGTCAGGGCGGAAATAGACCTCTATTTTTGGTTCAAGAAAGCGCGAAAACGTTACATAATTCAATGAGCCGTATGATGAACAAAGAAGAGTTGTCAGGATCCGTTTACGAAGCATCGTCGGCAGAGATGCAGCACATAATTATGGAATGGGTGAAAGCGACGGAAGAGTTTCACCATCGTTACGCCCAGCTAACAGAAGTAATCAACGGTTTGCAGGCGGGCAACCGTCGGCAGACAATGAACGACCGGACGCGCCTGCGTCGGTTGATTGCACTCCGTCAGCAAATGAGCGACGTGTTGATGTCGTTGATGCTCGACATGACGGGTGGTCGGTCGGGTCGTTCGTCGCAGCCTTCTAAGCCTGGTCAATTGAGTACGCACGCTCGCCTGATGGCCGAGCTGAACCGAACGATTGACAAAGAATTGACTAAACTACCGGTGGTAGCTCAAGCGTAGTGTTCATCCCTCCTTCTTGATAAAGGTAAGGCTCCCCAAGGGGAGCTTTTTTTGTGGGCTTAACCCGAGATAACCGTGCCGAGTAGCTGCGAAATCTCTTTGTCGATCCGTTTGAAATGCATGAACTCAATCAACAACTGATCGGCTTCATCGGGCGGCAGACTACCGGCTTCGCGAAGTTGCTGCTGGAGCGAGGTCATGCGTTGTTCGGCCAACATTTTTTTGATGCGCAGAATGTTGCGGTAAGCCGCGTCTGCCAGAATACTGACTTCCCCTTCCGACGGAACGTAAATCTCGTGTTTAAGCCAACCGTTGCTGATTTCGTACCGGGGCGTCGTCAGGTGAATGGCGTGCTGCTGAACATCGCTGCCATCGGTTGACGGACGATTCAGGAAATCGTCGATGGTCAAAATCTTTCCCTGCCCATAAGCCTCCCGGAATAGGGTAAGGATTGAGTCGAAGGGCGTGCTCTTAAAGTTAATCTCGTGCAATTCGCTCAGGATGTACTGGCAGAGCGTAATGCCGGGTTCTAACTCCTGCGCTCCGTAGTTGATCAGCAGCCGAACGCATTCCTCTTCCTGGTACGAAAGGGGCGTTCGAACGGGCTTTATGCGCTCAACGGCGGGTGAGGCATCGGTTCGGATGGATGAAGGAGCATCCTCGGACGACGGACTTAGATTGTCCAACAACGCGTTGATATCGTCGGCAAACAAGTCGTCTGGTAAACGCTCCCGAACCGGATTGGCAGGTTGCGTCCCGTCGGGTGCGGCTCCGAATCGATTTTGCCGGTCGGCTTCCTTTTGCTTGTGCTCTTTTTGTTTCCGCAGCAGCCGGTTAATCTCCGAAATAACCGTTTGCTCACTCACGTGAAAGACCTGCGCTACGCGCTGCGAAAGCGTTTGGCGTTTGAGCGGGTCGGGCATCCGGGTAATGCTGGCGCACACGTCCGAGATACCTTCCGCGCGTTTAAGCGGGTCGTCGCCTGCTTCGGTTAACCACCGCGTCGCTTTAAAGTCGATAAAATCCTGCGAATGTTGACGAATATACGTTTTGAACGCGTCGGCTCCAACCTTGTGCACGTAACTATCGGGGTCTTCGCCGTCCGGTAAAAGTAGGAGCCGCAGGTTAAGGCCTTCTTCCAGCACCATATCGAGGCCACGCAGGGCGGCTTTGATGCCGGCCGCGTCGCCGTCGTAGAGAATCGTGACGTTCGGGGTAAAGCGGGCAATCAACCGAATTTGCTCGGTCGTCAACGACGTGCCCGACGACGCCACCACGTTTTTGATACCGGCCTGGTGAAGCGAAATAACGTCCGTGTAGCCTTCGGTCAGGTAGCAAACGTCTTCCTGCCGAATCGTTTGTTTGGCCTGGTAGATGCCGTAGAGGACCTGACTTTTATGGTATACTTCGGTTTCGGGCGAATTAAGGTACTTCGGTTGCGTTTTATCGACTTTTAAGATACGCGCCCCGAACGCAATCACCCGGCCCGATACGTTGTGAATCGGAAACATCACCCGCCCCCGAAACCGGTCGAAGACTTTGTTGTTTTCTTTGCTTAGAATCAAACCCGCTTTTTCGAGCAGTTCGCGGCTGTGACCCCGGCGCTGTCCTTCTTTCAGCAGGGCGTCCCACTGATCGAGACTGTAGCCCAACTCAAAGGCGTCGATGGTCGGGTTAGTAAAGCCCCGCTCGCGGAAGTAGCTCAGCCCGATGCTTTTGCCTTCGTCGGTGGTTTGTAAGGTCTCCTGAAAAAACGTTTTGGCGAAGTTTAGAACGATCAGCAGGCTTTCGCGCTCGTTCTGGCGCTGCAAGTCCTGGGGCGTTTGCTCCTGCTCTTCAATTTCGATGCCATACTTCTTGGCCAAATACCGCAGGGCTTCGCCGTAGCCAATATTTTCAACGTCCATCACGAACCGAACGGCGTCACCGGCTTTACCGCAGCCAAAGCATTTATAAATCTGGCGCGTGGGATTAACGTTGAACGACGGCGTTTTCTCGTTGTGGAATGGACAACAGGCAATGTAGTTACTACCCCGCTTTTTGAGCGCAACAAAGTCATTGACGACCTCAATGA
>CAXUEB010000295.1:5824-6915 GCA_964249775.1 uncultured Spirosoma sp.
ACGGTTTCTTCGGGAATACGCATAAACGAAAGAAAAATCGTTATCAAATTTACGCCAAAAAGATGACCGACTGACGGATTCGCGTCAAATAGTAAGGTTACTAATCGTGTTTATCTGGCAACAATTTTGCTCGGTTTGTTCAATACAGCACATTGAACGAAAAGCTATTATGAATCAACCGTTACTTCCCGTACAAACATTCCACCAATTCCTACCCCGTATTAGCTGGCGTAATCCGGCTGGCTTGGTAACGCTGCTACTGTTAGCCCTGTTGCAAGCCTGCCGGGTGCCAAACGCCGGTGATGCCGTTAAGCCCGAAGTGACCGGCAAAGCCGCCGATCAGTACCCGGCCGACGTAGCCCTGCGCTGGTCGGAGATGCACCTCAAACTGGTTCGCAACACCGGCGGCTTCACGCCCCCGGTGGCGGCCCGCACGTTTGGTTACGCCGGCCTGGTTTTGTACGAGTCGGTCGTGCCGGGCATTGCCGACCGTCGTTCGCTGGTGGGGCAGTTGCAGCAACTAACGGCCTTACCCCTGGCCGAAACGGATAAAGCGTACAACTGGGCGCTGAGCGCCAACGCGGCCCAAGCGATCATTCTCAAGCAGCTTTTCGCCAATACGTCTGAAGCTAATAAAACCCGGATTGACTCGTTGGAAAGCGCGTTGTTTACAACGTACAAGGAAGGCGACGAAGCGGTAAACGAGCGTTCAATCCGCTTCGGCCGGGCCGTAGCCGAGGCCATTTTTACCTGGTCTAAAACGGACGGTGGGCACGAAGGCTATAACCGGAATTTCCCGACGGATTACGTCGTACCCACCGGGCCGGGGATGTGGCAACCCACTGAGAATGGGCGCAAAAATCCGATGCAGCCGTACTGGGGAAAGAACCGAACGTTTTTGGCCGTAACCGCTAACCTCGCAATGCCGTCGCCGTTGCCCGTTTCGACCGACGTGAAGTCGCAGTATTTCGCGCAGTACTTGGAGGTCTACACCAAGAACATTGCCCTGACGCAGGAAGAAAAGGAAATTTCGGTTTGGTGGGCCGACGACCCGAGCGAAACGTTTACGCCACCCGGTCACTCGTACAGCT
>CAXUEB010000296.1:0-6878 GCA_964249775.1 uncultured Spirosoma sp.
CGAGTGGGGCGAATTCATTAGCCGACGGACTTGGGTCGGTACGCGTGCCCAAAAACGCGGGTTTCTTCCGAACGTTGATGGCCTACGCGGGTCCGGGCCTAATGGTTGCAGTGGGCTACATGGACCCCGGCAACTGGGCCACCGACATTGCGGGCGGAGCCAGATTCGGCTACCGGCTTCTGGCGGTGGTTTTGATTTCTAACCTGTTTGCGATTCTACTGCAACACCTTGCCCTTAAACTCGGCATCGCCACCGGCCGCGACCTTGCCCAGGCCTGCCGCGACCATTTTAGCCGTCCGGTCGCCTTGGGTCTGTGGGGATTGGCCGAGATCGCCATTGCCGCCACCGATCTGGCCGAAGTCATTGGCTCGGCCATTGCCTTAAACCTGCTGTTTGGCTTGCCCTTACCCGTTGGTATTCTCATTACGGCGCTGGACGTTTTTCTGCTGCTGTACCTGCAAAATCGCGGCTTTCAGTTGCTGGAACGAATCGTCGCCAGTCTGATTCTGCTGATTGTCCTTTGTTTTGGCTACGAGCTAATCGTATCGCAGCCCAACATGGCCGACGTGGTGAGTGGTTTACTACCCCGCACCGAAATCATCACGAATCCCGGTATGCTGTACATTGCCATCGGCATCTTGGGGGCTACCGTTATGCCGCACAACTTGTATCTGCACTCCAGCATTGTCCAGACCCGTAACTTCAATCGCGACGACGCGGGGCGGCAGTCGGCCATCAAATTTGCCACCATCGACTCGACCGTCTCGCTGTTTCTGGCGTTTTTCATCAACGCGGCCATTCTGATGCTGGCTGCCGCGACGTTTCACACGTCGGGCAACCAACAAGTCGCCGACATCACCGACGCTTACCACCTGCTCGACCCAATTCTGGGTACTAAGCTGGCGGGTATTCTGTTCGCCGTAGCCCTGCTGGCTTCGGGACAGAACTCGACGGTAACGGGTACGCTGGCCGGTCAGATCGTGATGGAAGGCTTTTTGAACCTGCGCCTGAAGCCGTGGCTGCGCCGGCTGGTCACCCGCTTGGTGGCCATCGTTCCGGCCTTAATCGTGGCGATTCTTTACGGCGAGCAGGGCACGTCCGAACTGCTGGTACTGAGTCAGGTCATTCTGTCGCTGCAACTCAGTTTCGCGGTTGTGCCGCTGGTCCTGTTCACGAGCGACAAGCTCAGAATGGGCCGCTTTGTAAATCCCGGCTGGATGAAAACGGTAGCCTGGACGGTGGCCGTCGTCATCATCGGCCTGAATGGGTATCTGCTCTGGGATACGATTTTGTAAGTGTAGCTCTGGCAATCCTGCCGGAGCAGCAGGCGTCAGCAACTCGCTTGGAATGGCTGACGCGCGCTGCTCCGGCAGGAACGGTCCGCCGTCGCGGTGCCAGAGCTACAAGTTTACACCGCTTTGGCGGTCGCCTTAGCGTGTTCGGGTTTGAGGACCACCACGTCGCGCACGGTGCCGCCCGCGTTTAGTTTCTCGACCATCTTATCCAGCAACGGCGTTGCCCAGTTGGGAATAAACTTGTCGGTTGTTTCGATCAGCACTTTGGGGAAATCATAGAGTGCCCGACCCAGCCCGAACTGCACGGCGGCCCGCTTCATGGCGTCGCTGATCCCACCCTTCACCGGCTCGACGTTCGTGCGGCTGGCCCCGTCGGTTTTGCGAACAACTTCGCCACCGGGCAGCACGGCCGTGATGGTACACAGAAAACCGCCATCAATTTCCTTAATCTCATTCTGCCAGCCCGCCCAGCCGAACTGCTCGTCAAACCGCTGCATGACGCACCGGTTGGTGATGTACGGCACGACAACAATTTTCTGGCCGTCTTTGGTCTGGCTTTGCACCCGCCACTCGATTTCGTGTATGGTGAGCGGGGCAGTGAGTACGTTTAAGTCCAATTGATTGTGCATTTGTTGTTTGTGCAAAGTTTACTCCACCATTTTCAACAACTCGTTCAGTTTCAACAACGCTTCGATGGGCGTTAGGCGGTTGACGTCAATGCCCCGCAGCTTTTCTTTGATTGCTTCCGATTTGGGGTCACCCGCTTCGATGATGCGCAGGGCCAGTTCTTGCTCGGCGGGGACGGCTTCGCGAATTTTTTCCTTGTTGGCTTCGCGCACGTGCGACGCTTCCAACTGCTTTAAAATCTCTCCCGCCCGGTTCACCACCTGCGCGGGCATCCCGGCCATCTGCGCCACGTGAATGCCGAAGCTGTGCTCCGAGCCACCTTCCTTAAGCTTACGTAAGAAGATAACCTTATTGCCCAGTTCCTTGACCGCTACGTTATAGTTTTTGATGCGTGCGTTGTCGATCGCGAGGTCGTTTAACTCGTGGTAGTGCGTGGCGAATAAGGTTTTCGGCCGGCAATCAGTCTTGTTGTGCAAGTACTCGGTAATCGCCCACGCAATCGAGACACCGTCGTAAGTGCTCGTGCCGCGCCCAATTTCGTCCATTAGGACCAGACTCCGTTCGCTAAGGTTATTGAGAATGCTGGCCGTTTCGGTCATCTCCACCATAAACGTACTTTCTCCTCGCGACAGGTTATCGCTGGCCCCAACGCGCGTAAAGATTTTATCGACCAAGCCAATCTCCGCCGATGACGCGGGCACGAAACTACCTGACTGCGCCATCAGCACAATCAGGGCCGTTTGCCGCAGCAGGGCCGATTTTCCGGCCATGTTCGGCCCGGTAATGATGACGATCTGCTGCGTTTCGTCGTCCAAGAATACGTCGTTCGGGATGTACGGTTCGCCGGGCGGCAGTTGCTGCTCGATCACCGGGTGCCGCCCGTCTTTGATGTTCAGGACCTTGCTTTCGTTGATTTCCGGCCGGACGTACTTGTTTTTGACCGCAACCCGCGCAAAGGACGAAAGTACGTCCAGCACAGAGAGCACCCGCGCGTTCTGCTGAATTGCCCCGACGTATTCCCCGGCGGCCATTACCATTTCGTTGAACATCCGCGCTTCGATCTGAAAAATCTGCTCTTCGGCGTTCAGAATCTTGTCTTCGTACTCCTTGAGTTCGGGCGTAATGTAGCGCTCGGCGTTAACCAGCGTTTGCTTCCTGATCCAATCGTCCGGGACGCGGTTCTTGTGCGCGTGCGTCACTTCGAGGTAATACCCGAACACTTTGTTGTAGGCCACTTTGAGCGAGCCAATTCCCGTCCGCTGCACCTCGCGCTCCTGCAACTGAAGCAGGTAATCTTTGCCTGAATACGCGATGTTGGTTAACTCGTCCAACTCGGCGTTGATGCCGGGCTTAATCATGCCGCCTTGATTCGAGAGCGTCGGCGGGTCCTCGCGTAGTTCGGCCTCGATGCGGTCGAGCAGGAACGCCACCGGATTGAGTTGATCGGCGTACTTTTTCAGCGATCCCGGATGCGGGCCAGGCGCTTCGGTTTGACTCAAAGCCGTAATCAGCAGTTCCTTGATGGGTAGAACGTGTTGCAGCGACCGCTTGAGTTGCAACAACTCGCGTGGGTTGATGCGCCGGACCGCCACTTTCGAGACCAACCGTTCGAGATCGCCGATCTGCCGCAGATGATTGACCATTACGTCGGCCAGGTCAATATCAGCCGCCAGTAAGTCGACCATGTTGAGCCGCTCGTCGATCAGGGCTTTTTCCTTGAGTGGGAGACTAAGCCACTTGCGCAGCAGCCGCGCGCCCATCGGCGTGACGGTCTGGTCGAGAATCTGAATTAAGGGCACGCCCCCCTCCTGCTGAGCGGCCGTCAGTTCGAGGTTGCGGATGGTGAAGCGGTCGAGCCAAACGTAACGGTCTTCTTCGAGCCGCGTCACGCGCGTGATGTGCTGAAGGTCTTTGTGCTCGGTTTCGTTGAGGTAGTGCAGAATCACCCCGGCCGCCACGATACCGTCGGGCAGGCCCTCGATGCCGAAGCCTTTCAGTGACGTAGTCTGGAAGTGCTGCCGGAGAAAGTTGTAGCCGAAATCATACGTAAAGGCCCAATCTTCGAGCGTGTAGGTATGAAACTTATCCCCGAACAACAGGCCAAACTCCTGCCGGTTGCGCTTGCAGTAGAGCACCTCCGACGGGTTGAAGCTTTGCAGCAGTTTATCGACGTAAGCCGAGTTGCCCTGCGACGCCAGAAACTCGCCCGTCGAAATATCCAAAAACGATACACCGAACGCGTCCTCCGCTTTACCAAAGTGCACGGCCGCGAGGTAATTATTTCGGCGCGTGTCGAGTACGTTATCGTTGAAGGAAACACCGGGCGTGACCAACTCCGTGACGCCCCGCCGAACGATGCCTTTCGCGAGTGCGGGGTCTTCGAGTTGGTCACAGATGGCGACGCGCTCGCCCGCCCGGACGAGTTTGGGCAGGTGCGTATCTAAGGAATGGTGCGGGAAGCCGGCCAATTCTTCGTTCGAGCCGCCGTTGTTGCGTTTGGTCAGCGTGATGCCCAGAATCTTGCTCGCGCGGACGGCATCTTCGCCGAAGGTTTCGTAAAAGTCACCGACGCGAAAGAGCAGCAACGCACCGGGGTATTTAGCCTTGATCTGGTTGTATTGGCGGTTGAGGGGCGTTTCGTTCTTCTTTGGTTGAGGCTTCGCTGCGGTGGCTGTCTTCACTGATTTTTGGGTAGTGTGTTTTAACAAAAATAATGATTTTTGGCTATATAACTGCGTATTTAACGTAAAAAGGCCAAGACTTCGTCTGGCAAGAATTCACCCCCAATCACTTGTAAAACTTTTCATTCATTGGAATCTTTGCACATAATTTGCCTTTGTTCTGCGTACTAAACCTTTCCTCAGCGCTATGAAACTATACCGCTTTACGTTCCTCTTCATTGCTATCGTGTGCGGTCTGTCGGCTTGTAATCTCGATCGTTTTTTTGAACCGATTGATTATCCGCCGAGCCCCTCGTTCCTGCAAGGCCCCCGCGCCGATACGTTGCCAACGCAGTCGTTCACGCTGACCAAAACAATTATGTTTCCCTACGATGGTCAGGTCAGCAAATTTGGCCCACGATATCTACTAAGAGGTATTAATGGCCATGAGAACCGAAATTCGGTTATTGATTCGGGCGTCATTACGGACCTGCCGCCAGCACAGTCGTTTGATACGTTTATTGACCAAAGCGGAGGAATATGGAACGTAACGGTCAATGGTACTAAAAGCACCGTAAGTCAATTCAAAAATGGTCAGTGGACGGAGTACGCAACATTACCTGACATTGGCTATTTTCACCGCATCGCCTGGGCAGAACCCACCGAATTTCGGTTTCTTACGTCAACCGGGCTGGTCGTCTGGGACGTGCAACGTAAGGTTGTTAAACAAACCATCTCAACGGAGCGAGCACGCTTCCTGACCAAGAATTTCTCTATTGGTTCGGACGGCCAAACACTTACGCTTTACGACAGCACAGCCGCCCGCCTGCTGGCTTCATGGCCTTTACGTGAATACGTCTTCGCCAAGAAAGGCATCAGCAATGACGTATGGGGTGCGTTTGAAGACAACCAACGTAACCTTTGGTTGGTGGTGAAAGACGGCAACTGGGATGGTGTTCTGCTGAAATACGATGGGCAGACGTTACGTAAGTTAGCGTTGATTCCGATCGATTATTACGACTCAGGACGGTCGGCCAACCACATGAAACTGGACAAAGCCAGCAATCTTTGGATAGCTGTTGACAACGTAAATTACATCTATACGACTACGGGTCGATGGTTACGGCCTCAGTTCGATTTAATCGACCGGGATCAGTATTACCAGCCCGTTTTTTCCGACAGCCAAGGCGAACTGACGCTGGCCACCGACAAAGGATTATTTCGCATGAATCAATAATCTAATTTTACGTATGCTTTACTTGAGCGCCCGCGGCACCACGGGCGTTTTTTATTAATCTATCCGTCCACTGATGCCTCCCCGCAAACTTTCCCTCGACGAACTCAACCGGCTATCCGTCGACGAATTCAAAGACGCGCCCAAGTTTTCCTACTGCCTCATTTTAGACGACGTGCGCAGTCTCAATAACGTGGGGTCGGTGTTCCGCACGGCCGATGCGTTCCGGGCGGAAACGCTTTACCTGTGCGGCATCACCGGCACTCCACCCCACCGCGATATTACGAAGACGGCCCTCGGCGCGACGGAATCCGTCGCTTGGCAGCACGTCGCGGATGTCGTGGCGTTGGTTGGGCAGTTGCAGGCCGACGGGTGGGTTGTGGCCGCCGTCGAGCAGGCCGAAGGCAGTACCTCCCTGGCGGATTTCCAACCTGAACCAGATAAACAGTATGCGTTCGTGTTAGGCAATGAGGTAACCGGCGTACGGGAAGCCGTCGTGCAACGGGCCGACTTAGTCCTGGAAATTCCGCAGTTCGGCACGAAGCATTCGCTCAACATCGCCGTTACGGCAGGCATCGTCTGCTGGCACTATCTGCAAAAAAAGTAACGAAAACTTAATATTGAATTTTTGATTGTGCCAAAAGTTTCGTATTTCTTTGTAGATTTTTTTCGACCGAACCAATGGCAAATAAAACCACAAAAATCAAACGAAAGGCACTGGCCTCCGAAATTGTCACTTCCATTGAAGCGAAATTGGGCGAAGCCGCTGGAGCTTCTAAAAAAGTAAAGAAGTCCATCGAGAAGTCAGCCGACAAATTAGCTAAGAAGCTGACAAAACTAATGGATAAAGGGGCATCGAAGCAAGAAAAGGTGTCTGACAAGAGCGATAAGAAAGCAAAGGCGAAGGCCAAGAAAGACGCCGATAAGGCCGGCAAGAACAAAGCCAAAGCCGATAAGAACGCACAACGTTCGACTAACACGAAGGCCAACACGACTCAGGAACAGCGCAGCGATTCCAACGGGTCAGCTCCTTCGCTGGAACCCGTCACGATAACGTCGTCG
>CAXUEB010000297.1:0-272 GCA_964249775.1 uncultured Spirosoma sp.
ACTGCGGCAAGAGCGACCCGTGCAGATTAAACGTTCCGACCGTTGGCATGGCCCACACGACTTCGGGCAGCATCCGAAACGCAACGACCACGAACAAATCGGCGTTAAACTGGCTTAACTGCCCCAGAAACGCCGGGTCACGTAGCTTCTCGGGTTGCAAAACGGGTAAGTTGGCGGCCTGAGCGGCTTTTTTGACGGGCGACGGCGAAAGCTGCAACCCGCGCCCCGACGGCCGGTCGGGGGCCGTGACGACGGCAACGACCAGACAGCCT
>CAXUEB010000297.1:282-2015 GCA_964249775.1 uncultured Spirosoma sp.
CCCATAAACACGATGCGGAGAGACTGGGCCATGAAACGGTAAATCAGTTTTCGGTCGACCGGGCAGTTGCGAGTTGGTATAGCCCGGAAGTATCCTTATTTTTGTCTGTCCGGCGGAACGCGTCGGACGGTAATCGGCCGGCTGTTCCGGCCCCGCGTATGCGACGAACCAGTAAACGCACGTATAAACCGCTCGCTTCGGATACCCGACGGCGACACTGACGCGGCTGCAAAGAAAACCAATTTGGTTGCAGAACGGTACACCGACCGTTCTTTTTGTTTTTACGGGAAGGCCACCAACCAATGTGAAACACGAGTAAGTCAGTAACGAATTATGGCAAAAATATCTTATTACACCGAAGAAGGGCTGAACCGGCTCAAGGCTGAGCTGAATGAACTGAAAACCAAAGGCCGGGCCGCGATTGCCCACCAGATTGCCGAAGCCCGCGACAAAGGCGACCTCAGCGAAAACGCCGAGTATGACGCGGCCAAGGACGCCCAGGGCTTGCACGAGTTAAAGATCTCGAAACTCGAAGAAGTTCTTTCCAACGCCCGCGTCCTGGACGAATCGACCATTGATGCCTCGCAGGTGTCGGTGCTCTCAAGAGTGAAAATTAAAAATAAGAAAAACGGCGCGGAGATGCTTTACACCCTGGTTTCGGAGGAAGAAGCCGACTTGAAGTCGGGGCGAATCTCGGTCGGTTCGCCCATCGGTAAAGGCTTGTTGGGCAAGCGCGTCGGCGATACCGCCCAAATTAAGGTTCCGGCGGGCGTGATGGAGTTTGAAGTGGTCGAAATTGCCCGATGACATGTTGGTTGTCGGTTTGGTTGTGGGCCCGTTTAACGGCTATCCGTACAATCAAACCGACAACCAGCCAAACCGACAACCAATGCCCAGCATCTTCTCCCGGATCGTCGCCGGTGAAATTCCGGCCTATAAAATTGCCGAAACCGACGATTACCTCGCCTTTTTAGACGTGATGCCCACAACGACGGGGCATACGCTGGTGATTCCCAAGAAAGAGGTGGATTATCTGTTCGCTTTGGACGATGACCTGTACACGGGCCTGATGGCGTTTGCTAAACGGATTGCGCCCGCCATCGAGAAAGCCGTGCCCTGCAAGCGCATTGGCGTCGCCGTGATTGGGCTGGAGGTGCCCCACGCGCACGTGCATCTAATCCCGCTGAACGCAATGAGCGACATGGATTTCAGTCATAAGATTAAGCCCAGCTCGGAGGAACTGGCCCAAACGGCGGAGAAAATTCGACAGTATTTGTAACCTAACGGGTAGTCAGTATATTAGACCGCTGATTAGGTCCGTGCTGAGTCTGGTTGTCATGGCGATGTTTGCGCTATAACCGGACCCAGTACGGACCTAATTAGCGGTCTTGTTTTTTTACAAGAATTTGGGCTTTGTCATTCTTGCTACATGCATCTAACTACCTGCCCTACCATGAAAAACCGCTACGCAACTGCCCTTCTGGGTTTTCTCATCCTATTTGGTTTTCAAGTTAGTGCCCAGGAGCCCCAAACGTCCTTTACGTGTGGGGTTAGCGACCAGTTACCCCGGTTGATGAGTGAACAACGCGCCCGCAAAGCAGCCGGCGAACGCATTACCTGCCGGGTGGCCGTTGAGATTGACTCGGAATGGAATATAAGTACGTTACCGCCCGGCTCCTACGTCCTGCGCGTCACGACAACGGATGGAAAACAAGCTCATTACCGGATTAGTA
>CAXUEB010000297.1:2025-4335 GCA_964249775.1 uncultured Spirosoma sp.
GATTAGTAAGCAGTAGTTGACGAACACAGGACGTAAGGTAATAGCCCCGTTCAAACCATCGTCCACCTTGCAGAGCCGTTACCTTACATCACAACCGTCATCTATCTCAACTGCTCTTTCAGCGCGTTCATCGCACCCGTCGGCGCGGCCCGTTCGTATAATATGTTGTAAACGGCGTTGGCAATGGGCATGTCGACGCCGTACCGCTGATTAATCTCGTGGATGCTTTTGACGGCGTAGTATCCTTCGGCAATCATGTTCATCTCGGCCTGCGCCGACTGAATTGTGTAGCCCCGACCAATGAGCGTGCCAAACGTGCGGTTGCGGCTGAAAGGCGAATACGCCGTTACCAGCAAATCGCCGAGGTAAGCCGACGCGCTCAAATCACGGGGCTTAACGTGAATCGCGTCCACGAACCGCTTGATCTCCTGCATGGCGTTGGAGACCAGCACGGCCTGGAAGTTATCGCCGTAGCCCAGCCCGCGCGTGATGCCGCACGCCAGGGCAATGATGTTTTTCATGACGGCGCTGTATTCCACACCGTACAGGTCGTCGAGGGGCGACGCCTGCACGAACCGGCACGTCAGCAGGGCCGATACGTCGCGCGAGCAGGTCGTCCCCGCCGACGCAATAGTGAGGTAGGATTGTTTTTCGAGCGCAACCTCTTCGGCGTGACACGGCCCGGCGATGCAACAAATGCGCTCTTTGGGCACGCCGTACTGCTCCGTGACCCAGTCGGTAACGAGTTGGTTGGCGGCCGGAATCATGCCCTTAATGGCCGAAACGACGTGTTTACCCGCGAAGTGTTCGGGCCGGATACCCGTCAGCGCGTCGGCCACGAAGGCGGCCGGTACGGCCAGAATGATGTAGTCACTATCGCGGAACGCGTCCCTAATTTTGGTGCAAACTTTTACCTTGCGCGGGTTAATCTGTACGTCACTGAGGTAGCTGGGGTTGTGATTAAATTTTTTGATATGGTCCGCGTCGGCTTGTTTGCGGAGCCACCACTTGATGTTGACGTTGTTTTCGGACAGGATTTTGATGAGCGCCGTGGCCCAGCTTCCCCCGCCTACCATCGTCAACCGAACGGGACTTTGTTGCTTCATGGGGTGAAGTAAGGGAAAAACGGGCAAACGCCGAAAAACCGGCCCAGATTCGCGCCAAACGGCTGAATTGTGTAGAACGAAAGAGCGTTAATAAATTGATTTTTTAGGGGTAAATCGCCATTCCGCGCAACGGAACAGCTCAATACAATGACTCACATCGACATCGACATACAGGACGAACAGGAGGCCGCTCGTGTGTTATCCTTATTAAACCGGGAACATGTACCCCATCGGGTTCAGAAGAAGCTGGAGTTATCAGAAGAAGAACGCGTCAAAGCGCGTGAACGAATCATGCGTGGAGGCAGCCAAACACTTGACGTTGAAGAGATGGCCGCTTACGTTAGAGAAACGCGAGAACGTAAATTACCTTTTCGGAACGAATAATGAAGTTGCTTGACTCCAACCTAATTATTTATTCTGCTTCGGATAAGTATAGAGGGCTGCGTCCGTTAATTGCCGCATCCGATGCCGTGGTTTCGGTCATTACCAAAGTTGAAGCGTTAGGGTATCACAAATTGCCTGCCGAGGATAAAGACTACTTTGAAACGCTTTTCGAGTCAATACGGATGATACCCGTAACGGATGCTATTATTGACAAAGCAACGGAACTTCGACAGCAACGTAAAATGTCGCTTGGTGATTGCCTGATTGCGGCTACCGCTTTATTGAATGGCTTCGAGTTGTATACCCGCAACACTGACGATTTTATCTACGTTCCTGGCCTGACGGTCGTTAACCCGCCCAACGAGCAGTAAAGCATGGCATGTCTCAAGGGCTTCGGCTTAGAAGACTTTCGCGTTTTTGCATGGTTTCTAATTGGTATTTATACCAACTTCATTTCATTTATATCTGTAAACTCTAACGAATGACCTAATAGCGAAAACAACATATTGTAACGTTTAGCTAAGAATCTTGTTACCTGAAATTTTCACAAGTAAAGTGCAACAGGGAGTAAAGTAAAGCAACGCCTACGCGATCTGCGTGGGCGTTGCTTTGTTGTACGGGCCGTGGAAAGCCTCACGTAACGAGCAGATGCAACTGCCCCACGCTCTTTTGTTTGACCGCTCGCCATAATCGACCCTACTAACCTTTATCAACAGTTCAATTTTACACAACTTCAATCAGAAGAATTCAAAGAGGATTCCGTTTGGAAAGTACTTATCCTGCCTCTGTTAGAAGCACTTGGACACAATAACTACCAGAT